>CAZKWK010000017.1:4447-18396 GCA_964556335.1 uncultured Bordetella sp. | reverse complement strand
GAGGTGGTGGTAACGACGAGCGTGAGCAGACCTTGAACCAGATGCTCGTGGAAATGGATGGTTTTGAGACCAACCAGGGCATCATCGTGATCGCGGCCACCAACCGCCCTGACGTGCTTGACCCCGCGTTGCTGCGTCCGGGCCGGTTTGACCGTCAAGTGGTGGTGCCTCTGCCCGATGTGCGCGGCCGTGAGCAGATTCTCACGGTGCACATGCGTAAGGTGCCGATGGCGCCTGACGTCAAGGCCGATATCCTTGCGCGCGGAACCCCGGGCATGTCCGGCGCCGATCTTGCCAACCTGGTCAACGAAGCAGCCCTCTTCGCAGCGCGTCGTAATGGCCGTCTGGTGGATATGGAAGACTTTGAGAAGGCCAAGGACAAGATTCTGATGGGGGCCGAGCGTCGTTCGATCGTCATGCCCGAAGAAGAGCGTCGTAATACGGCCTACCACGAGTCAGGCCATGCCTTGGTTGCCCGCATGATGCCAAAGACCGACCCCGTGCATAAGGTCACGATTATTCCGCGTGGCCGCGCTTTGGGCGTCACCATGCAGCTGCCCGAGGGCGATCGTTACAGCATGGACCGTGATCGCATGCTCAGCACCATTGCAGTGCTCTTTGGGGGGCGTATTGCCGAAGAGGTCTTCATGAATCAGATGACCACGGGGGCCTCCAACGATTTTGAGCGTGCCACCGCGCTTGCGCGTGACATGGTGACGCGCTATGGCATGAGTGAGGCCCTGGGCCCCATGGTCTATGCCGAGAATGAGGGCGAGGTCTTCTTGGGCCGCTCGATTACCAAGACCACCCACGTCTCTGAGTCGACCATGCAGAAGGTGGATGCCGAGATCCGCAAGATCATTGATCAGCAGTATGCGGTGGCCAGAAAGCTCATCGAAGACAACAAGGACAAGATGCATGCCATGGCCAATGCCCTGCTGGAATGGGAGACCATCGATGCAGAGCAGATCGACGACATTATGTCGGGCCGTGCACCCCGTCCACCGAAGCAGTCTGGTCCGGGTGGTGGCAACGCGCCCTCAGGTGGGTCCGATCCCAAGGTGGCGCCTGATAGCGCCGCGGCCCCGGCCTGAACCGCAGGGGAGTCGTACCAGGGCAGCAGGCTTGTCCGCGCGTCTGGTCTGGTTCGCTAAAATAGCGATCTATGACCAGACAATATTTCGGAACAGACGGAATCCGGGGCAGGGTCGGCACACCACCGATCACCCCGGATTTTGTTTTGCGGCTCGGAATGGCTGCCGGCCGCATTCTTGCAAGCCATTACGATGAGCCCACGGTTCTCATCGGCAAAGACACCCGCATCTCCGGCTACATCCTTGAGGCGGCGCTTGAGGCGGGTTTTGCGAGCGCGGGCGTCGATGTCGTGCTGGCTGGTCCCATGCCAACGCCTGCCATTGCCTATCTCACCCGTACCCTGCGCCTCTCGGCGGGGGTGGTCATCAGTGCCTCGCACAACCCCTTTGAGGACAACGGCATCAAGTTCTTCGATGGCCAGGGAGAGAAGCTGCCCGATGCCATTGAGTTGGAGATTGAGAAGGCCATTGATCAGCCTCAGGTCTGCGCGGATCCACAGCTCCTAGGCAAGGCCCGTCGGCTCGAAGATGCGGCTGGCCGGTACATTGAGTTCTGCAAGGGCACCTTTCCCTCGCGCATGTCCTTAAAGGGCATGCGGCTCGTGGTCGACTCGGCCCATGGTGCGGCCTACCACGTGGCTGGGTCGGTCTTTCATGAACTGGGCGCCGAAGTCATTCGCCTGGGCGATGCACCCGACGGCTTCAACATCAACCAGAACCTGGGTGCTGCTAGCCCTCAGGCTATGGCCCAGAAGGTGCGTGATGTGAAGGCCGATTTTGGTATTGCCCTAGATGGTGATGGCGACCGACTCGCGATGGCGGATGCTTCAGGCCGACTCTTTAATGGGGACGAGCTTCTGTATGTATTGGCCCGCCACCGCGTGCGTCATACGGGCAAGGGCGCGGTACAGGGCGTAGTGGGCACATTGATGTCGAATCTCGCGCTGGAGCATCGACTGCTTGCAATGGGTCTGGATTTCCGGCGTGCGAAGGTGGGCGATCGGTATGTGCTCGAGATGCTGAAAGAGACCGGATGGGAACTTGGTGGCGAGTCCTCCGGGCATCTGCTCTGCCTTGATAAGCACACCACGGGCGATGGCATCGTGAGTGCATTACAGGTCTTGGCGGCGCTGGTCTGGTCAGAGCAGTCCTTAGTGGACTACATGGGCGATCTTCGACTCTATCCACAGGTCATGATCAATCACCCGTTGGTAGACCATCTCGACTGGAAGACCCACGCGGGCTTTCAGCGGGTCTATCAGGATGTTTCGCGGGCCATTGAAGGCAGTGGTCGTGTGCTTATCCGTCCCTCCGGTACCGAGCCGGTGCTGCGCATCATGGTGGAGTCTCCTGATGAGGCGGAGGCCCAGAAGTATGCTCAGGCCCTTGCCGATGCACTGACATGACCCAACGCCTGGGGCGCTATGGGCTCGATACGGGCCGGCCCTGGGTGATGGGAATTCTGAATCTCACGCCCGACTCGTTCTCCGATGGCGGCCTGGTGCGCGGCATTGATGCGGCGCGCGCCCGCGCGCAGTTGCTACAGTCACAGGGCGCAGACATTATCGATGTGGGAGGCGAGAGCACGCGACCGGGCGCTGAGGCGGTATCCCAAGAGGAGGAGGCGCAACGGGTCTTGCCCGTACTCGAGGCGCTGCAAGACCTCGGGCTGCCGCTTTCCCTCGACTCGCGTCGCCCGCAGGTCGTCGCAGCGGCCATCAAGATTGGCATCGACATGGTGAACGATGTCACTGGGTTTCGGGAGGCCGGCATGCAGGGGCTCTTAGGAACGATACGGGATGCTGGCTGCTCGGTCTGTGTCATGCATATGCAGGGTGAGCCGCAGACCATGCAGCAGGCACCGCAGTATGCCGATGTAGTCAGGGAGGTCTTCGGGTTCTTGCATCAGCAGCAGCAGCACCTCTTCGCCTGCGGTTTTCATGCGGATCAGATCTTTCTCGATCCTGGCTTCGGGTTTGGCAAGACGCTCGCCCATAACCTGGCACTCCTGCAGGCGCTACCCCAGCTTTCTGCGAGTGGCCAGCCGCTGGTGGGGTTGTCGCGCAAGTCGCTCATAGCAGCGCTGCTTGGGCGCGATGCGCCTGTACAGGAGCGTCTGGCGGGAAGTCTGGCGGCCGCGCTCTATGCCGCACAGCAGGGGGCCCGCATTATCCGGGTGCATGATGTACAGGAGACCGTAGATGCGCTGCGGGTATGGCAGGGGCTGTCATCGTCGTTTCATATGCGTTCGCTCTAATGCGGGGGAGAAATTCTCTTCTTCGCACAAAGGAGCCTTCGCATGTCGCACAGCCAAGATGATCGTATTCTGAACAGCAGTACAGAACCCCATTTCCAGGATGTTCTTGAGAAGAGTCTCGAGAGTCCCGCACGTCGTGATGTCTTGCGTGGGGCATTCGGGCTTGCCAGTCTCGCCACTGCGTCCGGGCTCCTCTCGGTGGATACCGCTGCCGAAGCGGCAGAGCTCTCCTCAGCAACCACCAAGGCACGGCTAGGGTTCTCTCCCGTACAGAAGAGCCTGGCCGATGCGGTGGTGCTGCCACCGGGCTATTCCTATCAGGTTGTGCATGCTACCGGTGATGCGTTGGATTTCAGTGTGCCCGCCTACACCAATACCGGCGTGGAGACCGATGACTTCACCCACCGTATCGGTGATCAGCACGATGGCATGGACCTCTATTTCATTACCGAGGAGGGGAAGTACACCACCCGCGATACGGGCCGTGCCCTCTTGGTGGTGAACCACGAGAGTTCGGCCGAGGCGGCCTTCACGATGTCCAACGGCCAGACATCTAATGGGGTGTCAGGCAAGAAATTTGACCAGTGGGGACAGTGGGATCTGGGAACCCGGCCTGAACTGGAAGTGCTCAAAGAGATCAATACCCATGGTGTCACGGTGACAGAGATTCGCCGTGAGGGCCGTAGCTGGAAGATGGTGCGCGGCTCGGAGTTTAATCGCCATGTCACTCCGCAGACGGTGGTCGCCATCTCGGGTCCCAAGAAGCACCTCGCCGATATTCGTGCGCTGATGGTGACAAAGAAGTTTCCCGATGGCGACCGTGCCCGTGGCACGATCAATAACTGTGGTCATGGCCGCACGCCGTGGGGCACGTACCTGGCCTGCGAGGAGAACTTCTATCCCTACTTTAGCCGTACGGTGGGGCAGGCCATCGACGCGAAGACACAGACCGCCCTGAAGCGTTATGGTGTGCAGGACTCCATACCGTCTGGGAAAAACGCTTTCTCGCAGGGCTGGCATACCGTGTCCGGTACATCCGATGACAGCCGTTTTGAGCGCTGGGATGTGGCCTTAAAGGGAAATAGCCCCCGCGCAGACTATCGCCAGGAGCCCAATACCCACGGCTACCTGACCGAGATTGACCCGCTGCGTCCCGACTCCATGCCTGTGCAGCGGGTTGCCTGTGGCCGGTTCGTCCATGAGGCGGCCGTCTTTGCCACCCCTGTGGCCGGTAAGCCTCTGGTGGTCTATATGGGCTGCGACGGGCGCAATGAGTACATCTATAAGTTTGTAAGCACAGCCGCCTGGGATCCCAAAGATATCGGCCGTGGTCTTGCCGCGGGCAACAAGTATCTGGACGAGGGCCAGCTTTTTGCAGCCAAATTCAATGAGGACGGATCAGGTCAATGGCTGCCCCTTGATATGGCAAACCCCCAGATTTCGGGGTACACAAAGTTCTCGTTTGCCAATCAGGCCGAAGTCTTCGTCTACGCCCGTCTTGCCGCGGATGCTGTGGGCGCCACGCCGATGGATCGGCCCGAATGGGGTGCAGTGAACCCCGCCAATGGCGAGATCTACTTTGCACTCACCAACAACAGTGATCGCAATCGGATGCCCGGAACCACGAATGCCGCCAATCCGCGCGCCTATGCCGATCCCGATGGCAAAAAGCGCGCAGGCAACCCCCATGGACATATTCTCCGATTCAAAGAGCTGGCTGCCTCTGGCCCAAGCCAGCGATTCCGGTGGGATATCTATGTATTTGGCGCAGAGGAGACCAGTGGGGCAATGAACCTCTCGGGCCTCACAAGAAACAACAGCTTTGCTTCGCCCGATGGGCTCTGGTTTAGCAAGGCCACAGGTATTTGCTGGATTCAGACCGATGATGGGTCCATGACGGATAAGAGCAACTGCATGTTGCTCGCTGCCATTCCGGGCCGCGTGGGTGATGGCAAGAAAATCGCTGTGCGCAACGACCTGAAGGGACAGACGGCCGACCAGGAGACCTTCATTGGGGCCCAACTCGGTGAGGCAAATCTGCGTCGGTTCTTGGTGGCGCCACCAGGGGCAGAGGTAACCGGCATGGTGGAGACACCCGATGGTAAGGCGATCTTCGTCAACATCCAGCATCCGGGTGAGAACACCAAGCCGGATCAGATGGCCAAGGGACAGTTTGAAAGCAGCTGGCCAGGCAACGCGGGCTATGGCCCAAACACGGGCCGTCCCCGTTCCGCCACCATCGTCATCACCCGCGACGACGGGGGCGTAATCGGTATTGCGTAGTGCATTAGGGCTGTCGCGCAGAGGCCGAGGAGACCATGATCTCCTCGGCCTTTGTCACAATACTGGACCAGTTGCTTTGAAGGCTCGCCTCGCGGGCCCCGTGACGTATGCGGGCGAGCAAGGGGCCATCCGTGGCCAGACGTTCTGCCTGATCGGTGAAGCTGCGGTGATCGCCGGGTTCGACCGTGAGACCCGTGCGGCCGTTCTCAATGAGCCATTTGGCGCCTGCACAGGCAAAGGCCACCACGCCTAAGCCACTGGCCATGGCCTCAAGGGTGACATTTCCGAAGGTCTCCGTGAGGCTGGGGAAGAGAAAGATATCAGCGCTCGCATAGTGGGTCGCCAGGTCGTCTCCGCGACGCACACCAGCAAAGACCGCTTCGGGGCAGTCGCGGCTCAGTTTCTGCCGAAGGGGGCCGTCCCCGACGAAGACGAGCGTGATCTCCTGTCGCTGCGCACGGAGATGTTCGTAGGTCTGAATCACGAGGTCGAGATTCTTTTCCGCAGCGAGTCGTCCTACTGAGAGCAATACCAGTCTGTCGTGGCCCGCGCCCCACGATGCACGAAGGGCCTCTGACCGCTTTGCGGGGGTGAAGTGATCGGTATCGATACCCCGCGGAACTACTTCAAGCCGCTTAAATCCCTGCGCAGCGAGGCCCGCGCGGAGTTCCTCGGTGGGCACCATGGTGCAATTGGTGGCGTTATGAAACTTTCGTAGGTACCGCACGATGGTGCCTTTTAGCCAACCGAGTTTGTAGAAGGCGCTGTAGGCATGAAAGTTGGTGCGAAAGTCCGAGGTCATCGGAATCTTGAGCTTTTTTGCTGCCTGCACGGCAGACCATCCTAGGGGCCCCTCGGTCGCAATGTGCACCAAGTCTGGCCGACGAGAGGACCAGAGGCGGGTAAGAAAGCCCTTGGCAGGAAGCCCAAATCGCAGGTCGCTATACATGGGAATGGGCAGCCCTTTCACCACGACTTCCTCAATCGGCCCTTCCCCTTGTGCTGTGCCTGAGGGCTGTGGGCGAGGGCGAACAATCAGAATCTCGTGGCCGCGGCCGTGGAGTCCTTGGGTCAGCATATGCAGGGTCTGTGAGACCCCGTTGATATCCGGGGGGTAGGTCTCAGTCACAAGCGCGATGCGGAGTGTCTGGCGCGTCGCGCGCAGGTGTACAACCTCAAGGTCTTCCAATGTCATGCCGCAAGGCTAGGCCTGCAACATAACGGAAAGATGAGCGTTTCGTGAAAGATTTGTTACGGCGTGAATATGACCGTCATCGAACTGAAACCCCAAGGACATCAAAGGTTCATGTTCTTCAGACACAGTCGATGGTGTGCCGAGCGGCGCTTAGTGGAGAGGAGAGTGCTTATGCCTTTTCGCTCGCTTTTTGCAAGGGCATCAGGGAGATTCTTGTCAGACGTATCAATGAGCAAAGGACGACTTTCGTGACCACACTGAAAAGACTGCAGAAAACGCTTCATACCCAGAGATGGGACGACCACCGCTACTATCACCAGAGCCGCATTAACCAGGCGCTCCATCTGGTCAGTGCCCTTTCTTTTCTGGTGGCCTATGTCTTTCTCTTCATCGATCCGGTGATATCGGCCATGGTGGCCTGGCTGGTCGCTATGACTACGCGGCAGGTTGGTCATTTTTTCTTTGAGTCCAAGGAATACGACACCGTCAACCACGCCACATTCGAGTTCAAAGAGGCCATCAAGGTCGGCTACAACCTCAATCGAAAAATAGTGCTGCTTTCGATCTGGGCGGCGATTCCTGCGCTCGCCTACTGGTACCCCGAGACGGTGACCTGGATGGTTCCCGCCTCGTATGAGGACACGACCCTGCGTATCGTCGGCTTTGCCTGGCTGATGCTCGGTGTTGCGGGCCTGCTTTTCCGTGCGTTGCAGCTCACGATTAAAGAAGACCTCTTTGAAGCCTTCGCCTGGGTCTTAAAAATCCTCACAGACCCGTTTCACGATATCAAGCTCTACCATCGGGCACCGCTGTATCTGATGAAGGGCGAACTGATCGATCCCATGGATCACGTGCGGGCCTCATAAATCGATAGGTAAGAACCTCGCGCAATACACCGCGTCGGATGGATTTGGCTGTGAGCCCCTCGGGGGCTGACAGCCATCCGTCCGCCTGAAACTTCAGTGCTGCCGATGTGAAGCGGCTTACAAATTCCTTGAAATCTGCATCAGAGAAGCCGAAGTTAAAGATCAATCGGCCTGTACCCACCCAGCTGAGGTAGATGCCTTCTCTTCGCAGATAAAACTGAAGCAGCCAGTGGTACCGGCCAGGACGGTCAAAGACCAGACTCCAGACGGTGGGCATGCCGACAAACCGCATCGGTAGATTGAGTTCTCTACACCGTTGATTGGCGCTTTCTTTACGCTGATTCCAGAGGTCATCTACCTCGGCATACCTCTGGCGACACTCTGGCGTTGTTATCCGCTTCAGAAAGGCATGCATGGCTGCGATGACATGCGGATGGGCATTGAAGGTTCCCCGAGCAAAGCAGACATCCGCGGGCTGGTTGGGCTTGAAGCGCTGCATATACTGGGCCTTACCGCAGAGTACGCCGATCGGTAGGCCGCCTCCGAGGGTCTTGCCGTAGGTTACAAGATCCGCCCGCACCTGGAAGTACTCTTGGGCGCCACCCAGTGCGAGCCTAAACCCGAGGAAGACCTCGTCCATGATCAGCACGATGCCCTTCTCGGTACAGACGCTACGGAGTGCTCCAAGCCATTGGGTGTAAGCGTCTTTGTCGAATTCGACGTGGCGCTGGCCGTCAATCAGCAGGGCATCTGTGGGTGCGTTGCGGTTGGGATGCATGGCCTGTATCGGATTCACCAACACACAGGCCACATCGTTGCGGGTACGAAGATGCGCCAGTGTGGGCTCGTAGCATTCCCGCAGCGTAAGGGTATGGCGGGAGGGGGGCATGGGGTTACCAGGCCCGGGCTGCACATCGTCCCACCAGCCGTGATAGGCACCACTAAACCGCACAAGTTTCTTTTTACCCGTGTGATAGCGGGCGAGCCGGACAGCCTGCATCACCGCCTCGGTGCCTGACATATGAAACGAGACCTCCTCCATTCCAGAAATCTGCATCAGCATCTCTGTGGCCGGCAAGATGCTGGGGTGATAGCCCCCCAGCGAGGGGCCAAGATTACCGGCCTCGCGCGCTGCCTCGTCAATGGTCTCCTTATAGAAGTCGAGTCCGAAGAGGTTGACGCCATAGGAGCCACTGACATCCACGAACGACTGCCCATCAAGATCAATCAGACGGCTGCCTTGGCTCTCATTCCAGAGGTTGCCTGTCTTCAGACGCATCAGGTCTGCATTACGAAACTGCAGGGGGATACGGTTATGCCGAATAAACTGGGCATCGGAGATATACCGTGCAGTCCGCGTGGCTGCCTCAATCGTCTTGGGGCTACGCTGTGCAAGATCGGCCACCAGCGTCTCAAAGCCTGCTCGCCGCTGCGACACAATGGTGGCTTCGGCATGGTCCATTTCAAGCCAGTGCTCATCGTCGTAGGCGTAGCGTGGCACAAGGCGGGTAAAGGCCTTTGCCATACGGGAATGCCCGGTCAGCGATGGATGCTTTACCCGAGACAGCCCAAGACGGCGGTAGATCTTGTATGAGGCCAGCGCGGCCAGAGACCCCCAGAGTAGGTTTACCAGTGGTGTATCCATGTTGTAACAAAGCCTCCTTATGCTCTGCTTTGTATTACAAAAACATGACCCTTTGATGACGGTGAGCGATCTCCTTACATCGCGCTCGGGGTATTCGATACACGACGTGACCACCGCAGTTGATAGCTGACCCGATAATTTTTATGCGCGCTTTAAGAGCCGTCTTCAGCAGCGAAGACATCAACTTTCTGCTTACCAACCGTATTCCCCGTCTGGCGGTCACTCGCTGGGTGGGCTGGCTGAGCCGAATCAAGAGCCCCCTGCTGACGAAGGTTTCTATCTGGGTCTGGCGTCTCTTCACCGACCTAGACCTCAGTGAGGCCAAGGAGCAACGGTTTGAAAGCCTACGCGATTGTTTTATTCGCGAACTTAAGCCCGGGGCCCGGACCATTGATACTGACGCAAGCGTTTTCGTGAGCCCCTGCGATGGCATTGTCGGGGCCATGGGCAGGGTAGAGCAGGGGCAGCTCTTTCAGGCCAAAGGCTTTCCTTATCGGATCGATGATTTTCTTGTTCATGACCGACTGTTATCGCAATGGGCTGACTCCCAGTACCTTACGATTCGACTCACCTCGGCCATGTACCATCGGTTCCATGCACCTTACGAAGGGCGGCTAACCCAGGTGCATTACATTTCGGGCGATACCTGGAATGTGAATCCGATCGCATTAAAGCGGGTTGAGAGCCTCTTCTGTAAGAACGAACGCGCAATTCTCGAGATGGTGCTCGGCCCGCGAGAGATTCCGTGCCTCATGATTCCCATCGCCGCCATATTGGTGGCAAGTATGCGCATTCATGCGCTAGACCGAACATTTAGCAGTGACTTGCCAGGGCGCCTCTCCCTGCCTGTGGACTATCGATTTACCAAGGGCCAAGAACTTGGCTGGTTCGAGCACGGGTCTACCATCATTCTTATGCTGCCGGCGACGTGCTCCTTGGCCGAAGGCATTCAGACGGGATCCGCTCTAAAGATGGGGCAGCGCCTCTTCCAATAATGCAGAGACTGTCCTCTGGGTAGCACCATGTCCCAGAGAGACAAGACGCTCGGTGCCCTTCACCATGGCAGCATAGGCCTCGGGGGAGCGAAGTAATCGCTGCGTCTCTTCCCAGGCTACCTCCATGGACGGGACAGCCGTGGCGGCCTGCGTCTGTTGGGCGAATGCCGCAGCCTGGGTAAAGTTAAACGTATGAGGCCCCATGATGACAGGGCAGCCGCACATGGCAGCCTCAATAAGATTCTGTCCCCCTTGGGCGACAAAGCTGCCGCCGAGCCAGGCAACAGTAGCCATGCTGTAGTAGGTCTGCATCTCGCCTGTACTGTCTCCGAGCCAGACGGTATCGTGTGCGGCGGTATTGTCTGGCGGCCCCGCATCGTGCCATTGCGACCGATGCGATACCGTCCAGCCCCTGTCGCGGAGCAGTTGACTCACCAGTAAGAATCTTCGGGGTTGCCTTGGGACGATGAGCCACTGCACCGATGTGACTGCAGGCCTCATTTTGGCCAACAGATCGAGCCAGGCCATCTCTTCACCATCCCGTGTACTGGCAAGCATGATGATGGGCTTTGTCTGTCCGGATCGCCAACCCCGTCCCCGCTCCTGCTGAGCCTGGTTAGGTGGGAGATCAAACTTCAGGTTCCCGGTGGTGACGATCTTTGGCGCACCAAGCGCACGAAAGCGTTCCGCGTCGTCCTCTGTCTGTGCCAAGACAAGCGATAGCCCACGGTAGGTGGGTTCAGCGAGGTGCTTGAGCTTCCTCGCAAGTCGAAAGCTCCGAGGGCTGAGACGGGCGTTGACCAGTATGGTGGGAATCTGTGCTGCCTTCAGTGTCTGTATCCAGAGAGGCCAGACCTCCGTTTCTACGAGGATGCACAGACTTGGCTGAAACCGGCGAAGAAATCGGGTGACGATCGCACGAGTATCCCAGGGCTGCCAGACTTGCATGTCGTCGTCTTTCAATAGCGCCGCTCCGGCCTGTCTTCCGGTACTCGTGCCATGCGTGAGCAGGATTCGCGCCAGAGGAAATGCTGTTCGCAGTTGCGCTAAAAGAATCTCTGCTGAACGTGTCTCGCCCAGGGAGACGCTATGTATCCACAAAACAGGATCGGTATTCAGTGGAGGCGAGGATTTCGAATACAACCCGAAACGCTCTGTGATCTTCTCTGCGTACAAGGGCTCAGCCCGGCTTCGAAAGTGCGCCCGCAGCCATATCAGTGGAATAAGTGCGGTACATAGCGCCGCATAGAGTCGCAGCGCGAAGCGCTCGGGAAGGTCTTTTACGAATGATGAGTCGTTCACGTGCTAGCGAAGCGCCGCTGACCGAAAAAGGCGTTTGTAGACCGCATCAATAGCCTCGGCTTCTCTCTCTATAGAGAAATGAAGAGTCACCCGTTCTCGCGCCTCGATTCCCATGCGTGCTGTGTCACGAGTGTCTGTGAGGAGTTGCGCGAGTGCAGCGGCAAGGTGATTCGAATCGTTTTCGGGCAACAAATAGCCGCTTACACCTTCTTCAACGAGTGCCTCGAAGGCGCCTGTCTTCGAGCAGACGAGGGCGCAGCCGCTTGCCGCTGCCTCAAAGGGGGTGAGGCCAAAGGGTTCGTATCTGGGGCAGGCCACACAGATGAGGCATCGCTGGTACCAGCTATGCACCTCGTTTGCCGGAATCTCTCCGAGGAAGATGATTCTTTCAGACAGCCCTGCATCGTCGATCTTCTTTGCGAGAGCAGCCTGAAAGGATTGGTAACGCGGCTGGGTCAACCCGGCGATGACCGCCGTAGCCTTGGGAAACCTGGGTAGTGTCGCGATGAGGGCCTCAACAAATATATCGGTACCCTTGTCAGGCCGAACACGACCGAAGACACCAATACCAATTTCTCCCGGTAGTCCGGATTCTCGCCATGCCTCTCGTTTGTCTTGTGGTGGCATGAAATGGGCTGTGTTGATTCCGTGCGGGATCACGGCGGTAGTGTTGGGTACGAAGGCTGCTGCCTTCGTGGTGGTTGCAATGACCGCATCCATCTTTGAGATGAGCCAGCGAGGGAAGGGCCCATGGAGGTGCTGCGCGGCGGACGTGAAGACGAGTCTGATGGGCAGGCGCAGGACGTCTCTGGCAAAGATACCAATCAGCATCTCGTGATCTCGCCGAAGATGCCAAATGCGAAACGCTGCGTTTGAAGGAGGGCGACGTGAGACCGAGATGGCTTGAAGAACAGAGAGGCGGTCGCGGCTGTTGGGCAAAACGGTGCCGCAATATGCGATATGCCGCAGTTGCTTCTGGGCTGGTAACAGACCATTGACGGTGGCTGACACACCCGTGAAGCGGCGTTTGAGATTAAACACCACCACGGTGGTCTCGTCTGAATCACGCGTCGCGATGTTTAGCTGCGACGAGCCCTTAGTGGGAGACGGCTCTGAGAGATTCTCGCTGCTCATTACCGCATAGTGCGGACTTAGTATTACAAAACAATGATCAGAAGATTATGACGACCCGATCAAGCTGCCCGAGTAGGCGGCACAAGCGCATATGTTGGCGTTGGGGCGCAGGGTCCAGTCCGCCAATCTGGCACCCTGGACGGAAGAGATCATGGTCACCCCAGAGGTCGCTGAGGCAAGGGACCCCCGCTGTGCCCATCGGCGGGGGGTTTTTTCAATCCCGAACGGTAAATTCTTTGCGGTTGATCGGAGTTTGAGCGATTATTTCCCGAACGGGAACTTTAAGGACTGAGTGATGTATGAGCCTGCTAAAACGTGGCTCGGTGCGGCAGTGCTAATAGGGCTCGTAGCGCGTACACACCCAGTCAACCGCGGGATTCTGACTTAATACCAGCTTCCCGCTGGCGGGATTAAATCGTACGGTCTGCCCTGTAGTCTGATTGCGGTAGAGACGTTCAGCCCCTTGTTCCGCGTCAAAGCTGTAGCCTACCCCTTTGATTTTTATCGAGGTGGGCGACATTCGGAGCTCAAAGTTGGTCTTCGCGTCATCTTCGCGAATGCAGTGAAAGTCTTGGGTACGCACCACGCAGCCGCCTAAGAAAACAACAAGAGCAAGCGTACCGGCGAGGCGGTGGATCATCGTTGAATTACCACCGAGCGCCAGCCTGTAACCACCACACCCACCCAGCCCAGAATAAACCCGAGCCCGCCGATCGGGGTGATTGCACCAAGGGCGGGACTGTCTGCAAGTACCCGGATGTAGAGGCTGCCACTAAAAACCAGGTTGCCGAAAATGAAGCTCAGTCCTGACCAGACAGCCCATGGCCCCGTCGCTTCTTTTTGGGCCATCACCGCGAGCGCGAGGATTGCCACCGCATGGAGTAATTGGTAATTCGCAGCCGTCGCGAAAATTGCCACCAGCCTTGGCTCGACAAGCGAACCGAGCCCATGCGACGCGAAGGCGCCCGCAACCACACCCGTGGCGCCAAAGAAACCTGCAGCAATAAGAAGAAATCGTGGCCAGTGCATAGTCATAGGCGGGCGGTGGTTGTTAGGGGTGGGCTGTTGAATGAAGCAGAATATCTTCTGCCATGGCGACGCCGCTTTGCCAGGCTGCTTCCACGCGGGGGCCGAGACACCAGTCACCACCGCAATAGAGCCTATTGTCCTCAGATTTG
>CAZKWK010000017.1:2157-4437 GCA_964556335.1 uncultured Bordetella sp. | reverse complement strand
GCTGGGTCACACGCGCATAGCGCCATCGATGTGCCGTGGCATAGACAACCTGCGTGGATGACGCGCCAATCCGGTCGCAGAGCATCGGGAGCATACGCGCCGTGAGGGCCATGGGATCTTCTTCCAGGAAGGTTTCGCTAAACCGGGGGCTTGCCTGGGCGACCCAACTGTGGCTGCCCTGGGCGCCCTGGGTGCTGCGGCCGGGTTTACTGCTGTCGCAGGCGATCCAGGCGAGGTCGTCCTCTGGTTCTTCCCGTGCGACAAAAGGCGCCGCATTACCCTCGATGACTGCCATGAGGGTAAGGCAGGGGGCAAAGGCTACCCGAGCAAGCCGGGCCAGAAGCGGATGAAGCGGATGATGCGTGCCAAGCAGGGTAGGAACCTGTGGGCTAGGGGCAGTGATCACCACACGCGACGCACGAATAGGGTCGCAGCCGTTGGCCTCAATCTGCCAACGGCCTTCTGTCGAAATCAGGTGCGTGACCTGCAGACCTTGTCGTACCTCTATACCGGCCGCCAAATACTTTGCGAGAGAGGACATGCCTGGGGTGCCGACAGACCGTACCCGTGCGGTGTCGATGGCCCAGTCGGCTGCGGCACCAGCAGCCGTCATTTCTTTGATGAGGGCGGAAAAGTCTGGGGTTTTTGCATGGATATATTGGGCGCCGTGGTCGAACTGAAATCCCTCAGTTCGCCGCGTGGCAACCCTACCCCCTAGGCCTCGGCCCTTGTCAAAGACCACCGAGGTTCGTCCTGCCTGGGCCAATCGACGTGCGCAGGAGAGCCCGGCAATACCTGAGCCAATAATGACGATATCGAAATCGGTAAGGCGGTCGTTGGTTTTTGTCATGGCATACGAAATACACAGCGGGAGACGGGAGCGTACACCAAGGGTATGTTTCTGCCGGTTGGCTCTATGATGACGACTCGTTTCCCTCTGAGCGCCGAGCGCCAACTCTTTCTCTCTCGAATCGAACGCACGTGGACTCTCTTTCTCAATTTGCTCTAGGCGCGGCCGTTTCGGTATCGCTTCTGGGTCGTCGAACCGCCGCCTGGAAGGCCGCCCTCTGGGGCGGCGCCGTCGCCACCCTGCCGGATCTTGATGCGTTGATACATTTCGAGGATGCCATTCTCGACATGACGCGTCATCGGGCGGAGTCGCATGGGTATTTCTATCTCACGCTGGCCGCATTACTTCTAGGATGGTTGAGCCACCGTGTGTCTAAGGCGGTGGCGTTTTCTCGCACGCATCTGGTCTTGGGTCTGCGAGACTGGCTTCTAGCGGCCTGGTTGGTACTGGTCACGCATGCAACGCTCGATTACTTTACGGTCTATGGCACGCAGTTGCTGCAGCCGTTCTCAGACCATCCCTTCGGTCTGGGCAGTATTTTCATTATCGATCCGCTTTATACCCTGCCTCTACTTGTTGGGCTCGTCCTCGCGGTCGCACGACTCGGCCGACAGCCAGTGATCTGGAGCCATATCGGCCTTGCGGTAAGTACCGCGTACTTGTTATGGACGGTTACAGGTCAGCAGATCGTCAAGCAGGTGGCGCTGCAGAGCCTGCCAGAGGCGCCCGGTGCGGGAAAACTATTGGTTACCCCTGCGCCGCTCAATACCCTGCTCTGGCGCGTCGTATGGGTCAACGACACCGATTATTACGAGGGTTGGTACAGTTTTTTTGACGCGACTGAAACGGTGAAGTGGGAGCGCCATGACAGAGGCGCAGACCTCATCGCCCAGTATGCCCAACATCCAGGCGTTGCCCGAGTGGCGGCCTTCAGTCATGGCTTCTACCGGTTGCGCCAAGACTACAACGCGGGTGTACCCGAAGTCTTTGTGACCGATCTGCGTATGGGGCAAGAGCCCTTCTATGTCTTTCACTTCGGGCTGGGCAGCCCAGACCGGCAGGGTGTCTTACCGGATGCGCCGGCCACGATTCAACGTGGACGCCCCGATCTCGCCTCGGGGCTTCCCTGGCTTAAGGCACGTGCTTTGGGAGAGACAGACCTCTCATTGGCCGACTGGCTCGTCTTTCAGAGAGAAGGTCCGCGCTAGTAGGTCTGCCGTTAGGCGGCAAGGCCTGCTTGAAATATGAGGCCAGAGTGCTCGCGCAGGGCATGAAACTGAATGTCGGGCCAGCGCTCGATCGCAATATTGAGCTCTGATGCGTGGCTCGCGAGAAAAGCCGGCGCGTTCACGGCATCTTCGGCAACCCGGTACGAGTTTTGTTTGATGAAGTCTTTGAGCGTTGCCTCTTTGTTGCTAGTAATCCAGCGG
>CAZKWK010000017.1:0-2147 GCA_964556335.1 uncultured Bordetella sp. | reverse complement strand
CCGTATTCATGCTTCAGACGATGCAGCACCACCTCAAACTGTAGCTGGCCTACCGCGCCCAGCAGCATCGTGCCGCCATCCATCGGGCGGAATACCTGAATCGCCCCTTCTTCGCCAAGCTGCACCAGACCGGTACGGAGTTTTTTAATCTTTAACGGGTCCGCCACCTCTACGGCCTGAAAGAGCTCCGGGGCGAAAAAGGGCAGCCCAGTGAACTGCAGCGTCTCGCCTTCGGTGAGCGTATCGCCCAACTGCAGGGTGCCATGGTTGGGGATGCCAATGATGTCGCCGGGATAGGCATCTTCCAGAAGGTCGCGACGCTGGGACAAGAAAGACACCGCGTTGCTTGTACGAATATCTTTGCCGGTACGTACCACCCGAAGGCTCATTCCCCGCTCGAACCGTCCGGCATAGACACGTAAAAACGCAATACGATCGCGATGGGCGGGGTCCATGTTGGCCTGAACCTTAAAGACCACGCCCGCAAACTTACCTTCTTTGGGCTCCACCGGACGCTGCAGGCTCTCCCGAGGTCCAGGTGCTGGCGCAAGTTCCACCAACGCATCAAGCACTTCCCGTACACCAAAGTTATTAATGGCAGAGCCAAAGAAAAGCGGCGTCTGGCGCCCCTCCAGAAAAGCTGTACGGTCAAAGGCAGGTGTGGCCGTCTGTACCAGTTCGATTTCCTGGCGGGCCTGGTCAAAGGCAGCGCCGAAACGTACTGGGTTGTCCGGGTGATCGAGCCCCTCGATCATCTCAAGGTCTTCTGCGCGGCGGTCTTCCCCGGGTGTGAATACCCGAATACGATTTTCCTGTAGATCAAAGACGCCATGAAAGTCTTTGCCCATGCCCACAGGCCAGGTAAAGGGCACCACCGACATGCCCAGTGTTCGCTCGATCTCATCGAGCAGATCCAGCGGCGACTGTACCTCGCGATCCATCTTGTTAATGAAGGTGAGAATGGGCGTGTTGCGGGCACGGCAGACTTCTAACAGGCGTAGGGTCTGCGACTCCACCCCGTTGGCCGCATCGATCACCATGAGAGCCGCGTCTACGGCCGTGAGCACCCGATAGGTGTCTTCAGAGAAGTCTTGGTGTCCTGGAGTGTCGAGCAGGTTGATCACGCAGTCGCGGTACTCCATTTGCATGACCGAACTGGCCACAGAAATGCCCCGCTGCTTCTCGATCTCCATCCAGTCCGAGGTGGCGTGGCGCGACGACTTTCTCGCCTTCACGGTGCCCGCAATGTGAATGGCACCTGCGTAGAGCAGCAGCTTCTCGGTGAGGGTGGTCTTGCCCGCGTCGGGGTGGGAAATAATGGCGAAGGTGCGCCTTCGGGCGGATTCTTGGGCGATTTGCATGGTCAGCCCGCCATTATAGTCGGTGGGCTTGGCCCATTCCTGGCCCATGAGTGGCGGGCTACACCTCTGCTTATAGCCTCCCGATGGTCTGCAGCAGGGGCAGAAGGTCAGCCACAGTGTCAATCACATAGTCGGCCCCCGCCTTCTTGAGGGTCTCGCCGCATCGTTGTCGAATCGGCGCCTTCTCAGCCTCCGTCATACGCGAGAATTCCTCTAGGGAAATTCCCGCGCCATTACCGGAGAGCGCAACACCGACCGTAAGACACCCTGCAGCGACGCCTTCAGCGATACCGGGTTCGGTGTCATCGACCTTAACAACCGACTGCGCGGGCCAGACATCCAGCTCGATGAAGCACCGGTACATATTCATCGGGCTCGGTCGACCGCGGGGCATATCGTCGGCGCAGACGAGGTTGTCAGGTGCATAGCCCTGCGAACGTGCCAGCGGTAAAACCCGTTCCATAATCGAACGGGTGTATCCCGTGGTCGAGCCAATGCGTATGCCTTGCGCGCGTAATCCGTCAGCGGCCTCGCGGGTCCCAGGAATAAGGTCTGCATGCGAGGCTACGACCCCCTCGTTCAGTGGCACGAAGATTCGATAAACATCGTCAATATCTTTTTCTGAAGGCGCCCGACCATGGGTCTTTTGCCAGGCCTCCGAGATCTCTAAGGAACGGACCATCGCAGCGATGTGGTCTCGCTTGGGACGCCCCATGGGCACCCTGGCCTGTGCCACCGTTACGGGGAGGTCGCACTGTGCGAATGCCTCAACGGAGGCGCCCATAG
>CAZKWK010000016.1:11959-22082 GCA_964556335.1 uncultured Bordetella sp. | reverse complement strand
TGGTCCGCGAGAATCTGGATCTCAATATGCCGAGGATTCTCCAGGAACTTCTCCATGTAGACCTCGGGATTGTTAAAGGCCGCTGCGGCCTCCGCCCGGGTAGTGTTCACCGCATTCAGAAGCGCTGCCTCGGTGTGCACCACCCGCATCCCCCGGCCGCCACCGCCACCAGAGGCCTTAATGATCACCGGATAGCCCACCGCGCGGCCCGCACGAATAATCTCTTTGGGATCATCCGGCAGGGCCCCCTCAGACCCCGGCACACACGGCACCCCCGCCGCGATCATGGCCTGCTTCGCGGCCACCTTGTCGCCCATCTTTCGAATGACATCGGCCGTGGGCCCGATGAAACGAAAGCCGCTCTGCTCTACCTGCTCGGCAAAGTTGGCGTTTTCCGACAAGAAACCATAGCCAGGATGAATGGCCTCCGCATCGGTGACCTCGGCGGCGGCAATGATCGCGGGAATATTAAGGTAGCTCTCCCGCGAGGGCGGCGGGCCGATACAGACCGACTCATCAGCAAGTTTGACGTATTTGGCCTCGATGTCCGCGGTGGAATGTACCACCACAGTCTTAATTCCGAGTTCGCGGCAGGCCCGTTGGATACGCAACGCAATCTCGCCGCGGTTGGCGATGAGTACCTTCTCAAAAAGTGGCATGGTCAGCGCCCTTAGCCGATGACAAACAAGGCCTGCCCGAACTCCACCGCCTTGCCGTTTTCCACCAAGATCTCCTTGACCACCCCGGCCTTGTCTGCAGGAATTTCATTCATGAGTTTCATGGCCTCAATCACGCAGAGGGTCTGCCCCTCGGCGACGGTATCGCCCACCGAGATAAAAGGTGCAGCACCCGGAGACGACGACCGATAGAAGGTACCGACCATTGGCGAGGTCACCCGATGCTGGCCTGCCACCTCGGCAGCCTGTCGGCTCGCCGACTCCGCCGCGTCGGCGGGCATGGTCATCGCGGCCGGATGCGCAACCGGGCCCGGAGCAGCCGCCGGCGCATGGGAAACCATGGGCGCCATCGCGACGGGCATGGCCACCGGAACAGACTTCACAATGCGTACTTTGCCCTCGCCTTCGGTAATCTCAAGCTCAGAAATGCTCGACTCTGCGACCAGGTCGATCAGCGTCTTTAGCTTTCGTAGATCCATTTCGTCCTCCCGACTAATGACCGGCAGTGTACCTGAGGTCAAAAGGGGATTGAGGGAAAAGATCTGTCTATTTGGCCGTTTCTGCCCATTTCATGAGCTCATCTTCATAGATTCTGCCCATCTTCTGCTTCACCACCCGGCCTTCTGGGTCTACCAAGGCAGTGTAGGGCAGGGCATCGATGCTACTGCCAAGTCGGCGCGCGAGCTCAGAGCCCGCGGCCCCGGTAATGAGCAAAGGATAGGAAAACGTCTTGTCCTCGAGGAACTCGCGCACATTGGAGGGCGAGTCGACAGCAAGACCAAGAACTTTGATGCCTTTTGACGACCATTTGTCGTGAAATCGTGAAAGTTCGGGCATTTCCTCGATACAAGGGGGGCACCAGGTGGCCCAGAAATTCACCAGGGTATAGCCGCCCCGATAACGCTCTAGCGATACCGGTTGGCCATCCGTCCCGGGGAACTCCAGGGCATAAAACCATTGCACACTAGCCACCGGCGGCGTGGGCGCGAGGCGCCAGAGTCCGATGCCGATGCCGGAGACCAGGGCCATCACCATCACCGCCAAGACCACAAGCGCACGTCGTGTCTTCACTGATCGTCCTCTCTGTCCAAAAGTGTCTGAAGTTGCGCCATGGTCACCGCCCCGAGTCTTTTGGGTAGTCCGGGGCTAGGCAGTACCGAGACCACCACCGCCTCGCCCTGCCAGGTAAAGACGAGGCCTTCAACCTCTGCACGGCCCGCGGGGTGCGGCACCATCACCGCCTCTGGCTGCAGGCCCGCATCCAGCAGAAAAATACCGAGTGCCTTGGCATTGTCAGAGACGCAGGCCAGATGAATGCCGCTGAACTCGGTGGCGGTGCCGTTGGCCACGGCCCCAAGCAGCGCGGGCTGAAAATCCGCAAGCCGCTGCATCAGTGCCAGGGCCTGCAGGCGCAGGCTACGCAGCCGAGCCGGCTGATGTTCGGCGCAGAAGACAGCAAGATAGTCCCGCACAGCCGCCTCTACCTGCTCATTGGTGGGCAGCGCCTCCTGCGCAATACGACCGCGGTGCCCCCCCGTGATGCGATCGTAGGCCTTGCGCTTTGCGGACTGATAGTCCAGGCCCTCTTCGGCAATCATCTGCGCTGCCGAGGCGGCAATTTCATCTCGTAAGGAATGCATAGCGACGGATTATGCCGGTCGTACAATGCCGCATGCATATTCACATCATAGGGATCTGTGGCACGTTTATGGGCGGGGTCGCGCAATTGGCGCGTGCTCAGGGCCATACGGTCACCGGCTGCGATGCCCAGGTCTATCCGCCGATGAGCGATCAGCTTCGTCAGGCAGGTATCGCGCTCACGGAAGGGTTTGAGGCAGACCAGTTGGCCTTTCAGCCCGATCTCTGGGTCGTGGGCAATGTCGCCCGCCGCGGCCTTCCCCTGGTGGAGGCTCTGCTCAATCAGCGACTGCCGATGGTCTCTGGCCCGCAGTTCATGGCCGAACACATCCTTCCCCAGACGCGACTCGCCGCGGTGGCCGGCACCCACGGCAAGACCACCACCAGTGCGCTGCTGGCCTACCTGCTTGATGCCTGCGGCCAGTCGCCGGGGTTTCTTATTGGCGGGGTACCTGAAAACTTCGGCCAGTCTGCCCGCACGGCCGCCCCCGGCGCGCCTTTCGTCATCGAGGCCGATGAGTACGACACGGCATTTTTCGATAAACGGTCAAAGTTTCTGCATTACCGTGCCGAAGTCGCCATTCTGAACAACCTTGAATTCGACCACGCCGACATCTTTCCAGACCTGGCTGCCATTGAGACCCAGTTTCATCACTGGGTACGTACCCTTCGGTCAGAGGGGGCGCTCTGGGTAAAGGCTGGCGAGCCGGCGTTGGAGCGTGTGCTGGCCCGTGGCCACTACACCCCCGTGCATCGCTTCGATACCGGCCCCGCGCCCGTGGCAGGTACCGTCGCAGTATCGGGCGTTGCCAGCCCGCGATTGGTTCTGACCCCACAGGGCCAAGACAGCCAGGGACGCGACCAACTTACGGTCTGGCTCGACGGACACTCACAAGGCACAGTCACCAGCCCCCTCTGGGGCGACCACAACCGGGCCAATCTGGCTGGCGCACTTGGGGCAGCGCTCTCGCTTAGCGTGCCGATCGCCCCCCTACTCGCGGCTGTGCCCGGCTTTCTGGGCATTAAGCGCCGGATGCAGTTGCGGGGCATCGCCGCGGAGGTGCGGGTCTTTGACGACTTCGCCCACCATCCCACCGCCATTCAAACAACCGTCGCGGGGCTGCGACGCAATCTCCGACCGCAGGGCCGTGTACTTGCTGTCTTAGAGCCGCGATCGAACACCATGAAGATGGGGGTTATGCGCGCACGTCTGGCCGAGGCACTCACCGGCGCTGATCAGGTCTTTGGTTTTTCAGGCGGGCTCGACTGGTCTCTTGAGGAGGCACTTGCACCCCTGGGGCCCCGTGCACAGGCCTATCCGGCCCTCGACCCCCTCGTCGCAGCGGTGGCCAAGGCCGCACGGCCCGGCGATGACATTCTCGTCATGAGTAATGGCGCCTTTGGCGGCATTCATGAGCGCCTGCTTCTCGCCCTGGCCGACGCCCGTCGCCCAGACGCTCAGGGCTAGGGGATGTATTGCTTCTTCGAAGATGCGGGCCAATACCGGGCCGGCAGAATTCTGAGCAAGGCCGACACGAGCCTACAGCTGGAACTGCAGTCCGGCCGCCGCGTCAAAATTAAACAGGCCGCCTGCCTGCTGGAGTTCTCCGGACCCGAACCAGAGGCCTTCTTGGCCCAGGCCCAGAGCCAGGCCGAGGCACTCGACCCCGATTTCCTCTGGCAATGCGCACCCCAAGACGACTTCACATTTACCGACTTTGCCCAAGAGGTCTATGGCGCGGGGGCCTCAGTGCTCGAGCAGGCAAGCCTGGCCCTTGCCCTGCACGCAGCGCCGATGTACTTCTACCGACGGGGCAAGGGGGTCTTTCGGCCGGCCCCCCAAGAGGCGCTGCAGGCAGCACTTGCAGGCGCCGAACGCAAGCGGCTGGCCGCAGAGGCCCAGGCCCGTATGGAAGAGACCATCATCGGGGGCACAGAACCCCTGCCCCCGGAGATCACCAGCCAGGCCCTCACACTCCTCATTCGACCGGACAAGCAGTCTCTTGCCTATAAGGCGCTGGAGTCCGCTGCCCATCAATTACAAACCACGCCTGCCCGGCTCTTGCTCGGACGCGGCGCGCTGCCCTCGGCCTATGCGCTGCATCGTGCCAGGTTTCTAAGCGAGGCCCTCGCCCATCCGCACACCACGGCGCCCGAGGGCCTCGACATCGCCGCCCTCGCCCAACGCAAGGCCGCTCTACTCGAGAGCCTTCCGCAGGCCGCCGCCCCCGCCTTCTCCATTGATGACGCTGACACCTTTGAGGTCGATGACGCCTTCTCTCTGGTGCCGTTGTATGCAGAGGCGTCTGACCTTGATAAAGCGGGTCAGACACAGACGGGGTGGCGGGTCGGAATCCATATCGCTGCTCCGGGCCTTCTCATCGAGCCTGCTTCGGCCCTCGCCCAATGGGCGCGTGACCGCGCCTCGACCGTCTACTTCCCGGGCGAGAAGATCACCATGCTGCCGCCTGAGGCCATTGCCTTGGCCTCGCTCGATGCGGGACAGCGGGTTCCTGCGGTATCGCTCTACATCGACTTCTCTTTGTCGGGACAACGGCTTCGGCAGACAAGTCTGGTGGAGACCATCCAGATTGCGCAGAACATCCGTCACGGCGCCTGGGAGGATCTCTTCCAGACGATGGCCGATGCTCAGCAGGCGGCAGGGCAGACATCCGTCTCCCTTGCCCCGCATGCGCAGGCAGACAGCCCGCCGTCGGCCCTGCCCTGGGAAGGCTTGCTGCCCCTCTATCAGCTTGCCCACAGCCTGCGGAAAGCGCGTGAGGCCGTACGCGGCAAGCCCGAGCCCACGGGGCGTACCGACTTCCAGCTCACGGTGCGGTGGCACGACGATCCACAGGCCCGACTCCTCGGTCTGGGCGACCCAGAGATCGGCCTGCGGCGACGTGGCTCGGCCCTAGATATTCTGGTATCCGAATTCATGATCGCCACCAATGTGGCCTGGGGCGAGGCCCTGGCGCTCGCGCAACTCCCCGGCGTCTACCGCTGTCAGACCATGGGCAGGGTGCGAATGCAGACCAGCCCAGGGCCCCACCAGGGGTTGGGGGTCAGCCACTATGCCTGGTCCACCTCACCCCTACGGCGCTACAGTGATCTGATCAACCAGTGGCAGCTACTCGCAGTCCTCGGCCAGCGCCGGCCCGTCTTTCGGCAGGCCGATGCCAGCCTCTTTGCCGACCTTGCCCACTTCGATGCCTGCTATGACCGGTATGCGGAATTTCAGACCCAGATGGAGCGGTACTGGAGCATCCGATGGCTCGGTCAGCAGGCAGGCCTCACGACAGAGTCCTGGACCCGTGCCCCGCATCAGCCCCCGATGATTGAGCAGGCCGTTGCCGGCAGAGAGGGCAATTTTCGGCTACGCCGTGCCCCGGCGCAGGTGCGGCTTACAGACTGGGCAGACCTTGCCCCAGGCACTGAGGTCACCCTCGAGCTCTTGAGTGCAGACGCCCTGGAAATTCAGATCACCGCACGCGGCAAAGAAGTGCTGCAAGAAAAGCCGCTTGACCGTTATGCCGTGCTTGGATTTCCGGTGCACCACAGCCGCTCACCGACCATTCATCGCGCCTTTGCGCAGCAGTCTGACGAGGCCTTGCGGTACGAGACCATTGAGGTACAGCCCGAGGCGCTCGCCGAGACCCTGACACGGCTTGCCCAGGAAGGCTACCGCGGCTTAAACCTCACCATTCCCCTCAAAGAGGTGGCCTTCGCGCTCGCAGGCGAGAAGGGCTGGCCGATCTCCCCGCGGGCGCAACTCGCCGGGGCAGTGAACACGCTCATTCGTGACGCGGCCAGTGGCCAATGGAAGGCCGATAACACCGATGGCATCGGCCTAGTCCGCGACCTACAACGACTGCTCGCCCAAGACACCCTCGCGGGTCTAGATGTCTTGATCCTGGGCGCAGGCGGCGCAACGCGGGGACTCATCGGACCCTTTCGTCAGGCGGGCATCGGCCGAATCGTGCTGGCCAACCGATCCCTAGAAAAAGCCGCTGACCTCGCGCAGCAGATGAATACCCACAATGCAGCGGCCTCGGCGCTTGGCGGCGACTCGGTAACGGCGCTGTCACTCGCCACCCTCTCGTCGGCAACGATGCCGGATGGCACGGCCTGGCCGTCTCTGGTCATCAATGCCACCGCCGCCAGCCTGCAGGGGGTGGCCCTTCCCCTGCACCCCGAGATCTTTGCCCGTTCGCGACTCGTCGTCGACCTGATGTATGGCCCCAAGGCGCAGCCCTTCCTAGACCAGGCGCGGGCCGCAGGCGCATCGCGCTGCGCCGATGGGCTCGGCATGCTGGTGGAGCAGGCCGCAGAGAGCTATTTTCTCTGGACCGGACAGAAGCCAGAGACCGGGCCGGTTCTTGATACCCTTCTGGGCTCAGATTCCACGCCGCATTCCGCGGCAGATTCGACCCCCGAGGGCGCAGACCCGGTAGCATCAGACGCATGACCGGCACCACCCTTCCGAGCGAGCCCGAGGCCGCCCACCGTGCCTTAGAGGAGATCCAAGACCTCCTGGCCCGACTGCGCGTCGAAGCCGAGCTCGTGCACCGCGAACAACACCCTGTAGAGCCCGACCGCCAGGCCCTGGTGCAGCAACTCGTTGCCAAGCAGCAGCAGAACACCCTGGCCGCCCGCATCGCCCCCCTGCACGCGGCCGATATTGCCTATGTGCTAGAGGCGCTGCCCCGGGAGCAGCGAGAATTCCTCTGGCCCCTGGTGCCCGAGAGCCGCCATGGAGAGGTGCTCATAGAACTCAGCCCGGCCGTGCGCGGGCCGCTTCTCGACCGCATGTCGCGCAGCGCCCTGATTCACATGGCGCAGTCGCTCGATACCGATGACCTCGCGGCCATGGCCGAGGAGTTGCCCTTCGATGTCGTCGAACGGGTGCGGCAGGGACTGAGCATTGAAGAGCGAGAACAGCTTCGTGCCGCCATGTCGTATCCCGAGGACAGCGTCGGGGCCCGCATGGACTTCGAGATGGTCACCATTCGCGACGACGTGAGCCTTGAGGTGGTGCTGCGCTATCTTCGACGGTTTGAGGCCCTGCCCGACCATACCGACCAGGTCTTTGTGGTCGACCGAAAAGAGCATCTGCAGGGTGCTTTATCGATTGATCAGCTGCTGCTCAATGAGCCTGAGACCCTGGTGGCCGATGTGATGCGCCGAGACCTCTTGTCTCTGAATGCCAAAGACGATGCCTTTGAGGCTGCGCAGGCCTTTCAGCGCTACGACCTGGTCTCAGCCCCCGTGGTCGATGACCATGGCAAGCTCATCGGGCGGCTAACCGTCTCAGAGGTCGTCGATGTCATCCGGGAGGAGAGTGATTCGGATGTCCTTGCCCAGGCGGGTCTGCGTGAAGAGGAAGACCTCTTTGCATCGGTCTGGGCCTCCGCCCGAAACCGTTGGCTCTGGCTGGCGCTCAATCTCTGCACGGCCTTTTTTGCCTCCCGGGTGATCGGCGCCTTCGAGGGCACCATCGAAAAGGTGGTAGCGCTTGCCGCCCTCATGCCCATCGTCGCGGGCATCGCGGGCAACTCGGGCAATCAGACCATGACGATCTTTATTCGGTCGATGGCCCTCGGGCAGATCACCCCCGGTAACCTCGCACGCCTCTTTGCCAAAGAACTCTCTATCGCGGGCCTTAATGGTCTGGTCTGGGGAGGCGTAGCGGGACTCTTTGCCTGGTGGCTCTACGCCGACTCAGCGCATGGGCCACTGCTGGGTCTGACCATGATGATGGCCATTCTGCTCAATCTCTTGATCGCCGCACTGATTGCGATTTTTGTTCCGATGCTGCTGCAGAAACTCGGACGCGACCCCGCCCTTGGGGCCTCAGTGCTCTTAACCTTCAGCACCGATTCCATGGGATTTTTTATCTTTCTCGGGCTAGCGAGTCTCCTCTTTTAGACGCAGAATCTGCGCCCGCAGCGTGGTCATCTTTGCATCCATCTGTGAGAGTGAAACGAAGTCGCTATCGCCCGCCTTTCTTGCGAGCGCAAATTGCTCGAGTGCCGCAGAAAGGGCACCCTGCAACCAGTAGCGCTCTGCCTGGGCCGCATGGGCCTCGGTGAGTCGGGTAGACGCTGCCGCGGCCTGAGACTGTAACCTCCAGGCTTCGAGATCTTCGGGCCACTGGCTCGTCAGCCACCGGGCCCGTGCCAAGGCCGCCAGGGGCCGCTGCAGCAGAAGTTCCGCCTCAATCGCAGTACGCACTAGCGGACGGGTAGAGACCGACTGCGGCCACACGGCCAGGGCCTGCTCCACGCGTTCTAGGGCGGGGGCTGGCTGGCCTGCAATCAGGTGCGCCTGCGCTGCAATCACGGCCCAAAACGGCGCGGCCACGGTCGCCAGGCGCGGCGATCCTGCGGCTGTTTCCGCCGTCAAGCCCATGGGCTCTTTGGCCTGTCCTGCTGCCAGGCGAGAGTCCGCAAGAAACCGCTCCACCGCAGGAAGATCCCTCTGCAGCAAGGCCACCCAGGCCTGACCATAGGCAATGCGCGCCTGATCGTGGGCAGACGCAGACCCCGGATCGCTACGACGGGCAGCAAGAAGGGCGGCCATACGGGCAAGGCCATCCACCGACCGGACCGCGGTCGCTTCCAGGCGCTGGCGAATCCAGGCAAATTCCAGGCTCTCCTCCGATGCGGGCTCGGCCCTCGGCGTCTGGCCTGCCGACGGGCCCATACGCTGCGTAGATACGCCAGTCGCCAGCGACTGAATACGGGTCTGGACATCGGCAATGCGCTCGGAGGTCAGTGGGTGGCTGCGCAGCCAACTCGGTGCTCCCGTCTCGTAGTAACGACCCGCCTGGGCGAGCTTCTGAAAGAGCCCAGCCATGGCCTGGGTATCAAAGCCCGCGTCGCGCAGGAGCATGAGTCCCACGCGGTCCGCCTCGCGCTCGGCATCCCGCGAAAAAGACAGCTGGTCCTTTAAGGCCACCGTCTGGCCCAGCGAGACAATGCCCATCGCCGCATCGGGATTGCTGCCAGCAGCCATAGCCGCGAGTAAAGCCGCAGCAATCATGACGCCCGAAGACTGGCGCTGCTGGCCGAACATGCGCGCAATATGACGCTGCGTGACATGGCCAATCTCATGGGCCAGAACCGACATCAGTTCGGACTCCCGCGCGGCCTGAACCACCAAGCCCGAATGCACGCCAATATAGCCACCAGGGAGGGCAAAGGCATTGATACTCGGATCCTTTACCAAGAAAAATCGAAAATCTTGGGGGGCAAGGCCCGCCTCCGGGCCGAGTTCTCCTCTGGCCTGCGCGGCCGCCAGGAGTCGGCCTGCCTGCACCTGCAGATAGTCTTGCGCCTCGGGGTCGTCGTAGACAACACCCGCCCGCAGCAGCGTCTGATAGATCGACTGGCCCAGTCGCCGCTCCGCGGACCCTGTCAGGTCATCGGTCGAGGCCTCTCCCAGGGCGGGCAGACCTGTCACAAGGGGGTCCTGGGCGATGACAGCGCTGCCCGGATAAAGCATGGCGAGAACCACTGCGGCGGCCGCAGCAGCCTGCGAGAAGCACCTGCAGACCCCGGCTCGCGACGCTGGGGGCAGCACGGGTGAATACAAGGGAGGGCGGACCATGCCGGCTATCATAGGCGGATGAATGGACTGACTCACTTTGACAGCCAGGGCCAGGCCCACATGGTGGATGTATCGGACAAGCCAGACACCGAAAGAACGGCCATCGCCACAGGGTTCATCAGCATGAGACCCGAGGTCATGCGCCTGGTTCAGGAGGGCACTGCCAAAAAGGGCGATGTGCTCGGGGTCGCACGGGT
>CAZKWK010000016.1:2971-11859 GCA_964556335.1 uncultured Bordetella sp. | reverse complement strand
ACCCGAGACTCGATATCGCCCCCAATACGTGAGAGGGCCTGAGGGTCCAGCGCATGGTCGACCCGTTCGACATCCTGCTCGATAATCGGGCCCTCATCGAGATCGGTGGTCACATAGTGGGAGGTGGCCCCAATGATTTTCACGCCGCGGGCGTAGGCCTGCGCATAGGGCTTCGCGCCCTTAAAGCTCGGCAAGAAAGAATGGTGGATGTTGATGGCACGCCCGGCCCAGGCCGCACAGAGCCGCGGCGACAAGATCTGCATATACCGCGCTAAGACAATGAGGTCCACCTTGCGATGGGTCACCAGGTCTTGCAGGGTGGCCTCTTGGGTGTCGCGGGTCTCTGGGGTTACCGGCAGATAGTGAAAGGCGATGCCGTGGTGGCGTACCAGCCCGCCAAAATCCTCATGGTTAGAGGCCACGGCCACAATCTCAATCGGCAGCTGCCCACTCTGGCTACGAAACAACAGGTCATTGAGGCAGTGCCCAAACTTCGAGACCAGAATCATCACCCGAGGGCGCTCGCCGGCCGGGGTCATCTCCCAGTGCATCTGCATTGACGCGGCCACCGGCGAGAAGTCTGCAAGAAGTGATGCGCGATCTCGGGACTGCGGCGCGTCGAAATGTACCCGCATGAAAAAGAGGCCCGTCTCATCATCACCAAACTGCGCGGAGTCCAGAATATTGCAGCCCGCGTCCGCAAGAAATTGGGCGACCCGAAAGACAATGCCCTTGGCATCGGGGCAAGACAGGGTAAGAATAAAGTCGTGGTGCATCTGCTTGCAGGCCTCGTGCGGGCCAGTCACGGCCAAGAGAAGAAAAAGCTCGTGAAATGCGGCCGCTAGTGCGCTGCTATCTGACCGCCTACCAACCGATACTCCGTGCCGCAGTAGGGACACCGTGCCTTGCCCTCGGTGAGATCGAGAAACACCCGAGGATGACTGCTCCAGAGGGGCATCTGCGGGTTGGGGCAATAGGCAGGCAGGTCTTTGGCGTGTAACTCCACCGGGGCGGTAGACGGAGCGTCAGGGTGCGACATCGCGAATCTCCCCGCCTAGATTCGGCTCAGCCACGGGGCATACTTCTCTGCACGGCCAGAGACCACATCAAAAAACAGGCTCTGAATTTTTTCCGTGATCGGGCCCCGACGGCCCAGGCCAATCGTACGGTCATCAAGTTCGCGAATGGGCGTAACTTCGGCCGCGGTACCCGTAAAGAACGCCTCGTCGGCGCAGTAGATCTCATCACGGGTAATGCGCTTCTCGATCACGGACAGGCCCAAATCCTGGGCCAGCGTAATCACCGTGTTACGGGTGATGCCATCGAGACAGGAGGCCAGATCTGGCGTGTAGACCTTGCCAGACTTCACGATAAAGAGGTTCTCGCCCGCCCCTTCAGAGGCATAGCCATCGGTGTCGAGTAACAGCGCCTCGTCATAGCCATTCGCAGCCACCTCTTGGTGGGCGAGTATCGAGTTAATGTAATACCCAGAGGCCTTCGCCCGCACCAAAGACACATTGACATGGTGCCGGGAGAACGAAGAGGTCTTCACACGAATGCCTTTGGCCAGGCCGTCTTCGCCGAGGTAAGCACCCCAGGGCCAGGCCGCCACCGCCACATGAATGGTGTTACCCACCGCCGAGACGCCCATCTTCTCTGAGCCAATCCAGACGATCGGGCGCAGGTAGCACGACTTCAGGTTATTGCGCCGAACGACCTCACACTGGGCTGCCTCAAGCGTGGCCGCATCAAAGGGGATCTTCATCTGAAAAATCTTTGCCGAATTCAGAAGTCGTTGGGTGTGCTCTTTCAGGCGAAAAATCGCACTACCGCCCGCGGCCTCGTAGCAGCGCACGCCTTCGAAGACGCCCATACCGTAATGCAACGTGTGGGTGAGCACATGGATCTTGGCATCGCGCCAGGGCACCACTTCTCCATCCATCCAGATCCAGCCATCGCGGTCGGCCATTGACATGCCAGCATCTCCTCGGGGTCGTCGACTTTAGAATTGCGGTTCATCTCCGGCCTGGATTGGCTCGAGATGACAAAACCACATTCTATCGAAGCTTGCCCAATGCCCTCTCCCCGCAAACCTCCGCACCGCCGTCAGGGCCCGGCTGCCCAGGCCTGGTCTGACCTCGGGCCGGCCCTGGTGGCCGTGGGCATCTGGGGCGTGGTCACCGGAGTGGCCATGGTGAAGGCGGGCCTCACCCCCTGGCAGGCCGTCGGCATGAGCCTCCTGGTCTATGCGGGGTCCGCGCAACTCGCCGCGCTGCCGCTCATGGTCTCCGGCGCCTCACTTCCGATCGTCTGGATCAGCGCGCTCATTGTCAATCTGCGATTTTTCATCTACTCACTGGGATTACGGCCCTGGTTTCGGCACCAGAGGCCCCTGGTGCGCGCCCTCTACGGAACGGTCTCCACCGACGCCCAGGTCGTCGCCATTGCTCGGCGATTCGAGAAGGGAAGCCGATCGGCCGCGAGGCGACGGCTCTTTCTTCGGTACTTTCAGGTCTCTGCGGCGATGAACTGGGCCTGCTGGCAGATCTGCTCTTTTGTGGGCATTTTTCTGGGTGGCCTGCTGCCGGCCGACTCGGGGCTTGCTTTCCTGGCCTCTCTGGCCCTGCTTACCCTGCTACTTCCGATGCTCAAGGGCCGCCCCGCCTGGGGCTGTGTGGCCACCGCGGCCGTGGTCTCAGTGGTTCTCAAGCCTCTGCCGCTGAACCTGGGGCTGCTCATTTCGGTGCTTGTTGGGGTCGCGGTAGCCCTCTGGCTCACCCCGCCCGCGGTTCTGCAGCAACCGCCCACCCCGCTGCCCGAGCCTAACAGGCGAGAGTCCGACCACTTATGAGCGCACCCCGTATCAGCGCACCCCTTGTGAGCGCACCTCTATGACCCCACTCCTTGCGACCTCCCCCCTATGACCTCCTTAGAGATCTGGCTGGCCATTCTCGGTATTGCGGCCACCACCCTGCTCACCCGAGGGATGCCACTGCTTCTGCCCGCCCGATGGCAGCTGCCTGCAGGCCTGTCCTCTGCGCTGCGCTATGCCCCCATGGCAGGGCTCACCGCGATTCTTGTGCCCGATGTGGTCCTGTCAAACGGTGTGCTGGCCTTAGAGCCCTCCAACCTTAGGCTCTGGGCGGTCGGCGTCGCCTTTGCTGTCTGGCTCCGCTGGCAGAGCACACTCATGGCACTGCTCGTTTCCGGGGGCGTCTATCTGGGCTTACGTCTGTTCTAGCCGCTCAGCCTTCTCAGTTCCGCCTCGCGTCTCCTCGCATCTCCTCGCTTCTACATGGGGTCTGCAGTGAGTCCTTTCATCCGCCGCGGGTCAGCCACGGTCACGAATCTCCGATAAGGGCCGTATGACAGTGGGTGCATCGGAAAAGACCCGCTGCCAGAGACCCTGCACGGCGGAACGCTCGGCCTGAACGTCTTCAGCGGCCAGCCGGGCAGAGCCCGCACCGGCCAGTCTCAGCCGGTGTTGATGGCGCCGAAAGAGCCGGTAGGCATCCGCGACCTGCTGGGCCAAATCGGTGGGTATCAGACCCAACTCGGCGCTAATACGCAGTAATGCAATGTTGCCAAGATTGGCTGTGAGCGCGGCATGCTCTGCGCTGTAGCGCAAGACCAAGGCCTGCACCATGAACTCGATATCGACCATGCCCCCGGTGTCGTGCTTCAGATCAAAAAGCCCGCTCGTATTCGGATGCCCATCATGCATTTTCTGACGCATGGCAAGAATCTCTTCCAGCAGGGCCTGGGGGTCCCGTACGAGCCGCAGAATCTCAATACGGCCGCGCTCGAAATCCTCCCCAATGGCCGGGTCTCCGGCGCAGAACCGCGCACGGGTAAGCGCCTGGTGCTCCCAGACCCAGGCCTTGTCTTTCTGATAGGCCATAAACCCAGCAAAGTCACTCACCAAGAGGCCGGCATTGCCATTCGGACGCAGCCGCAGATCAATCTCAAAAAGGCTACCGGCCGCCGTCGTCGTGGTCAGCCAGACATTGATGCGCTGGGCTAGCCGGGCATAGTTCTCCTGAGCCTGCTCATGGGGATCGTTGTGCAAAAAGATCAGATCGAGATCGGAGGCATAGCCCAGTTCCTTGCCCCCGAGTTTCCCGTAGGCCACGACCGCAAACAACGGCGTATCCCGATGGCGTCTCGGGCTGGCGGTCCAGGCCGCCCGCAGAGTTGCGCCGATCATGACATCGGCTAAGGCCGAGAGCTGGTCGGAGAGCTTTTCAAGCGGCCAGAGCCCGTCCAGGTCTTGCACCAGCAGGCGAAAGAGCTGGGCATGGTGGGCCTCGCGCAGGACATCCATCTGGCGCTCAACATCCGGCTGCCCCTGCACCACCGTATCGGCGAGTTGCTGCGCGAGGGCCTCTGCAAAGGCCTCAAATCGGGGCGGCTCAAAGAGGGTGCGCGCGTCTAAGAGCTCATCAAGGACGATCGGGTGGCGACGCAGATAGCCCCCTGCCCAGGACGATGCCTCGATCAGACGGGCCACCCGCAACAAGGCATCAGGGTATTCGTCAAACAAGGCCAGGTAGGCGGTGCGACGCTGAATGGCATCAATGAGTCCGGTAAGCCCGGCGCGCAGCGACTCCGGGGCGGTGCTGGCCTGGGCAAGCGCGTCAATCTGGGCCGTAATCCGCGCAAGCCGACTGTCTCTGTCGGTGGGCTTGGACGACATGCCCGAGGCCTCAGCCGAGGCGTTGGCATCGGCCACCTCTTTGCGAAAGAGGCGTTCAAACAGTAAGGTGACTCGGCCTCGGTGGCGGCTAATTTCGGTATGGAGTTCCGCGCTGTCTTTTAGACCCATCGCCTGCGCCGCCCGCGCCACCTCGACGGCGGCCCCACCCAATACATGGGTCTGGGCATCTTCCACATACTGCAGCCGATGCTCAAGACGGCGCCAGAATCGATAGGCCTCCAGCAGATCGTCTACCTCAGGGGCTGATAGCCGCCCCTCCCGACCCAGGGTGCGCAGGATCTCTCGCGTGCCGCGGGCCCGCAGGGAGGCGTTTCGTCCTCCACGCACCAGCTGAAATAACTGGGCAATAAACTCCACCTCCCGAATGCCGCCGGGCCCGAGCTTCAGGTCCACGGGATCGAACTCGCCGGCCAATCGAGACTCGCGCTTGAGGGTGCGTCGTTCTGCCTCCTCGCGAATCTGCTGATGGAGGTCACGTAGGGCGGCGAGGGCATTGAAGTCCAGATACCGCCGAAAGACAAAAGGCCTGCGAATATCCTCAAGGCTTTCGAGGTCTGCCGCGAAGACCTCGGGTGGGCAGAAAAAAGCAGGGCTCACCACGCGGGCCTTGATCCAGGCATACCGCTCCCACTCCCGGCCCTGCACCATCAGGTAGTCCTCCAGCATGGCAAAGCTGCAGACAAGGGGCCCCGAATCACCATTGGGTCGCAGCCGAAGATCGACCCGAAACACGAGGCCATCGGCGGTTGTCTCGCCGAGCACCGAGGAGAGCTTGCGCCCCAGGCGGGTAAAGAATGTGGGCAGGTCAAGCACCCCTTGGCCATCCGCCACCCCACTGGTCTCGCCTTCCTCAGCCACCACATAAATGAGGTCGATGTCCGAAGAGGCATTGAGCTCCTGGCCACCGAGCTTCCCCATACCGACCACCAAAAGGTCTACCGGCCGGCCGTCAGGACGTCGCGGAATCCCATGTCGCTGTTGCATCTGAAAGGCCACCGCGCGATAGCCGATACCTAGGCAGAGCTCGGCTAGGCCCGTGATGCTCTGCAGGTTTTCTTCCAGATCAGAGAGGCCCGCCAGATCGCGGGCCATGATCGCCAAGAGCACGCTATTGCGAAACTGCCGCAGCGCAGAACTCACCTCGGGGTCAGCGGCATCGGTAATCGCCCCGGTGAGCCACGGCATGAGCACTGGCCAGTGTTGCGTAAGATGCGCAGCCATGACGGCCCGATCTAAGGACGCCTGACAAGAGAACAGCTGCCCCCGGTCGAGCACCAGCGGCAGACTGCGGCGCCCAAATGCGGAGTGGTCGAGCACGGCCTGATAGGCTGCGCGGTCCGCTGGCACGTGGATTCTGCTGAGATATTCCATCAATAGCGCCTCTGCCCCGGGTGCACAAGGTGTGCAAGAATTTCGATAATGCCAAATTCTCTCCCTTCTTCGCAGGCCTCCGGGTTGTCGCCCGGACGATGGCGACGGTGGGGGATACAGCGGCTGGCGGTAGTGCTGCTCCTCGCCCTCGCTATGGTGGCGATCGGCAGCGCACTTCTGGTCAGATACTGGCTCTGGCCGGGTCTGGCCGATCTGCTCAACGATCCAGCACGGCTTGCCCAGTCCACCGCCCCCTATTTGGACAAAGAGGGGCTCACCCTCGAAGTACGCGATGCGAAAGCCGAATGGACAGAATGGATGGCCCCGCGCCTATCGATTGGCCAGGTGCGTCTTCGGCAGAAAGAAGACCAGGCCGAAGTCTTACTGGCCGAGTCGATATCGGCAGACTTCGGTCTGCGCAGCCTCCTCTCCCCGCTCTATGGGCTGCCGATCTTCTCGCAGCTTCGGGTCTCTGGCCTAAAGCTGCATGCCCGCAAGGACAACGACAACAGCCTGCGTCTGGCTGGTTTCCGTGGCGCCCCCTCCACAGACGCAACATCAAGCGACGCTGGACGTCAGGTGTATGAGGCTCTTTCACTGCAGGGTCCCTGGACGATTCATCAGGCAGAACTCTCTTGGGAAGATTATTCTGAGTCCAGCCCGGAGCGGGGACAGCTCGCACTTGACGACCTGACCCTCACCCTTACCGACGACGACTTGATCCTCGAAACCCTGGCGGTCTCCGCCCAGTCGCTCTCCGCGCTTCTGGGCCGGATGGTCTCGCTGCCCGCACTGGAGGGCCAGATGGGTCCGATGCGTCTGCAGTGGAAGGGCGACATCACCGATGCACCCCACCTCTCGGCAGCCGAGCGAATTGAGCGGCTCCGACTCGATCTGCAGTTTCACAACATCGGGTTCAACACACAGGCCAGAACCGCGCAGCAATCCGGGGGGCTGGGCGTCACTGGGCTCAGTAGGCTCAGCGGGCTCAGCGGGCGACTGTTGCTCTCCTCGCAGCAGGGAAGCCTGGCGCTGCAGAGCACCGAACTTACCGTGGGCCTGCCCCGCCATCTGCCAGGTGGCACGCTGACATTCGACGAGGTCTCCGGTCAGATTGATTTTTCGGCACAAGAGTTGGCCAAGAGTCTGGTTCGCGACCGTCCCGATGCCTTTAGCCTTACCCTCGCCGTCGACCAACTCACGCTTCGACAGGCCGACCTCAAACTACAGGCGCAGGGCCGCTATCGCTACACCGGCGAAGGCCTCGGCAGCCTAGAAGCCAAGGGCAGCATCGGCGGGCTGGCGCCCACGCAGCTCTCAGGCCTTCTGCCCCTCACCATGGGGCCAGACACACGGGCCTGGCTGGTGCGGTCGATACAGGCGGGCCGCGCGGTCAGTGGCGCCTTTGAGATTTCTGGAGCGCTCGCCGACTTCCCCTATCGCGACCCCAATACGGGCACATTCGCCGTACGACTGCGGCTTGAAGACCAGACGCTGGCCTTTGATCCCCTCTGGCCAAAAATCACCGGGGCCTTTGTCGATCTCACCTTTGAACGCAGCCGCCTCCTCGTTGAGAGCCGACAGGCCCTGATCGGCACAGCGCCTATTACCCGGGTGACAGCCGAGATTCCCGACCTCGGTGCCGCGACGCCGGTACTGCATCTTCAGGGCGAGATCTCCGGGCCGCTCGCCAGTATGGTCGACACCGTAAATCGCTCGCCCATTCGCGACTGGCTAGGCCAGGCACTCGTTCAGACGACAACGCAGGGCCCAGCGCAGCTCACGCTCGACCTGCACCTTGACCTTGACCGCGGCCATGCCTCGACCGTGCAAGGCCAGCTAGCCTTTCAGGACAATCGCATCCTCCTTGATACCGATATCCCCGAGATGTCGGGCGTCCGTGGCAGCCTCGGGTTTAACGAGAAGGGCCTAACGCGGCTCGCCGTCTCAGGACGCGTGCTCGGCGGACCTTTCACCGTCGCACCGACCAGCCCACGCGCAGTACCCGTCACCCGACTGGCGGTAAAGGGTGAGCTCGCCGCCAGCACGCTGGAATCATGGCTGCGTCAGTCAGCGGGTGTTCCTTTGGCTACCGGGGTACTCGCAGGCAAAACGCCCTTTGGTCTCACGGTAGACCTGGGGCCGACAGGCATCGAGGTACTCGGCCAGTCGAGCCTGCGAGGGCTGGCCATACGGCTGCCAGTGCCCGCCCGCAAGCGCACCGACGAAGACTGGGGCCTGCAGTGGAGCCTCCTGCAGAAAACAAATAGCGATGGGCAGCGCACGCAGGCCTGGCGAATCGCGACCATATCCCACCAACTCTCTGCAGACATCGTTCGCACGGCGGGCGCAACCGCAACCCCCGAGGCAACATCGGTCTCCGGCCGTGTGGGCCTTGGCATGCCGGTCAGCGGGCCGAAGACCAAGGGCATTGTGTTGCAGGTCGCCAGCGACAGCCTTGACCTCTCCGCATGGATCGATGCCTTGGAGGGACGCTTCACTGCAGAGACGAAAGAGACAAAGACACGACCCATGGTAACGGCACGGCCAGGGCCTGTGAGCACTGCGGCGGCAGAGGGGCAGGGCCTCGCCCGCGTCGAACTGCAGGCCCAGCAGGTCATTCTGGGAAGCCAGAGAATCTCGGGGGTCCAGGCCAAAGCCGCATCACAAGCGGGCGTCTGGCGTATCGACTTGCAGTCCGCTCAGGTGAGCGGGCAGTTGGCCTGGGCGCCCAACACCCAATCCGGCCAATCGGGCCAATCGGGCCAACCTAGCCCCGGACCAAGCCAATCGTCTGGCA
>CAZKWK010000016.1:0-2871 GCA_964556335.1 uncultured Bordetella sp. | reverse complement strand
GGCCAATCGGGCCAATCGGGCCAACCTAGCCCCGGACCAAGCCAATCGTCTGGCACGCTGGTCGCCCGACTAGAGCGGCTCTGGCTACCACCTGGCCAGGCCTCAGACCCGGGGACAGGCGGGGCCTTAGCCAGCGGCTCCGCCAACCGTCCCTTCGATTCGCTCAAGCCTCCCCTCGCAGAGGATCCCCTGCCCTCTCGGCCCCTCACGGCCCTCTCAGAGTCTCGCCGATGGCCGACGATTGACCTGATTGCAGAAGACTTTCGGCGTGGCAACAAACAGTTTGGCCGCCTGGTCCTCGATGCCTCCCCAGCCACCGACCAGGCCCGCTGGGACATTCGTGGCCTGAGCATTGAAAACCCCCATGGCAGCTTAACCGCCAAGGGGCAATGGGCAGGACTCGACAGCCGCGATGGCAAGGCAGCGCCCCCACCAGGCTCCTCACGCACGCGACTCGATCTCTCCCTGCAGGTCCGCGACGGCGCGGGACTGCTCGACCGCCTCGGCTACCCTGGCCTCATTCGCGGCACGCCGGGCACACTGTCTGGCCAGATCCAGTGGGCGGGGGCCCCGACCGACTTCGCACTGAACACCCTGGAAGGCCAGCTGGCCTTAGACCTGCAGAATGGCCAGTTTCTCAAGGCCGACGCCGGCCTTGCCAAACTCATTAGCGTGGTCAATCTCCAGTCGCTGCCCAAACGCATCACGCTCGACTTTCGCGACATCTTCTCCGAGGGCTTTGTCTACGAACGGGTACGCGGAACCGTGGGCTTCTCCCAGGGACTCGCCAAGACCACAAATCTGCGCATCGTCGGCATCCAGGCCTCGGTCTTTCTCGAGGGCGAGGCCAACCTGCTCAACGAGACCCAAGACCTGCATGTCCTGGTGCTGCCCGAGCTCAATGCGGGTCTGGCCTCCCTTGGTTATGCGCTAGTCAACCCCGCAGTCGGGCTGGGAAGTTTTATTGCCCAGTACATTCTTCGCGATCCGTTACGACAGGCGCTTGCCTATGAGTACAAAGTAACCGGCGCCTGGGATGACCCCCAGGTCAAGGCCTTACCGCGGCGGCCTGTGCCTCCGAGTAATGAAGATGCCAACCCACCCACACCATCTTCCCGCAGCCGCTAACCCAGAAAGGCGCATCGCATGTCCACACCGAACACCGCTTTGACGCGTATCGCGGCTGTGCAGATGGTCTCCGGCAGCGACCTCGAGGCCAATCTACAGACCGCAGAACGCTGGGTGCGTGAGGCCCACCAACAGGGGGCCGCCTTGGTACTTCTGCCGGAGTACTTCTGTCTGATGGGAAAGAAAGACACCGACAAGTGCGCGATCGCGGAGCCTGAAGGTGCCGGGCCGCAGAGCCCCATACAGGCGCGCATGGCTGCTCTGGCGAGCACACTTGGTATCTGGCTGGCGGCAGGCACCATCCCCCTGCAGTCCTCCACCCCCCCACGTATTCGTAACAGCCTGCTGGTCTACAACCCCCAAGGCAAGTCCGTAGCCTGCTATGACAAGCTACACCTCTTTTCCTTTCAGAATGGGCAAGAGCAGTACGACGAATCCCGCACCATCGCGGCGGGCAGCAGGCCTGTGGCCTGCGACACCGCAGCCGGCCGCACGGGGCTCTCTGTCTGCTACGACATCCGGTTTCCGGAACTCTATCGGTCGATGGCAAGCGAACAGCCGCTTGACCTCATTCTGGTGCCTGCGGCCTTCACCGCAACAACCGGCCAGGCCCACTGGGAGGTGCTGCTACGGACCCGGGCCATCGAAAATCAGTGTTGGCTCTTAGCCAGTGCCCAGGGGGGGCTACACGACAACGGACGCAGAACCTGGGGCCAGAGCATGGTGATTGACCCCTGGGGTCGTGTGGTCAGTCAGGTCAAAGAGGGGGAGGGGCTCGCGATCGCCAACCTCGACCCTGCCCAGACGGCCGAAGTTCGCCTAAACTTGCCAGCATTGGCGCACCGACGTCTCGGTGCCTAGCCCCACCATCACCGCCCTTTTTTCTTTAGACACCCCATGACACCTGCTGACTCCGCCATTGCCGCACTCGGGACCGCCCATCGCCTGTTGCTCGAGCCCCATGGGCTGACCGAGTCCATGCTGCTTGAGGCGATCTCCGAGATCCACGCCCATCGCGTCGACTACTCCGATCTCTACTTTCAGTACAGCCGGTCCGAGGCCTGGAGTCTTGATGAAGGGATCGTGAAGTCCGGAAGCTTCTCTATCGATCAGGGCGTTGGGGTGCGGGCCATTGCGGGGGAAAAAACCGCCTTTGCCTACAGCGACACTCTGAGCCCTGCGGCACTGAGAGAGGCGGCCCACACCACCCGCGCCATCGCACGGGCCGGCGGTGGCCGGTCCGGGGTCCGCGTGGGCGATCGGTTGAAGAAAGTACATCGGTCCCGCCATGTCTTTGCAAGCCCGCGAGACAGCCTCTACGGCACGGATGACCCCTTATCGGTCTTGGCGGCCGAAGACAAGGTAGCCCTGCTGCACGAAGTCGACCGCATCGCACGCGCCGAAGATCCTCGGGTGATCCAGGTCATGGCCTCCCTGGCAGGTGAGTACGAGGTCGTTCTCATCGCCCGCAGTGATGGCCGCATCGCCGCCGATATTCGGCCCCTTGTGCGGTTGTCGGTCAATGTCATTGTGGAAGAAAAAGGTCGGCGCGAGCAGGGCAGTAGTGGCGGTGGCGGGCGTACCAGCCTGCAGACCTTTACTCCCGAGATGCTCACCCGCTACAGCCGTGAAGCGGTCCGACAGGCCCTGGTGAATCTCGCCTCGCAGGCGGCCCCCGCAGGGGTCATGCCTGTGGTGCTGGGGCCTGGATGGCCAGGGGTGCTGCTGCACGAGGCCGTGGGC
>CAZKWK010000015.1:0-22128 GCA_964556335.1 uncultured Bordetella sp. | reverse complement strand
GTACGCTTCCGGCTGGTAGTAGTCGTAATACGAGACAAAGTACTCCACCGCATTGCGGGGGAAAAAATCACGCATCTCGGCATAGAGCTGGGCCGCTAGTGTCTTATTCGGCGCGAGCACCAAAGCAGGGCGACCCAGCTGCGCGATCACATTGGCCATGGTGTAGGTCTTGCCCGACCCCGTAACACCCAAGAGGGTCTGAAACGAGAGGCCGTCTTGTACCCCCTGCACCAATGCCGAGATTGCCGCCGGCTGATCGCCAGCAGGCGGGAACGGACTGGCCAGCTGAAATGGGCTAAGTGTCTGAGCAGACATGCTAAAGTGGCAATATGTGTTTCAAGAAGCGCTAATAGGAATCAACCGCATATTGTGGCGAGGCCTAGGCCAAATTTCCAATTCTTTTTTTCACCCCAACCTCTTGACTTTAGGGCTTAACCCACCTATGAACGCCCCGCATCCCTCCCTTTTTGCCCAGGTCAGCCTGGCGCCCCGTGACCCTATTCTCGGCCTCAACGAAGCCTTTGCCGCCGACACCCGTGCCGACAAGGTCAACCTGGGGGTTGGCGTGTACTACGACGAAAACGGAAAGTTACCGCTACTTAAGTGCATTAAGAAGGCAGAAGAAGAAAGAACGGCCCAATCCCCCGCCCGGGGTTATCAACCGATCGAAGGCGCGGCCGCCTACAACAAGGCAGTGCAGCAGATGATCTTCGGGACGGGCCATCCCCTGCTTGCACAGGACAGGGTCGTGACAATTGAGGCCCTTGGCGGTACCGGAGCGCTTAAGGTGGGTGCCGACTACCTCAAACAACTGCTGCCGCAGTCGGCGGTGGCCATCAGCGATCCGAGTTGGGAAAACCACCGGGCTCTCTTTGAGACGGCAGGCTTTGCGGTCCATAACTACAAATACTACGACCCCGCCACCCGGGGGGTGGACTTTGCCGGGATGATGGCAAGCCTCAAGGCCCTGCCCGCCCGATCGATTGTGGTGCTGCACGCCTGCTGCCACAACCCCACCGGGGCCGATTTATCTGACAGTCAGTGGGATGAGGTGGTGGCGGTCTGCGCCTCCGGAAACCTTGTGCCCTTCTTGGATATGGCCTACCAGGGTTTTGGCCAGGGGCTTTTCGAAGACTCCATCGCCCTGCGCAAGTTTGCTGATGCGGGTCTGAATTTCTTTGTCTCGAGCTCTTTTTCCAAATCCTTCTCGCTCTACGGCGAGCGGGTGGGGGCCCTATCGATCGTTACCGGCAGCGCCGACGAGACCAAACGGCTGCTGAGCCAGGTCAAGCGGGTGATTCGCACCAACTACTCCAACCCGCCCACCCACGGCGGGGCCTTGGTCACGATGGTACTGAGCACACCTGCCCTAAAGGCACTCTGGGAAGAAGAACTCGCCACCATGCGCAACCGAATCCGGGCGATGCGCGAGGGTCTGGTGCAGGGGCTCAAGGATCTCGGCGTGCCCCAAGACATGTCCTTCGTCACCCGTCAGAAAGGCATGTTTAGCTACTCTGGCCTTACCGAAAAACAGGTGGATCGTCTGCGGGAAGAGCACGGCGTCTATGCAGTCGGTACCGGCCGAATTTGCATCGCTGCTCTAAACAGCAAAAATCTGCCACGGGTCTGCCAGGCGATTGCTAGTGTGTTGAAACCCTAGTATCCAGGCGGAAGCGATTGGTTTAGGCTGTTAGGTATACGACGGAGAGAAGACAAGAAGAAAGGGGCAATGCCATGCTAAAGCCGCAGACCAAGTTTATGTGGGAAGACCCCTTGCTCTTATCGGACCAGCTCACCGACGAAGAGCGCATGATCCGACAGGCGGCTCGCGAGTATTGTCAAGACAAGCTCTCGCCTCGCGTCCTCGCCGCCTTTCGGCACGAGAAGGTCGAACCCGAAATCTTCCCCGAGATGGGCAGCCTGGGATTTCTTGGTCCCACCATCCCCACAGAGTACGGCGGCGCTGGAGTGGGCGAAGTCGCCTACGGACTCATCGCCGCAGAGGTCGAGCGAGTCGACAGCGGGTATCGCAGCATGTTCAGTGTGCAGAGCTCGCTCGTAATGCTGCCCATCTATGTCTTTGGCAACGAGGCCACGCGACAGAAGTTTCTTCCGGGGCTGGCGAAGGGCACCCTTATTGGCTGCTTCGGGCTCACCGAGCCCAACCATGGCTCTGACCCAGCCGGCATGACCACCCGCGCCAAGAAGGTCGACGGTGGCTATAGCGTCTCCGGGGCAAAGACCTGGATTTCGAATAGCCCCATTGCCGATGTCTTCGTGGTCTGGGCCAAAGACGATGCCGGCGAGATCCGCGGGTTCGTGCTCGAAAAAGGCATGAAGGGCCTCTCGGCGCCTGCCATACACGGAAAGATCGGACTTCGCGCCTCGATTACGGGCGAGATTGTCATGGACCAGGTCTTCGTTCCTGAAGAGAATGCCTTCCCCGATATCCGCGGCCTAAAGGGTCCTTTCACCTGTCTCAATTCGGCGCGCTTTGGCATTGCCTGGGGAGCGCTCGGGGCGGCCGAGTTCTGCTGGCACACGGCACGGCAGTACGTCATGGACCGACAGCAGTTCGGCCGGCCGCTTGCTGCGAATCAGCTCATTCAAAAAAAGCTCGCCGACATGCAGACCGAGATTACCTTGGGTTATCAGGCCGCGCTGCGATTGGGCCGCATGAAAGAAGAAGGTACGGCCTCGGTAGAGGCCACCTCGATTCTCAAGCGCAACAACTGCGGAAAGGCCCTCGACATTGCCCGCACCGCGCGCGACATGCTCGGCGGCAACGGCATCACCGACGAGTTTGGGGTGATGCGCCATATGGTGAACCTCGAGGTCGTCAATACCTATGAAGGCACCCACGACATCCATGCCCTGATTCTCGGTCGCGCACAGACGGGTATTCAGGCCTTCTTCTAGGTGGTCGGTCACCAGCAGGAGATTCGCCAGGGGCAGGCGGACCTGCTTAGAGGCGTTCGCGTGCTCGACCTTTCCCGCATCTTGGCGGGCCCCTGGTGTAGCCAGCTACTGGCAGACCTTGGAGCAACGGTTCTCAAAATTGAGCGGGCCGGCGCAGGGGATGACACCCGGCAGTGGGGTCCGCCCTGGTACACCCCAGAAATTGCCAGTTACTACACCTGCACCAACCGCGGCAAACATGCGATTACCGCCGACTTTAAAGACTCCGACCACCTGGCCCAGATTAAGGACCTCGCCCAGCGGGCCGACGTGGTGATCGAGAACTTTAAGGTGGGCAGCCTGCGTAGCTATGGCCTGGATGCCGAATCCCTTCGCGCCGCCAATCCGCGGCTCGTCTACTGCTCAATCAGCGGATTTGGCCAGAATGGACCCATGGCGGATCAGGCGGGCTATGACTTCGCACTCCAGGGGTTCACCGGCCTCATGCAGATCACCGGAGAGCCAGGCCGCGAACCACAAAAAGTGGGGGTGGCCGTCATCGATTTATTCACCGGGCTCTATGCCTGCAATGCGATTACGGCGGCACTACTGCGCCGGTCGCATACGGGCCAAGGGGCCACCATCGACTGCTCGCTGCTAGACGCTGGCATCGCGCTCTTGGCCAATCAGGCATCGAGCTACCTCGTCTCTGGACGATCGCCACAGGCGTTGGGTAATGCCCATCCCAGCATTGTTCCCTACCAGGCCTATGCGGCCCAAGATGGCTACCTCGTGCTCGCAGTCGGCAATGATGGCCAGTTCGCCGCCCTGGCACAGGCCCTCGATCGGGCGGGCTGGAGCACGGATCCACGTTTTGCGACCAACCCTGCGCGCGTCGCCCACCGCGCACTCTTAAATGCCGAGCTCTCCGCCCTTCTGGCCGCCCGGCCCCGTGCCCACTGGCTTGGTCTTCTCAGCGCCCTCGGGGTGCCCTGCACACCGGTGCAATCCATCGCAGAGGTTTTTCAGGAACCGCAGGTTACTGCCCGCGCACTCCGTGTCACGATGGACGGCTCGCCAGGGCAACCTCCCCTGGACACTGTCGGACAGCCGATGGTGATCGACGGGCTGCGGCCCGCAAGCCCGCAAGCGCCGGGCCCGCTTGGGCCCAGCCTGTCTACTTACAGTTCGGATCAAATCCCGTTCTGAAACCGGCCAACTTTCTTTCGGCTGCAGTCGCCTGATCGGGCGTTAGGGCCCCCGGGTCTGGACAGTCTGCCTTCATGTCTGCGCTGCACCCGATGAGTGCGGCAAAAATAGGTGCTGTACAGAGCATTCGAAAAGAAATAAAAATCAAGGGTTTTATACCTTCCGAGCCTATAAACATGAGGGAGCCTGGGTTTACGCGAGCGAGGGGCTTTCCAGGCCATCCACCCAACGATCGATCAGACCCGCCCAAACCACCCTCCGGAGAGGAATGCTACGACGCCAAATGGTTTGATTGCACAGCTTATTTCTCATATGGTGCGTTGGTCTAGGGAAATTACTGACCCATCGGGGCATACTCGGAGGCCTAAAAACAGGCTGGCTTAGGAGAAAGGTCAGGCACAATCCTGTTTATAGTGAAACGGCTCCTTTCCATCACAGCGCCCTTGGTGGCCCTCGTCGACCGTCTGTCCACCTGGATTGGTGCAGGACTTCGCTGGCTCATCTTTGCGGCCGTACTCCTAAGCGCTGGTAACGCTATCGTCAGAAAAGTCTTCTCTACCAGTTCCAACGCGCTACTAGAAGGGCAGTGGTATCTTTTTTCCGCAGTCTTCATGCTCGGTGCAGGCTATGTCTTTCTCCACAACGCCCATGTGCGCATCGACTTTATCTCCGCTCGGCTCTCAGCGAAGACGCGCAATTGGGTGGACGTGGGCGGTATTGTTTTCATTCTGCTTCCCACAAGTTTGTTTGTGGCCTGGCTCTCCTGGCCGCTTTTTTCTATTGCCTTTGTCAGCGGCGAAATGTCACAAAATGCAGGGGGCCTGATTCGTTGGCCTGTGCTCTTCACCATTCCACTGGGTATGGGCCTGCTGCTGCTGCAGGCACTTGCGGAGCTTCACAAACGTCTGAGCTTTCTTTTTGACATCGGGCCTGATCCGCTTGCCGCCACTGGCAGCAAGGATGTCGATCTCGTCAAAGACGATAAGGAGCTCCCAACGTGACTGAACTTCTCACGTCCCAGTTCCCCGTCTTCATGTTCTTGGGGCTGTTTGCCCTACTCATCAGCGGGTTTCCAGTGGCCTTCGGATTGGCGGCGGTGGGCCTTGGATTCGGTCTTATCGGGGTCGCCCTCGGACTCTTTACCCCTGCATTGTTTCAAGCCCTGCCGTTGCGCATTTTCGGCATTATGCAAAACGACACGCTGTTGGCGATTCCCTTTTTCACATTTATGGGAATTATTCTGCAGCGCAGCGGTATGGCTGAAGACCTGCTCGACACCATCGGTCAACTATTCGGTCCCGTACGTTCAGGCCTGGCCATCGCCGTTGTGCTCGTGGGCGCGCTGCTTGCAGCGACCACTGGGGTCATCGCGGCAGCCGTAATCTCGATGGGTCTTATCTCGTTGCCCATCATGCTGCGGTACGGCTATAACCGGTCGATCGCTACCGGATCTATCTTGGCTGCGGGCACGCTCGTACAGATCATTCCCCCCTCGCTGGTGCTCATCGTGCTTGCCGACCAGATGGGGCGGTCGGTGGGCGATATGTACAGTGCCGCCCTGAAGCCCGGGCTCATCCTAGTCCTGGTCTATCTTGTCTTCCTCGCCGCGTTGGCGGTCATTAAGCCATCGGCAGTACCTGCACTACCGCCCGAAGCCCGTGTCTATAAAGAGGCTGATGGCAGCACCGGCTATCGGTCGCTGCTCGTTTTGCTAGCCGGATCGGCCCTGGCAGGCTTTCTCTGGTATTCGGTTCACGATGCCGTCATGGGCCCGTTACTCGGGAGAACCGACCCCGCACCGGCCGATGAACTGGTCGTGCTCTCTGTCACGATGGCAAGCTTCTTTGCGCTTGTGGTGGCGCTTATCAATCACTTTACGGGGCTCAAGCTCCTCTCGGTGATCGCCGAACGCGTGACCTTTGCCCTGATTCCTCCCCTTGTACTCATATTCCTCGTACTGGGTACGATTTTTTTGGGTATCGCCACACCCACCGAAGGGGGCGCTATGGGCGCGGTCGGGGCGCTGATCATGGCCTGGTCAAAGCGTCGACTCACCTTTGCCAACCTGGGGCAGTCGCTTGACCAGACCACCCGGCTGTCGATTTTTGTGATGTTCATTCTGGTGGGTTCCACCATCTTCTCCTTCACCTTCAACGCGGCCGACGGGCATATCTGGGTGGAGTCGCTCTTCGAACATCTACCAGGTGGTCAAACCGGATTCTTGTTGTTGGTAACCCTGTTGGTCTTCGTACTCGGATTCTTTCTCGACTTCTTTGAAATAGCCTTTATCGTTGTACCGTTGCTCGTACCCGTGGCCAACAGCCTCGGTATCGACCTCATCTGGTTTGGAATTGTTCTCGCGATGATTTTGCAGACCTCCTTCCTTACGCCGCCTTTCGGATTCTCGCTGTTCTACTTGCGCAGCGTGGCGCCGACGCAAGATTACGTTGATAAGGTGAGTGGAAAGGTCATCGAAGGTATAAAAACTGCGCAGATCTATCGAGGCGCCTTTATCTTCGTGGCGCTTCAGGTACTCATGACCCTGGCGGTCATCTTCTATCCCGCGCATTTTTTGGGGGACTATAAACCACCGGTCTCCTCCAATGTAGAGGTCGAACTTCCCATGGCTGATCCTCTGGACGAATCCGACCCGAACGCGGAAGAATCCGCTGAGCCAGACGGGGCCGATGGGTCGGCGAAGGCGGAAGGTGAGGACGAAGCGTCTGCGGAAGAAGATCCCGCGGCCGCACTCCTGCGGGAAATGAAACAACAGAAATAAAAATAGATAAAAAAAGCCCGGCAATGCAGCCGGGCTTTTTTCGTTTGGGGAGGCCGTTAGAGCTTTGCCCCCTGCATGTAGCTGTCAAACCGTGCCTCCGTAAAGCGGAACCACTGATTTGAATTACGGCGGAAGGTCTCATAGTCGGCGTATACCTTTTGCCAACGCGGGTTGGTCTTCGACAACTCGGCGTAATAGCCCTGGGCAGCCTTAAAGGCAGCATCCATAATGGGCTTGGGCATCGCAAAGAGCTTGGTACCGTTTTTCACCAGTTCACGCAACGCAGCCGGATTACGGGCGTCGTATTTCGCCTGCATCTCGGTATGGGCGTAGGCTGCGGCGCCTTCGACGATCGCCTTCAGATCATTGGGCAACGCGTCAAAGGCCTTTTTGCCCACATAAAGCGACAGCTGCGGACCGCCTTCCCACCAGGCTGGGTAGTAGTAGTTCTTGGCCACTTTGTAAAACCCAAGCTTCAGGTCGTCGTAGGGGCCCACCCACTCGGTGGAGTCCAGAGTGCCGCGCTCAAGGGCCTGGTAGATCTCCCCACCAGGAATGTTCTGCGGGACACCACCAATCAGTTCAAGGATTTTGCCCCCGAAACCGCCAATACGCATTTTCATACCCTTGATGTCGGCCAGGGTCTTGATCTCTTTCCGGTACCAGCCGCCCATCTGCGCACCCGTATTACCCATTGGGAAGTTCACAATGTTGTAGTCGGCATAGAACTCACGGAAGAGTTTCATACCATTGCCGTCGTACATCCAGGCGGTCATCTGGCGAGCATTCAGGCCAAAGGGAATGGCGCACTCAATTGCAAAGGGGGCACCTTTGCCGTGGAAGTAATACGGCGCCGTGTGGGCCATCTCGATGGTGCCCTGCTGAACGCCATCGACCACACCAAAGGGAGGAATAATCTCACCAGCCGCATGCACGCTCACCGTCAGGCGGCCGTTTGAGGCAGCATTGACTTTGGCGGCGAAGGTTTCTGCCGCGCCATAGATGGTGTCCAGCGCCTTCGGAAAGCTCGAGGCCAATCGCCAGCGAATCGTCTCTTGGGCTCGTACTGCAGGCGCCACGCCCGCTGCAAGAATTCCCGCCATTCCGGTACCCGCTACAAACTCACGTCTTTTCATAATGTCTCCGATTAGAGGTTAAATCTCGACTGAGTATAGAGATCTCCAGAAGAACACTGAAGATATTGCTGGAGAGTGTTTTCCCCAGGTATTCGCCGTCTCTCACCGATCCCGAGGCGCCCCAAGCACCCCGGCGGCGATGCGTCGGACATGTTCCGGCACCATCGACTTCATCCGCCCAGGGGACTCCCGTTCCAGATGAATCATGGTCTCAGCGGCCTTCATCTCAATACGGGCACGGGCAAAGGCCATCCCTTTGGGCCCAAACCAGGTCATCAGCCGACCCACGACGGGTCGAAGCCAGTCGGGCATACGGCGCAGTGGCAGCCCGCCGGCCGCCCGACGGGTGTTCTCCACAAAGCCCTGCACGGCCGACCGCCGGTCACCTGAATCGGTAGGGGGGCTCAAGACCACCTCGTCTCCGAGCAGGTCGAGCATCTGCTGACCCTTCTCGTTACGTACGATTAACCACTGCTGCCCCTGCCCGCCCATGTAACCCACGGTGATATCCGACAAGGCGTTGACATAGTCCACACAGGTTCTGCAGGTGAGGGGGAAAAAATCACGGGGTAGTTCCGAGAGGGGCAACTGCAAAAAAGGAATCAGCTTCTTTCGACCGTCGTCAAACCGCATCTCCACCTGATAGTCGGCCCGAAACTCCAGATACGAGACCTTGTCCGGGCGATCGGTGAGCTTCTCCAAAAAGAGATGAAAGTTCTCGGTTGAGGTGTTGTCGGAACAGGGCGTACCAATCACCCACAAGGCCTCAAAGCCGTAATGGTCGGCGAGGGCACGCAACGCGTAGACCTGGCAAGGAATACCGATAACCGCCAGTCGACGCACCCCCGAAGCCAACGCGGGTTCAATCAGAGACAACAGTGGCGCGTAGCCCATGCGCATGCCACGGCAGGCCGCGAGATCCGCAGCGCGACGCACCAACACCGGCTCGGGCCGCCACCGATCCTCCGCGGACGGGCGCATGGTTAAGACAGCATCAACCAGGCCATTTTCGAGGAGACGCTCTGCCATGCGGGTGGTGATACCCGTCCACTGCGCGCCAGGACGCGGGACCTTCAGCCGAGCCCGCCAGATCGCCTTGTGCGGCCCAAAGTAGAGTTGATCAGGATGATCGGAATTGCGAGGCGCGCCATGTACCGCGGTCTCCCAGCGGCTGTAGTCTGGCTGAATAAACTGACAAGCAACGGCACAATTCTTGGGCTCGGAAGATCGCGATATGCCGCAGTCGGTGCAGAGTCGCCGGTGAGGCGGTGGTGATAGTGAGACTGATATCGGTCGCGATCCGGGCATCACGACATCTTAGACTGCTCCTCGAGCCAGCGCTTGGTCTTCTGATTCAACTCGAGCATCGCCTGGGACAACTTAGGCGTCACAGAGATCATCTTTCTACGACTATCCACCGGATCAATCTCCGCATGGATAAGCCCCTCACGCAGTAACGCCGCAAGGCATTTATGCAGGGTGGCAGGCGAGGCCACCTGAGACTTCGTGATGATCGTCTGCACATAGAGTGGTTCTTTGGGAGACTGGGCCGCATAGATCCAATCAAGCAGACGCACGGACAACGCATCAAGGCGTCCCAAGGGGCTTTCCGCAATAGCCCTTTCCGCGAAAGACCGAATGCCATACCATGCCTGAAGGCCCACTGCGGGACGAGAGATGCTTTTCTTGTTCATGGCGTGAGTCTAAAGTAAATATGTGCGGACAAACCACCGTTCTATTAAATAGAACACGGTAATCAACCCCCAGAAACGACCAGATGCCTGCTTTATGAACCCTTTCAAATATTGCAACGCATTAAATTATCTTCCGATCAGTATCAGAGGCTACCAAGTCGTGGATTTGATCGGCCGACGACTCATTGGCGCGCTTATATTGATCGGGCTGGCCGCAGCCCCCCCCCAGGTGCATGGTCAGGGCACACCCATCCGTGCCAATGCGCAGGTGCTCGCCCAGATCATGCAGAGCGTGGTCATGGTGGAGGCCACCGCCCGTACCTCGTCTCCCAGCGCGCAGACGCTCGGGCCTGTGAGGGTAGGGTCAGGCATCGTGATTGACCGAGACACGGTTGTGACCGTTGGCTACCTCCTGATCGATGCGGAGACTGCCGACCTTATTGACGACCAAGGACGTCGTATTCCCGCCACGATCGTGGGGCACGACCCCATTTCGGGCTTCGGTGTTCTAAAAAGCCTACTGCCCTTGCAGCGAAAGCCGGTTGCGCTGGGAGACTCCGATCGCCTTATCGCACCACAACGGCTACTGACCCTTGGCCACAGCGAACCAGAGCCCACCGAGCTACTGCTGGCCTCGCGCAAGCTCTTTGCTGGCACCTGGGAATATCTGGTGGAGTCCCCGCTACTCACGATACCCGCGGTGAATAACTGGAGCGGGGCAGGCCTCTTTGACGAGACCGGGGCTCTGGTGGGCCTCGGATCTCTGCTGATCGCAGACGCCACCGACGAACCCCGCGCACGACCTGGCAATCTTTATCTTCCGATCAACATCTTCAAGCCTGTTCTGCCCGATCTACTGAAGTTCGGTCGCCGCAGTGGGCCAGCCCAGGCATGGCTGGGTATTCACAGCCAGCCCCATCCCCAGGGAGGCCTCATGATCCAGCGGGTTTCAGCCAAGAGCCCCGCTGAACAGGCAGGCCTGCAGGCGGGCGACCGTATCCTGGCACTGGAAAACCAGGCAGTGCTCGACCTGGCAGACTTTTACCGTCGTATCTGGGCCTCTGGGCCCATTGGCAGCGCCCTCACGCTCTCGGTGGTACGTCAGGGTGCAACCCGACGGGTCACCCTGGTCACCGGCGATCGGCTTGCCGTGCAGCAGCGGCCCTCGGGAGTCTGATTGCTATGAAAGAGTGGCTCCTCATCGTCTGGATTGGAACCTCCACCAACCTGCAGGTCATCGAGCAGCATTGGTCTGAAGAACAGTGCCAGGCGCGGGCGAAAGAAGTCCAGGCAGACCTCGGGGCCTCTTTTACGGTCGGTTGCACCCAAGACCTAAAAGAGGGAAGGTCTCAACTACCCAAGCGCGGCGCAGTGCAGGGCGTTGCTAAGTAATATGCCGCAACGAACCCGGTTCTCCGCCCCCGGCGGCCCCCTGCCCCTAATACGAGTGCCGTATGCCCTCCCCATCTGATGCAGAGATTCGCGCAGCCTCAATCCGTAAATATCGCCACCGCGCTGCGGGCTACGACCAGACCTGCGGTCCCACCTGGCCGATTCGGACCCAGGCCATTGAAGGACTCGGCCTGCAGCCAGGAGATTGTGTCCTCGATGTAGGGTGCGGCACAGGGCTGAGCCTTCCGCTCCTGCGCGAAAAAGTGGGGGACACGGGACAGGTCTTTGGCTTTGACCAGAGCCCCGACATGCTTGTTCATGCCCATACCCGCATTCGCGAGGCGGGCTGGCGCAATGTGCAGGTCTTCGAGTCCAGTGCGCAGTCTCTACGACTGCCCGCGCCGGTCGACGCCTTACTCTTTCACTACACCCATGACATCCTGCGATCCGCCGAGGCCATCAGCCAACTGCTTGCGTGGGCCAAGCCGCAGGCGCGGGTGGCCATTGCGGGGATCAAGTATTTTCCTGCCTGGCTGGCGCCCCTCAACCTCTGGGTCTACCTCAAAAACTATGGGTACAACGGCGCACCGGGTGACCTCTGGTCGCCCTGGGATCGCATCGAACCCCATCTTGACGAGTTTCGACGTCAGTCCACCCAATGGGGCATGGGGTATCTGGGATTTGGCCGACTAAAGCCGTGCTAGCCCAGGCGGGTCTGCGTTCACGCCACCTCATGCGTGGGCTTCTCAGTCTCATAGTGCTCAATGCGCTGTTGAGCTTTACTGCCTGGTGGCCGACGCCCGCGGTGTTACCAGACCTGCGCATCGCGCCGGAGTTCGTGCTGCTTTGGCTCACCGTGCTCCTGCTCGTTGCGCTCCGAAAGTCCCTGCTGCCACGAAGCCTCCAGATCGGCCTGACCTTGATCTATCTCGTCTTCATCGTGGCCCGTTATCTGGATGTCACCGCACCTTCGCTCTTCGGACGTGCAGTCAGCCTCTACTGGGACATTCCCCAGATCCCACGGTTTCTCTGGGTATGGGCCTCCGATGCGCCCTGGTGGGCAAGCCTCGCTGCGCTGCTCATCGCGGTACTGCTCATGACCGTCCTCGGTGCCCTTGTCTTTCGGGGCATTGGCTACCTGGCCGTCGACATCGCCCTGCCCTACAGGCACCGCGCAGCCACCTGGGTGATCACCGCACTGGCCACAGGCCTCATCGCAGCCAATTATGGCGGTGTGCAGGCAACCTGGCCCTATGTTTCTAAGCCAGTGATTCCCACCTACTGGAAACAACTCTCCCTGCTCTGGGACGCCCAGTCGCCAGAGGCCATTGCCCAGGCCCTGCCCATCCAGACGCCGATTGAGCGCGCCATGGCCCGTCCTGCCTCGGAGGTCCTCGACATTCTCGGCCGGCGTGACGTCATGGTGGTCTTCCTGGAGTCGTTTGGGGCCTTCCTCTATGACCACCCCGAGGCCCTGGCCGCAACAACCAGCCAACGCACGCGACTGGACCAGACCCTCAGAGAGAGCGGTCGCTCGGTGGTCACGGGATTCTTTCGCTCACCCACCGTGGGTGGGGCATCAGACCTGGCCCACATGTCGGTCTTATCAGGGGTTGACCTCTCCGACCCTCGCAGACACGACCTTCTGCTCACCACTGAGAAGCCCACGCTCATCCAACTTTTTCGCACGCGGGGGTACGAAACCTTTGGGCTCTATCACGCGGTTGCCTGGCCCTGGCCGGAGCGGCTCTTTTATGGGTTCACCCATTATCTCGATGGGCCCGCCCTGGGCTACCGGGGTCCGCCCCTGGGCTTCTGGTCAATCCCGGATCAGTTTGCCCTCGCGCGATTTGAACAACTCTACCCACGCAGTTCCGAGACGCCTCCGCGGTTGGTCTTCTTTCCCACCATCACCTCGCACCTGCCTTTCAGCCCGGTGCCCCCCTACCAGCCGGACTGGGAGCGGATTCTGACGAACGAGCCCTTCGATCCAGCGTTGCTCGCAGCCGCGCAGGCCGAGAAGCCCAACTGGCTCAACATGCGGCCTGACTACCTGCGCATGGTGAACTATGTCTATCAGTGGCTATCCGGCTACTTCGCACGGCCCGAGGCACGCGAGACCGTGTATGTACTCATCGGTGACCACCAACCCACGGCCAACGTGACCGGTGAGGGTGCCTCCTGGGATGTGCCCGTACGTGTAATAAGCCGGGATCCACGCCTATTGGAGCCCCTGGAGGCAAGAGGCTTCACTGCGGGCTTACAGACCCGGCAGGCACCCCTTGGGGGCCTTCATGACTTGCCCGAGACCCTGCTCCAGGCCTGGTCGTCTGCGGGGCCAGCCCCCTCACCAAAAGCCTCCCGCGAAGGAATACGCGCCGCCATCACCGCGAGCACGGTCACGCAGACAAGAAGCGCCCCATAGGTTAGCGCCTGACGGTTTTCCAGTCCCTCTTGGTAGACCACTGCGGCCCCAGCCAACCCGGCCAGGTAGGCCATCCAACGAATGGGCCAGAGCTGCCAGGGCCTGGTCAACCCCCGCAGTATTGCAGCCGCACCCAGCACCACGGGCCCCAGCAACAGAGGCCAGGCCAAGGCACGATAACGGCCATCAAAAACCAGTCCATGGGCGGTGATCAGCACAAGTACGAGCCAGAGCCCCACAAGCCACAGCAGCAGACCCGGTGGGCAAGAGGGGTGGTCCGGTGACCCTGACCTGCGAGAAAGCATCCGCACTGCCAGGGCAAGGCTCAATAGGCTCGTAATACCCGTCTGAACCAGTGCCGCCCCCCATTCTCCAGCGTTGCGACTCCAAGTCCAGGCCATCTCTAGCTGCGCTGCAAGAAGACCCAGAATAAAGAGGGCCACAAACCAGACTTCGCCCCGCGGTGGCCGGGTGCTATTGACCCCACACGCGGTATGACGCTCCCGCCAGAGGAGCAACAGCCCAACACCAAAGAGCCCCACCAGACCCGCCACGGCAGCGCCCTGCGTCACGGCGCCCGACCCAGGCCTGCGCCAGTCCACCCGCTGATGCCCCCCAGAGTCAAATACTCCCCAGGCGCCGCCCATAGCGCCCTCCTGCACACGTTTCCAGGGCTGGTCGAAGGCCTCGATAAGGTTAAACGGGATCGGCTCTGACTGGTGCTTGTGTAGAAGGCTATGCACGAAGAGGGCCTGCTCATAGACGCCGGGCACTGCCCCACCCCGACTGCGGCCCCGGGCAGGCCAGCCCGTCTCTCCGATCCAGACGGGTAGAGGCGCAAAGAGGGTCTGCATCTCTGCATAGCGTGCATAGACGTAATCCACAGCCTGGTCCACCGCAATCGGGTCATCCTCCCAATAGGGCAGGATGTGCACCGCCACACTATCCACATGCGGCCGCAATACTGCCGCATGACGACGCCAGAATTCCCAGACATCGGCATAAGTGATCGGTAGATCAATGCGCTGCTGCATCTCGGCAAGAATGTCCGCCAATACCTCTGGCGAGAGGTCTCCCCGCAGCAAGACCTCGTTGCCAACGATCACCTGTTCCACCACATCGGGATAAGCGCTTGCCAGAGCCACCGCCTGCTCAATCTCTCGGCGGTTCGCAACCGGGTCTTGGCCGAGCCAGAGCCCAAGCCGCAGGCGAAGGCCCATCTCACGAGCGATGCCAGGCAACTGGTCCATCCCGTGGTCCAGGCCGTAGGTACGCAGACAAGGGCTTAGGGAACGAATCTGGGCCAGATCGGCTCTGAGAGAGGCGTGGTCAATGCGCAGACGAGGATCAAACGGCGAATGCTCTGGATGACGAAAAGGGGCGTACGAGACGCATGGCAAAATAGCGGTTTCCACGATTGGCAATGCCCGGGGCCAGAGGCGTTCAGAGGCCCAAAGGCCAAGGCCCAGGCAGGCGGCAACAATCAGTCCTTGGGCCCAGCGATCCGTTCTGGTCTGCATCGGTTCTTCTTTCTTCCTTTTTCTGTAGAGCACTGTGCTGCACGATAAGAGAGTCTTTTTCCCGTCGCTCATCGGGTCCCGCGTTTTGCTCGGGCTCTTGGGCGTCGTTATCCTCGCCGCCGCGCATGCCTTCGCCTGGGGCCTTTTCCATTTGCCCCCGTCCGCCCCCAGTATCGCGCAGCCCATGTCGGGCCTGGCCTATAACGGCTATGGTCGCTGGAATAGCCCGAGCGATCCCAAGCGCCTCAGTACCGACTCGGTCTCGGCAGACCTGGCCCTGCTCGCCCCCCACAGCCAGCGACTGCGCACCTACAGTGCGACCGAACTCCCCATGCTCCCTGCGTTGGCCGAATCGCATGGGTTGTCGGTCACGCTGGGGGCCTGGCTCGATCAGAACCCGATTCGCAACCAGGCCGAAGTCCGTGCTGCCATCGCAGCGGCCCGCGACCATAAAAATGTCGATCGACTCATCCTCGGAAATGAGACCCAGCTGACCAAAAGAGTCCCTGCCGAGCAGCTGTATCAAATTCTTGACCAGACACGACGGCAGCTTCGCACTCCGGTGTCCACCGCCGAGCCCTGGCATGTCTGGCTTGCACAGCCAGAACTCGCGCGACATGTCGATTTCATCACGGTGCACCTGCTGCCTTATTGGGAAAAGGTTCCCGCGGAGCAGGCGGTTGCCTATGCGCTCGCGCGCCTGCAAGACGTACAGCGCCGGTTCCCACGACTGCCCGTTGTGATTGGCGAGGTTGGCTGGCCCAGTCACGGGCCCACCCAAGGGCCTGCAATTGCATCGCCCGAGAATCAGGCCGTGTTTGTGCGTCAATTTGTCTCCCAGGCTGAGGCCCTGGGCCTGGAGTACTACCTCATGGAGGCCATCGACCAGCCCTGGAAGAAATCCATTGAAGGGCAGGCAGGCGCCCACTGGGGCCTCTGGGACGCGCATCGGCAGCCAAAGTTTGCCCTGCAGGGACCACTGGAAACACAGTCCCACACCCTTGGCCAAGCAGGACTCTCCGCGCTGGCTGGGCTGGCCGTGGCATTGCCTTTTCTGTTTGGGCTCAGACGACTTCAAACAACCGCCCGACTGGCCTTCCTTCTGGTAAGCCAACTGCTCATCATCGGCGCGGTGGCATTCTCGTCTTGGCCGTTTGCCGACTATCTGCGGCCCACCGAGTGGGCACTGGCAGTCGGACTGATTGCAGCCTTAACCATCCTGTCACTGCTCCTGCTCTCACAGCTTTTTGAGTTCTCTGAAGTCTTCTGGCGAGGAAGCCTACAACGCCAGAAGCCCAGCCCCCCATGGGCCGACCCCGCGACTGCGCCAAAGGTGAGTATTCATCTCGCCTGCAGTAACGAGCCCGCGGCGATGGTCATTGAAGCCATCCGGCACCTGCTGCGCCTCGACTGGCCCGCCCTCGAAATTATCGTGGTCGACAACAACACCAAAGACCCAGACCTCTGGCGGCCGGTAGCCGCATTTGCAGACCAGTGCGGCGACCCTCGGCTACGCTTTTTCCATCTGCCGCAGTGGCCCGGCTTTAAAGCAGGCGCCCTAAACTTCGCGCTTCGCCAGACCGACCCCCAGGCCTCCTGGGTCGGCGTAGTGGATGCTGATTACCTGGTGGATCCCCGATGGATACAGGCCGTATCGGGCTACTTTCAAGACCCTGCCACCGGCCTGATTCAGGCCCCGCAGGCCCACCGAGATGCACTGGTGCAGCCCTTTTCACGGTTGGTCTACTGGGAGTATGAAGGCTTCTTTCGGATCGGTATGCACCACCGGCATCAGCGCAACGCCATCATTCAACACGGCACCATGACGCTGATCCGTGCGCAGACCTTGCGGGCACTCGGGGGCTGGAACGAAGACTGTATCTGTGAAGATTCTGAACTAGGCCTGCGTATCCTTGCGGAAAGACTCAAGGCCATCTATGTCGATGAGGTCTTCGGCCGGGGTCTGCTACCAGAGGATTTCAGCACCTATCGTCGGCAACGCAGGCGATGGGCCCAAGGGGCCATGCAGATTCTGAAGGCCCACGCCAACAAACTCCTTCTACCATCCGAGCTCACCCGGTCGCAGCGGTACCACTTCTTGGCTGGTTGGCTGCCCTGGATCGGTGATGCATTGCACCTCATCTTTAGCATCGGTGCCATTGCCTGGAGCATCGGTGCCTTAGCTGCGCCCACAGAGTTCCCACTGCCTGCCCCTCTGCTGCTTCTGCCCCTGCTTGTATTTTTGGGCTTTCGGCTGGTCATTGGCCTCACCCTCTATGCACGTCGCGTCGACTGTCGCTGGCCCGATGTGCTCGGCGCAAGCCTTGCGGGGCTTGCCCTCTCGCATGTCATAGCCCGCGGGCTCTTCTCCGGGCTCATACACAAAAAAGCGGTTTTCGAGATCACCCGCAAAAAGTCGGTTGCCCCAAGTAACGCGGCCGCTTCGAACTCAAGCCGTCAGGCTCCCAACCAGAGTCCCCTGACGCGACAGCTTTTCGCCATCCGCGAAGAGTTGGTACTCGGCCTGAGCCTCTCGCTATTATTCGGCATATTCTGGATGGTGCCGTCCGAGACGACGACGCTCGACCGCCTAAGCTGGTCTGGGGTTCTCGTTCTCCAGGCCTTGCCCTACCTTGCCGCCATAGGCTGCGCGGTGGTCAGCGGGCTCGGGCCGCAGCAGACCCAAAGGCTTGCGCCAAAGCAGGCAGGTCTTGGGCATAGGGTGCATTGGGCCAGCCCAGAATCTCCGAGATCTGTGCTGCGCGTCGATATAGCCCCTCCGAATCCGCCGCACCCACATTAACCACGCCGTAACGGTAACTCTCCATCCAGGTAAAGGCCCGCCGAATTGCAGCCGGCGACCGGGAGAAGGTAAAGACCGTCTGCCCTGGGAAGTCCCTGGCCAAGTGACGAAGCGCGGCACGCGTAGGCGCAGAGGGGATATCCTGCGCGTCAAAAGCGCGCCAGACCAGGCTGGCCGCGACGCGTGCAGTTGGCGCAGCGATGGGCAGCGCCCGCGGGTCTCGGCCCTGCGCAATTGCGAGGGCCATCGCATGCGGATCAACGCCAGAGACCATGCGGTAGAGATCACTAAACTGTGACGAGAGGCGCGGATTAAACTCAATTACCGAGATTTTTTCCGACGACGGGTCATAGAAGAACTCCATATTGAAAAAGCCCTGACCAAAACCAACTGCGTCAAGAAACTTGCGGGCAATCGTCAAGGCAGCATCGATCACCGCAGCGGGAAGTCGCGATGGGCATTCCCACCGTTGAAATGCCTGTGTACCGGGGTAAGAGACCGCATCGACCACCCCCAGAAGGTGCATTCCGGATCCGTCGACATAACCATCCAGGTTGTACTGAGGATGCCAGACGGGCTCTTCGGCAAGGAACCGAAATGACGAGCCAGCCTCTGGCAGGTGGGCCTGCAAGACAGCCTCAAAGGGTGCCAGAAGACGCTCGGTGATCCAGCGATCACGCGCGAGCTGCGAAAAATAGGCCTCCCATGCGGCTGGGCTTTCAATGCTTCGGGCCAACACCGAAAACGTAGCGCGTACGGGTTTGAGGTAGAGAGGAAAGCCGAGAGATACTGAGGTGCTCTGGGCCCAGGGCCGCCCAGCTGAGGTGTTGGCTGCTGCAGGGTCCACGATCACGGAGTGAAGGTTCGCCTCGGGGCAGACCTTCTGAAGAATCGCCCGCGTGTACCCCTTATGGTGGCAGGCCAAGACCGCCCGTACCCCCGGGCCGGGAAGCCCCAGCTGGTCTGCGACCATCGCCGCTACAAGCGCTCCGTAGAGTTCATGGTGGGAGACCACGGCAGACCAGCGATGCCTGCGTCCCTGGGCCGCAAGTCGGTCTGCGAAGGCCGCAAGGTCGAGTCTCAGAAGGCGTAGCCGCCCCGCCCAGCTAAAGAGGTCAAAGCCCGCAAGATCAAAGGCAAAGAGACCGGCGAGTCTTCGGTGGGCGACGGCGTCCCAGTCGTAGTCGAAGAAAAGCCCTACGCGGGGGGCTATAGCCTTTGTCGCCCGCCGCATATTACACAGCCGCGGGGGCTGCGCGGTAACGTGTCAGCGTATTAAAGACCAAGGCCCCGAGGATGAGCGCTGCTCCTTGAAGCGTCACCAGAGTAATGAGTTCGCCCCCCCAGAGCCAGGCCCAGACGGGTCCAAGGACCACTTCAAAAAGCGACAAAAGCGCAATCTCTTGCGGCGGGAGGTACCGGCTGAGCCAGACCAGAAGACTGCAAGGCAGTGCCAACTGAAACACGCCCAACCCGGCAAGCCAGGCCAGATCACCCACGGTGGCTTGAAGGGGAAAAATAAAAGGTAGGGTCATAGAAGCGGAGAGCGTGCCGCCCACCATAACCGCCGGAATCAGACTCACCCCACCGCGCGCGCGCTTAAGCAGCACCAGATTACAGGCGGCGGCAATCGGCGTTCCCAGCGCCACGAAAACGCCCACGAGGCCCTGCCCCGAGAGCCCCTCTCTGAGCATCCACCAGAGCCCAAAACCCGCAACCAGAATCGAGGCGGCCGTCGCCAGCGCAATCCGTTCGCCGAGAAACCAACGGGCGAGAATGGCGGCAAACAGCGGTGCAAGACTCATGATCAGAAGCGTGTTGGTGACCGACGTCAGCATGATGGCCACCATGAAACAGGTGAACATGATGGACCAACAGACCCCCGAAAGCAGCCCATAGAGGCCCATATCGCGCACCCGGCGCACGGTGCCGGCAAGCCCAGTCTGGGCAACCAAAACCACAAAGAGCGTCAAGGCGCAGAAAAAGCTGCGCCAGAAGGTGACTTCCAAGGAGGCCGCAGACTCCAGTTGCCGGGAGACAACCCCCGCAGTGCTCCAGAGCGTACAGATGAACAACATCCAGAAAAAACCCGACACAGGGCCGGGACGAAAAACCGCCATACCGCGAAGGCTCCAAAAGAGAGGGGGACCGTGAGCCAGACACTCTACCGTAAGCCGCCTGCACTCCAGGAAGACCCCCGTCCCGCAGCCTGGGCAAACGCCGTACTATTGGGGTCCAGATTGTTTCCCTGGAGCGTGCCCATGGCCCCACTGTCTTCGGTATGGTCGTTTTTTGTCATCATGGTGATAAGCCCTGCCGTCGCAGCGGGGGACTCCTCGATGCTGCTCGCGCAGGCGCGTAGCGATGGCGAAAAGGTAATGAACTGTTACATCGCCAGTCGTAAGGCCAACCGTGAAAACACCCGTGTTAACTGCGTCTACAAGTGCCCCAACGGGAAGACGGAAGCCGAGGTCGTTCCCAAAGGCGTCTCCTGCCCCCCCTTTGTGAATGTCGCCAAATAGCCCGGCGCCATTTCCCTCTTTCCTTTTTGGAGAAGGTCCATGCCCACGATTCGTGTAGAAATGTTTGAAGGCCGTACCGAAGACCAGAAGCGGGAGTACGCCAAGGCCCTGACCGAGATCACCACAAAAATTCTCGGGGGCAGCCCAGAGTCGGTCGACATTCTTTTCTATGAACTGCCTGCGCGCCACTGGGCTACCGGCGGCGAACTCTGGAGCGACAAACAGAAGAAATGAACGCGCCGCTCGCGCCGCACATACTGCGGGCCCTGCAGGAGGTTCGCCTCGACGACAAGTACCGTCTCGAGAGAGGCCGGGCCTTTATGAGCGGGGTGCAGGCGCTGGTGCGCCTGCCCCTGATGCAGCAGGCCCGCGATGCTGCCCAGGGCGTAAAAACCGCGGGCTTTATTAGTGGCTACCGCGGTAGCCCTCTGGGGGGCTACGATCAGGCGCTCTGGGCCGCCAAGGCCCATTTGGCTGCACAGCACATTGTCTTTCAGCCTGGTGTCAATGAAGAGTTGGCGGCAACGGCGGTCTGGGGCACCCAGCAGCTTGACCTCTTTCCCGAGAAGAAAAAGTTCGACGGCGTCTTTGGCATCTGGTACGGAAAAGGCCCAGGCGTTGATCGCTGCTCGGATGTGTTTAAGCATGCCAACATGGCCGGAACCTCTCGCTACGGCGGCGTACTCGCCCTCGCAGGCGATGACCATGTGGCCAAGAGCTCCACCGCGGCCCACCAGAGCGACCATATCTTTAAGGCCTGTGGCCTGCCCGTCTTCTTTCCGTCTGATGTACAGGGCATTCTCGATATGGGGCTGCATGCCCTGGCGATGAGCCGTTTTGCTGGGCTCTGGGCCTCTATGAAGACGATTCAAGATGTCGTAGAGTCCTCCGCAAGTATCGAGGTCGACAACGACCGCGTGCAGATTGTGCTCCCGCACGACTTTCCCATGCCCGCTGATGGCGTGCACCTGCGCTGGCCCGATGCGCCGCTTGACCAAGAAGCGCGACTCATGGAAACCAAGTGGTATGCCGCGTTGGCCTATGTACGGGCCAACCGACTCAACCACAATGTGATGGCTGGGCCCCACGACCGTTTTGGGGTCATTGCGAGCGGCAAGGCCTTTCAAGACACGCTGCAGGCGCTCAACGACCTTGGGCTCAGCCGGGAGGTCTGCCAACGTATCGGGCTGCGGCTGCATAAGGTCAACGTCGTCTGGCCTCTTGAGCCCACGATCACCCGAGGTTTTGCCCAGGGCCTGCAGGAAATTCTGGTGGTAGAAGAGAAGCGCCAGATCATTGAGTACCAGCTCAAAGAGGAGCTCTACAACTGGCGGGCCGATGTGCGGCCCGATGTCGTTGGCAAATTCAACGAACCCGAAGGAGACCACTCCGGTGGGGAATGGTCGCAGCCCAACCCCACGAGCAATGTACTGCTGCGGTCAAAGGCCGATCTCTCACCCGCGCTGATTGCTAAGGCACTGGCCAAACGGCTCTTCAGGCTGGGCGTACCCGACGACGTCGCGGCCGGCATGCGGGCCTGGCTCGCCGTTCTGCAGGCCAAGGAAGAGGCACTGCGCGAAAACCAGGCCCTCACAAGCACCGCCAACCGCCCTCCCTGGTTCTGCAGCGGCTGCCCCCACAACACCAGCACCCGCGTGCCGGAAGGCAGCCGTGCCTTAGCAGGTATTGGGTGCCATTACATGGTCCTCTGGATGGACCGCAGCACGACCACCTTCACCCAGATGGGGGG
>CAZKWK010000014.1:0-23361 GCA_964556335.1 uncultured Bordetella sp. | reverse complement strand
TCCGTGAGGGCGGCAGAACCGTCGGCGCCGGCGTCGTCGCAAAAGTGATCGAGTAGCCATTTGCTGTCTTTGGGGTGGGGCGGGTGTCTTGTCTGCGCCTCCCCTCCCGCCTCGCCCTCGCGGGCTCGTTCTTTACCTGCTCTTTTTAGGAGATAGTCATGCAACAAAAGATTCGCATCCGGCTCAAGGCCTTCGATTACAAGCTTATTGATCAGTCTGCCTTGGAGATTGTCGATACGGCAAAGCGTACTGGGGCGGTGGTTCGCGGCCCGGTTCCTCTCCCCACCCGATTTCGGCGCTTCGATATTCTTCGTAGCCCCCACGTGAACAAAACCTCGCGCGACCAGTTCGAGTTGCGCACCCATCAGCGCTTGATGGACATCGTGGACCCCACCGATAAGACCGTAGACGCCTTGATGAAGCTCGACCTTCCCGCAGGTGTGGATGTGGAGATCAAGCTGCAATAAAAGCCGCTTGCGCTATCGGCGGTTAGTCGTATAGAATAACAGGCTTTCGTCAACACGCCACATATCGCGTGGTGTATTGGCAAAACTAATTTAATTAGCCCCGACCAATCGTAGTCGGGATCGGAGAAGAAAATGAGCCTTGGTCTCTTAGGCCGCAAGGTGGGTATGACCCGCATTTTCACGGACGACGGCGAGACTGTGCCGGTGACTGTGATTGATGTGTCAGACAACCGTGTGACCCAACTCAAGTCAAAGACCACTGACGGATATAGCGCCGTTCAGGTTGCTTTTGGCCACAAAAAGCCCAGTCGCGTTCCCAAGTCCCTTGCCGGCCATTTTTCGAAGGCTGGTGTGCAGGCAGGCAGCCATCTCGGCGAATTCCCTGTTGCCGACGATCAGGTATCAGGTTTCCAGGCGGGCCAGGTCTTGTCTGTTGAGATCTTCGCGCCTGGCCAAAAGGTTGATGTCACCGGTACCACCCAAGGTAAGGGGTTTGCTGGCACGATTGCGCGCCACAACTTTGGCTCGCAGCGTGCCTCACACGGCAACTCTCGTTCGCATAATGTTCCTGGCTCGATCGGCATGGCCCAAGACCCCGGTCGTGTCTTCCCCGGAAAGCGCATGCCAGGGCACGACGGTGACGTGAAGCGTACGGTGCAGAATCTTGAAGTGGCTCGTATCGATGTCGCGCGACAGCTCCTCTTGATCAAGGGCGCGATTCCTGGTTCCAAGGGCGGTCATGTGGTGATTCGGCCCGCGGTGCGTTTAGCGGCGAATGCTGCGAAGTAAGGAGCCCGGACAATCATGGAACTCACTTTAGTAAATGCGGCTGGACAGGCCTCGGGCACGGTACAGGCAACCGACGTGGTCTTTGGTCGTGACTACAACGAGCCGCTCATTCACCAGGTGGTGGTGGCGTACCAGGCCAATGCCCGTAGTGCAAACCGGGCACAGAAGGATCGTAGCGAGGTCAACAAGTCGACCCGCAAGCCATGGAGACAAAAAGGTACCGGACGCGCCCGTGTGGGCCGCGCTTCAAGCCCCCTGTGGCGTGGCGGTGGCAAGATTTTCCCAAACTCGCCAGAAGAAAATTTCAGTCATAAGGTCAACAAGAAGATGTACCGCGCAGGCGTGCGGTCGATCCTGTCGCAACTTGCCCGGGAAGGCCGCATCCTTGTTGTCGAAGACTTTTCCGTAGAAGCCCCTAAGACAAAACTGGTGGCAGACAAACTGAAGCAGATGGGCCTCGACTCGGTACTTCTAGTTACCGAGCGCTTTGATGAAACCCTCTATCTCGCGGCCCGTAACCTTCAGAGCATCGCGGTGATTGAGCCGGAGGCAGCCGATCCGCTCTCCCTCATTTATTTTGACAAGGTCATGGTGACCCGTGGCGCCCTGGCACGATTCGAGGAGATGCTGTCATGAACCAAGAGCGCCTCTTAAAAGTTCTGCTCTCTCCCATCGTTTCTGAGAAGAGCACACAGATTGGCGAGCAGAACAACCAGGTCGCCTTTCGGGTAGTGCCCGACGCGACCAAGCCCGAAATCAAGGCGGCTGTGGAGCTTCTGTTTAAGGTCCAGGTATCTTCTGTCAACCTGCTCAATGTCAAAGGCAAAGTGAAGCGCTATGGCCGCACCAGTGGTCGTCGCCGTGACACGCGCAAGGCGTATGTCTGCCTTGCCGCGGGCCAAGAAATCAATTTTGGTGGGGAGGCTGCCTAAATGCCTATTATGAAGATGAAGCCAACGTCCGCAGGCCAGCGGGCAATGGTAAAGGTGGTCCACCCCGAGCTCTACAAAGGGCGTCCCGAAGCGAGCCTGGTTGAGCCGCAGTCAAAGACCGCGGGCCGCAACAACCTCGGACGGATTACTACCCGGCATCGCGGTGGTGGCCATAAGCAGCATTATCGTGTTGTCGACTTCCGCCGTGACAAAGACGGCATTTCGGCCAAGGTGGAGCGTATTGAGTACGACCCCAACCGTAGCGCCCACATTGCACTGCTTTGCTATGCCGATGGCGAGCGCCGCTACATTATTTCGCCCAAGGGCCTGGAAGTCGGCGCCACGCTGATGAGCGGCTCGGAGGCACCGATCCGTTCCGGAAACGCGATGCCCATTCGCAATATTCCCGTGGGTTCGACCATTCACTGTATCGAGCTGCAGCCCGGCAAAGGCGCGCAACTTGCCCGTTCCGCAGGTGGGAGCGCACAGCTTTTGGCCCGCGAAGGAAGCTATGCCCAGCTGCGGCTGCGCTCTGGAGAAATTCGTCGTGTGCATATTGAGTGCCGCGCGACGCTCGGCGAGGTCGGTAACGGCGAACACAATCTGCGTCAGTTCGGTAAGGCAGGCGCGATCCGCTGGCGTGGTATCCGTCCGACGGTCCGCGGTGTGGCCATGAACCCGATTGATCACCCACATGGTGGCGGAGAGGGCCGCACGGGCGAGGCCCGTGAGCCCGTGAGCCCCTGGGGTACGCCCACGAAGGGCTACAAGACCCGCCGCAACAAGCGTACCAACAGCATGATTGTGTCGAGCAGACACAAGCGGAAATGAAGGCCAAGAGGAACCCCTATGTCACGCTCTGCGAAAAAAGGCCCCTTTGTTGATGACCACCTGTACAAGAAGGTGGAGGTTGCCACTGCCTCAAAAGACAAGCGCCCCATCAAGACATGGTCTCGGCGCTCGACCATCCTTCCCGAATTTGTGGGTCTCACGATTGCGGTTCACAACGGGCGTCAACATATGCCCGTCTATGTGACTGACAACATGGTGGGCCACAAGCTTGGCGAGTTCGCCCTCACCAGAACCTTTAAAGGCCATGCGGCCGATAAGAAGCCTAAGAAGTAAGGCGCTACCGAATATCCAAGGATTACTATGGAAACCTCTGCAAAGCTTCGCGGTGTACGGCTGTCGGCCCAAAAAGGTCGGCTCGTTGCCGACCTTATCCGCGGCCAGACCGTTGAGCACGCACTCAACACCCTCGCCTTTACCCCGAAAAAGGCGGCCGACATTGTTAAAAAGGTCTTGGAATCAGCGATCGCTAATGCTGAGCACAACGACGGCGCTGACATTGACGAACTCAAGGTGAAGACCATTACCGTCGAGCGCGGGACAAAGTTGCGTCGTTTTTCTGCACGCGCGAAAGGACGGGGGGTGCGTATTGAGAAGCCCACCTGCCACATCAGTATTACTGTCGGAAACTAAACCGGAACCACATCATGGGCCAAAAAATACACCCCACCGGATTTCGTCTTGCCGTCTCCCGCAACTGGTCGTCACGTTGGTTTGCGAATCACCGTGACTTCGGCAAGATGCTCAATGAAGACATCCGTGTTCGTGATTTCTTAAAGAAGAAACTCAAAGGCGCGGCCGTGGGCCGAGTGCTCATTGAACGGCCTGCCAAAAACGCCAAAATAACGATCTTTAGCGCACGGCCTGGTGTCGTCATCGGGAAGAAGGGCGAGGATATTGAGGCCCTGAAAGCGAGCCTCTCCTCAATGATGGGCGTGCCGGTGCATGTCAATATTGAAGAGATTCGTAAACCCGAGGTCGATGCGCAGCTGATTGCCGAGAGCATTACGCAGCAACTCGAAAAGCGCATTATGTTTCGCCGCGCCATGAAGCGCGCCATGCAAAATGCCATGCGCCTTGGCGCCCAGGGCATCAAGATTATGAGTGCAGGACGGCTTAACGGTGCAGAAATTGCGCGTACCGAATGGTATCGCGAGGGTCGCGTGCCGCTCCATACCCTGCGTGCAGATATCGATTACGGCTTTGCTGAGGCCGTGACCACCTACGGCATTATTGGCGTGAAGGTCTGGGTCTATAAGGGCGACACACTCGGACGCGGCGACGCCCCTGCACACCAGGCCCAAGATGCCATGGAGACCCGCGACGACAAGAAGCCCGCGACCCGCAGGCCCGCTGCTCGTAAGCCCCGTACTGAGGGGGAGGCGGCAGGAGATCGGCCCGTCGTCAAGCGTGTTCGCAAGGTGGCTGCGACCCCGAGCGATGCCGCAGAACCGTCTGCGTCTTAAAGCCCCTCCTATTGAAAGAAGGATCCGCACATGTTGCAACCCGCACGTCGTAAATACCGCAAAGAACAGAAAGGCCGAAACACGGGCCTCGCCACCCGCGGTGCTTCCGTCTCCTTTGGCGAATACGGCCTGAAGGCGACTACTCGTGGACGGCTCACCTCGCGCCAGATCGAGGCAGCCCGTCGCGCGATGACACGGCACATCAAGCGTGGTGGACGGATTTGGATTCGTGTTTTTCCCGATAAGCCAATTTCGCGCAAGCCTGCTGAAGTACGTATGGGTAACGGCAAGGGCAACCCAGAGTACTACGTGGCCGAAATTCAGCCCGGTAAGGTGCTTTACGAGATGGACGGTGTTGAAGAGAGCCTCGCGCGTGAAGCATTTCGGCTCGCCGCAGCGAAGCTGCCGCTTCTCACCTCCTTTGTCGTCCGTCAGGTCGGCAGATAAATTTATTGGGTCCAGACCACACCATGAAAACCTCAGAGCTTCGCGCAAAGTCGGACGCCGACCTGCAAAAAGAACTTAATGACCTGCTAAAGGCCCACTTTAATATGCGTATGCAGCACGGCACCCAGCAGTTGGCGAACACGTCCCAGCTTGGTGCCGCGCGCAGGGACATCGCCCGCGTGCGTACGCTTATTCGCGAAAGGAAGTCGGTATGAACACCCAGGCGGCATCCCTTACCCGAACCCTGGTGGGTCGGGTGGTGAGCGATAAGATGCAAAAGACGGTCACGGTACTCGTTGAGCGCCGCGTACAGCACCCGATTTATGGCAAGGTTGTGGTGCGGTCCAAGAAGTATCACGCCCACACCGAAGACAGCAATGTGCGGCACGGGGATACCGTGGAGATCAGCGAGACCCGCCCGATTTCAAAGACAAAGTCTTGGGCCGTGACGCGACTCATCGCAAAGTCAGTTGAGGCCTAAACGCCCAACCTCGCCTGAAGCATGAATGTTTCTTGAGTCTTTTAGCGTTTCGTACTACACTAGAAGGCTTAGAATTTTTTTGAAGTGATCTACCCGGGAGTGCCTCGTCGGCATAAAAAGCCAAGCGGCGCCCCACTACGGGCCCAATACTGCATGCGCGTCGTCGCGGCCATTGCCGAGTCAACGCCAGGTAAGTTGGGTAAGCAGTAAACCTCGTTAGGAATGTTGAATCATGATTCAGACCGAATCGCGGCTAGACGTGGCCGATAACACCGGCGCGCGATCTGTGATGTGTATTAAGGTTCTCGGCGGATCCAAGCGCCGCTACGCTGGCATCGGAGACATTATTAAGGTCTCGATCAAAGACGCAGCCCCCCGGGGTCGAGTAAAAAAAGGCGAGATTTACAACGCCGTGGTGGTGCGCACCGCGAAAGGTGTCCGTCGCCCAGACGGCTCCCTGATTAAGTTTGATGCCAATGCGGCCGTTTTGCTCAATGCCAAGCTAGAACCCATCGGTACCCGCATTTTTGGCCCAGTAACCCGTGAGCTGCGCAGTGAGCGATTTATGAAAATCGTGTCGCTTGCGCCCGAGGTGCTCTAAATAAGAAGGCTGACGTTATGAACAAACTCCGTAAAGGCGACCAGGTGATCGTGATCGCCGGTAAAGACAAAGGCAAAAAAGGCGTCGTGTTGCGCCGGGTAGACGACACCCATCTCGTGGTAGAGGGTGTCAACCTGGTGAAGAAGCACACCAAGCCAAACCCCATGAAGGGTCAACAAGGCGGCATCGTCGATAAGGCCATGCCCATTGACCAGTCCAACCTCGCCATTCTGCATCCAACGACGCAGAAGGCCGACCGGGTGGGAATCGTTGTTTCTGAGGATGGCAATAAGCAGCGCGTCTACAAGTCAGACCGCGCACCCATCGCCACGCCTGCAGCCTCCGCCTAAGCCAAGGAGCAATCATGTCCAGACTGCAAGAAATTTATCGCGACACCATCGCTCCCGAGTTGATGTCCAAGTTCAGTTACGGCAGCGTAATGCAGGTGCCGCGCCTCACCAAGATCACCCTGAACATGGGCGTGGGTGAGGCCGTGGGTGACAAAAAGGCGATCGAAGGCGCGGTCTCCGACCTCACCAAGATCGCTGGTCAAAAGCCCGTGGTCACCAAGGCCCGCAAGGCCATTGCCGGATTCAAGATTCGTGAGGGCTACCCCATTGGCGTGATGGTGACGCTCCGTGGCGTGCGTATGTATGAGTTCCTTGACCGACTGGTCACCATTGCCCTGCCCCGGGTTCGCGATTTCCGCGGTATTTCGGGCAAAGCTTTTGACGGTCGCGGAAACTACAACATCGGAATCAAAGAGCAAATTATTTTCCCCGAAGTGGAGTACGACAAAGTTGACGCTGTCCGCGGTCTCAACATCAGTCTTACGACGACCGCCAAAACCGACGACGAGGCCAAAGCACTCCTCTCTGGTTTCCGCTTCCCGTTTAAGAATTAGTCTCAGGCAAAGGACCTCCGCAATGGCAAAGCTTTCCATGATCAACCGCGAGAAGAAGCGGGCTCTTACCGTTAAGAAGTTCGCTGCAAAGCGTGCAGCGCTTCTGGCACTGATTCAGGACCAGTCGAAATCCGAAGAGGCACGGTATGAGGCGCGCCTCGCGTTGCAAAAGCTGCCCCGTAATGCCAGCCCTACGCGTATGCGCAGCCGCTGCGAGATTACTGGGCGCCCCCGCGGAACCTTTCGTATGTTTGGTCTGGCGCGCGCCAAGATCCGTGAAGCCGCCTTCCGCGGTGAGATTCCTGGGCTCACAAAGGCCAGCTGGTAAGTCCCCCTCTATTCATCAAGGGCTTCTTTTATGAGCATGAATGACCCCATCGCCGACATGTTTACTCGCATTCGCAACGCGCAGAAGGTTGAGAAACGGTCGGTCCACATGCCCTCCTCAAAACTCAAGGTGGCTATTGCCCATCTCTTGAAGGAAGAGGGCTACATCGACAGCTTCGAGATCCGTCAAGAGGGTCCCAAGACCGACCTCGAGATTGGCCTGAAGTACCACTCCGGCCGCCCCGTCATCGAGCGCATTGAGCGTGTCTCCCGTCCAGGGCTGCGTATTTACCGCTCTCGCGATGCCCTGCCAACAGTGATGAACGGATTGGGCGTGGCAATTGTCTCGACCCCCCGTGGCCTTATGACTGACCGCAAGGCCCGCGCGGTGGGCATGGGTGGCGAAGTCATCGGCATTGTTGCGTAATTCAGGAGCACCGACTCATGTCTCGTATTGCTAAATACCCTGTCAAGCTGCCTGCTGGTGTGGAGGCAAAAATTGATGCCCAGGCCATTGTTGTGAAGGGCCCGCTCGGCAGTCTTACCCATGCTACCTCCCCTGATGTGACCATCGCCCAAGACGGTGGTGCGCTCACGTTTACCGTCACCAATGACTCTCGCCATGCCAAGGCGATGAGCGGAACATTGCGGGCCGTGGTCGCCAATATGGTGCATGGTGTGCATAAGGGCTTTGAGAAGAAGCTCAGCCTTGTGGGCGTGGGCTATAAAGCGGCCGCGCAGGGCAAGACGCTCAACCTCGCCCTGGGCTTCTCTCACCCGGTGGACTATGCCCTCCCGGAGGGTATTAAGGCGGAGACCCCGTCCCCGACGGAGATTCTCATTAAAGGCATCGACAAGCAGCGGGTGGGCCAGGTCGCCGCTGAGGTCCGCGCCTTCCGTCCCCCTGAGCCCTACAAAGGCAAAGGGGTTCGGTATGCCAATGAAGTCGTCGTCATCAAAGAGACGAAGAAAAAATAACCGAACCGGCCAGCTCTTCCAGGATCTCCAGGAACTCTCTCATGAACAAAACACAGTCACGACTCCGCCGGGCCCGTCAGACGCGCGCAAAGATTCACCAGCTGCGCGTCGCCCGGCTGTCTGTCCATCGCACCAACCTCCACATTTACGCAACGATTTTCGATCCTTCCGGCGGCAAGGTGCTTGTCTCTGCGTCTACCGTCGAAGCAGAAGTACGTTCTGCCTTGGCCGGCCAGAGTGGCAAGGGGGGCAATGCGCAGGCCGCCGCCCTAGTGGGCAAGCGTGTGGCCGAAAAGGCCAAGGCCGCAGGCATCACCGCCGTGGCTTTTGATCGATCAGGGTTTCGCTATCACGGCCGCGTCAAGGCACTCGCCGACGCAGCCCGTGAAGGTGGTCTGCAGTTCTAACGGACAAAAGGAATCGCAATGGCAAAGATGCAGGCAAGGGTCAACACCGAAGAGCGCGATGATGGACTGCGCGAGAAGATGATCGCCGTCAACCGGGTCAGCAAGACGGTGAAAGGGGGTCGTATCCTTGGATTCGCTGCGCTCACCGTGGTGGGTGACGGGGATGGCAGTATTGGTATGGGCAAGGGCAAATCACGTGAAGTGCCCCTGGCTGTGCAGAAGGCGATGGACGAGGCCCGCCGTAAGCTTCTAAAGGTGCCCCTCAAGGGTGGAACATTCCATCACGCCGTGACCGGCAAACATGGTGCCTCCACCGTGCTCATCTCTCCTGCACAAAAGGGCACCGGCATCATCGCGGGCGGACCTATGCGGGCCATCTTTGAGGTCATGGGCGTCACCGATGTGGTCGCGAAGAGCATCGGCTCTACCAACCCGTACAACATGGTGCGCGCCACCATCAATGGTTTACAGAACATGCATACACCTTCTCAGGTCGCCAACAAGCGCGGCCTGTCGGTTGAGCAAATTCTGAGCTAAGCAACAAGTAAAGGGAATCAGATGACAAAACCAACCGTGACGGTTCGCCTGGTGCGCAGTGTTGCTGGCACCCGTGCTGACCACCGCGCCACCGTGTTGGGGCTGGGTCTCAAGAAGATTCGCCAGACCCGCACCCTTGAGGACACGCCCGCCGTTCGCGGCATGATTAACAAGGTCTCCTACCTTGTGGAGGTCGTAGCGCAATGACTGATTCCCTGAGACTCAATGCCTTGGCTCCGGCCGAGGGTGCAAAGCACGCAAAGAGGCGCGTGGGCCGTGGTATTGGCTCAGGCCTCGGCAAGACCGCCGGCCGTGGCCATAAGGGCCAAAAGTCGCGCTCGGGTGGTTTTCATAAGGTCGGCTTTGAGGGCGGCCAGATGCCCATGCACCGTCGCCTGCCGAAGCGTGGTTTTACGGCGCCCTTCGGTAAATTCATTGAAGAGGTTCGGCTGTCCGATCTCGAGCGTCTCCCGGTTGAAGAGATCGATCTTCTTGCACTGAAGCAGGCGGGTGTGGTCTCTGAACTCGCCCGTCATGCAAAGGTGATTTTGTCAGGAACGTTGACCAGCAAGAAACAGATCCGTGGCCTAGGCGTGACCGCCGGCGCAAAAAAGGCGATTGAGGCCGCAGGCGGTCAGGTGTTCCCCCTGCCGGTGGTAGAAAAAGTACGCAAGCTGCCGCCTAAGGCCAAGCGCGCACCGGCGGCCTAGGGTTTAGTTACTGCGCACCCCGTCCGATCCCGCACCTTACCTTTCAGGCCCTTGAGACCCCTTCAGCCCCTGCGCGATGCTTCCTAAAGCCGACAAATTTGCCGATCTACGCCGCCGCCTGATTTTTCTGGTGTTGGCCCTGATCGTTTATCGGCTGGGCGCACACATTCCTGTCCCTGGCATCGACCCCGATCAGCTCGCCTCGCTTTTTAAGTCGCAGGAAGGCGGAATCCTGGGCATGTTTAACATGTTCTCCGGGGGAGCACTGTCGCGTTTCACGGTCTTTGCCCTGGGGATCATGCCGTACATCTCGGCCTCGATCATCATGCAGTTGATGACCGTGGTCTCGCCAACGCTGGAAGCCCTCAAAAAAGAGGGTGAAGCGGGGCGTCGGAAAATCTCGCAATACACGCGTTATGCCACCGTGGTACTTGCTTTTGTTCAGGCGATTGGAATCTCGGTGGCGCTCGAGTCACAACCTGGTCTGGTCATCGATCCGGGCATGATGTTTCGATTCACTACCGTGGTCTCCCTTGTCACTGGCACCATGTTCCTGATGTGGTTGGGTGAACAAATCACCGAGCGTGGTCTTGGCAACGGCATTTCCATCATCATCTTTGCCGGGATTGTTGCAGGCCTGCCGAGCGCCTTGGGCGGCCTCTTCGAACTCGTTCGCACGGGCTCGATGAGCGCGATTGCCCTGCTCTTTATCGTCGCCTTGGTGGTGCTGGTGACTGGCTTTGTGGTCTTTGTGGAGCGCGGCCAGCGCCGTATTCTGGTGAACTACGCCAAGCGTCAGGTGGGCAATAAGCTCTACCAAGGGCAGACGTCACATCTGCCGCTTAAGCTCAATATGGCAGGCGTCATCCCACCCATCTTCGCCTCGAGCATTATTCTCTTCCCCGCCACACTGACCTCGTGGTTCAGCGGTGGTCCCGAGAGCAGCATGCGCTGGCTCGCCGATATCGCGGCCTCGTTGTCGCCCGGTCAGCCCTTGTATATCGGGCTCTATGCGGCGGCCATTATTTTCTTTTGCTTTTTTTACACCGCCCTCGTGTTCAACAGCAAAGACACAGCAGAGAATCTGAAGAAGAGTGGTGCCTTTGTACCCGGTATTCGGCCCGGCGATCAGACCGCCCGTTACATCGACCGCATTCTGATGCGTCTCACCCTGGTTGGCGCGATCTACATCACCCTGGTCTGTCTACTGCCGGAGTTTCTTGTGCTGAAGTGGAATGTGCCGTTTTATTTCGGGGGCACCTCGTTGCTCATTATTGTGGTCGTGACGATGGACTTTATGGCACAGCTTCAGTCGTATGTGATGTCCCAGCAGTATGAGAGCTTGTTGAAGAAGGCGAATTTCAAGGGAGGTCTGGTCCGGTAATGGCAAAAGACGATGCCATCCAGATGCAGGGCGAAATTCTGGAGAACCTCCCCAACGCCACCTTTCGGGTCAAGCTAGAAAATGGTCATGTGGTCCTCGGACATATCTCAGGAAAGATGCGCATGCATTACATCCGCATTCTTCCGGGCGATAAGGTCACGGTAGAACTGACGCCGTACGACCTGAGCCGTGCCCGTATTGTCTTTCGTGCGAAGTGAACGTGTTTGTTATTCAGGCTAAAAGGATATTTTTATGAAGGTTCTCGCGTCCGTGCGGCGTATCTGCCGTAACTGCAAGATCATTAAGCGTCATGGTGTGGTGCGCGTGATCTGCACCGATCCCCGTCACAAGCAGCGTCAAGGCTAAAGAAGGAGTAGACAATGGCTCGTATAGCCGGCATAAACATTCCTAGTCATCAGCATGCAGACATCGGCCTGACCGCCATCTACGGTATCGGTCGGCCCCGTGCCCGGAAAATCTGCGAGGCCGCAGGCGTGCCCTACACCAAGAAGGTGAAAGACCTGACAGACGACGAACTCGAGCGCCTGCGCACTGAGGTCGGCAAGTTCAACACCGAAGGTGACCTGCGTCGCGAAATTTCGATGTCCATTAAGCGTCTCATGGACCTCGGCTGCTATCGCGGAATGCGTCATCGTCGTGGCCTGCCGGTGCGCGGCCAGCGCACCCGCACCAACGCACGTACCCGTAAAGGCCCGCGTAAGGGCAGCATTACGCTGAAGAAATAAAGGACATTTTTTATGGCTAAGGCAGGCACAGCAACCCAGCGTACGCGCAAAAAAGTACGTAAAAACGTCACCGACGCAGTGGCCCATATCCACGCGTCTTTCAATAACACCATCATCACCATCACAGACCGTCAGGGCAACACGCTGTCCTGGGCCACTTCGGGTGGCGCTGGATTTAAGGGCAGCCGCAAAAGTACGCCCTTTGCAGCGCAGGTTGCCGCAGAGGCCGCGGGTCGCGTGGCGGTGGAGTGTGGCGTGAAGAACGTGGAAGTCCGTATCAAGGGCCCCGGCCCTGGCCGCGAGTCCACCGTACGTGCGCTCAATGCGCTGGGCATTCGCGTGACACAGATCTCCGATGTGACTCCCGTTCCCCACAATGGCTGCCGTCCGCCCAAGCGCCGTCGTATCTAACTGCTGTTCGTTCGTGGCCTTCTGCAAAGAAGGCGTTTAAGTCCACCGTCTGGGCCGTCGTAGGCGCCCAGACACTTCGGGGGCCAGAGCGTTCTGGTCCCGTTTCTCGAAAGGAATCGAAGTGGCACGTTATGTAGGTCCTCGTTGTAAGTTATCGCGCCGAGAAGGCACCGATCTTGGCTTCAAAAGCGCCCGTCGGTCTCTCGAATCCAAATGTAAGCAGGACAGCAAGCCCGGCCAGCATGGCCGCGTGTCTGGCGCCCGCACCTCTGACTACGGCAAGCAGTTGCGTGAGAAGCAAAAGGTCAAGCGCATGTACGGCATGCTCGAGCGCCAGTTTCGTCGGTATTTTGCGAAGGCTGCGGGACAGAAGGGCAATACCGGTGAGAGCCTACTGCAGCTGCTTGAGTCGCGTCTGGACAATGTGGTCTATCGTATGGGCTTTGGCTCTACGCGGGCCGAGGCGCGCCAGCTGGTGAGCCACTGTGCCGTTCTGGTCAATGGCCGGGTGGTGAACATTCCGTCGGCCCAGGTTCGTCCCAACGATGTGGTGGCGATTGCCGAGAAGTCTCGTGCGCAGGCCCGCATCATCTCTTCGCTTGAACTCGCTGAGCAGAATGGTTTTCCTGGTTGGGTCACCGTAGACCCCAAGAAAATGGAGGGCACCTTTAAGCAGATGCCCGATCGTACAGATCTGCCGTCAGAGATTAACGAGAGCCTGATCGTCGAACTTTATTCCCGCTAATTGGACTTCGGTCTTTTGTCAAAGGATTCCCAATGCTGAATGCCTTTTTAAAGCCTCGCATTATTGAGGTTGAACCGATCTCAAAGAACTCGGCCAAGATTGTGATGGAGCCCTTTGAGCGCGGCTTCGGCCACACCCTTGGCAATGCTCTGCGTCGTGTGTTGCTGTCGTCCATGGAAGGCTACGCACCGACCGAGGTACAGATCTCTGGGGTGGTTCATGAGTACTCCACGATGGAAGGCGTGCAGGAGGATGTGGTTGACCTGCTACTCAATCTTAAGGGCGTGGTTTTTCGGCTCGAGGGTCGTGGCGATGTGCTTTTGTCGCTGCGTAAGCAGGGCCCGGGGCCGGTCAAGGCATCCGATTTTGAGCTGCCGCACGATGTCACCATCTTGAATCCTGAGCATGTCATTGCCCACCTGTCCGATGACGTGCGTCTTGAGCTGCAGCTGAGGGTTGAAAAGGGCCGTGGCTATGTTCCCGGTACCCTGCGTCAGCTCTCTGACGAGACCACCCGGTCCATCGGTCGCATCGTTCTCGACGCCTCCTTTTCTCCGGTGCATCGCGTCAGTTACACCGTGGAGAGTGCGCGGGTCGAGCAGCGTACCGACTTAGACCGCCTGGTGATCGAAGTAGAGACCACGGGCGTCATTGAACCGGAAGATGCTGTACGGCAGGCCGCCCGCATTCTGGTGGACCAGCTGTCGGTCTTCGCCGCGCTGGAAGGCGCAGAGCCCACCGCAGAGCTCGGCCGCTCAGCCCAGGTTGACCCCATGCTGATGCGTCCGGTCGACGACCTCGAGCTCACCGTGCGGTCTGCCAATTGCCTGAAGGCAGAGAGCATTTATTACATCGGCGACTTGATTCAGCGTACCGAGAATGAACTCTTGAAGACGCCGAACCTCGGCCGTAAATCGCTCAATGAAATTAAAGAAGTCTTGGCTTCGCGTGGTCTGACCTTGGGCATGAAGCTCGAGAATTGGCCACCGGCGGGACTGGATCGTTAATAGGAGAATCCCATGCGGCACCGTCATGGACTGCGTAAGCTTAATAGAACCTCGAGCCACCGAACTGCCATGTTCCGCAACATGGCCAACGCCTTGTTGCGTCATGAGGCCATTCGAACCACCCTGCCCAAGGCCAAAGAACTTCGTAAGGTCGTCGAGCCGCTCATCACGATCGGTAAGACGCCGAGCCTGGCCAATAAGCGACTGGCCTTTAATCGTCTACGCGATCGCGATATGGTCCTAAAGCTCTTTGGCGAGATCGGTCCGCGGTATGCGAGCCGTCCCGGCGGCTACTGCCGTATCCTCAAATGGGGATTCCGTCAGGGCGACAATGCGCCCATGGCCCTCATGGAACTGGTCGACCGCCCGGAAGCCACCGAGGTCGTTGAGGCGTAAAAAGATCCGGCGACTGTTGCCTCGCGCTTAGCGGGGTAACGCGTTAGTGGTCGGTGCGCCAAGAATCGCCTTGAGCGCATCGACAAGCCGCTGGCACTGCTCCGGCGTGCCGATCGTAATGCGCAAGAAGTCTTCAATGCGCGGCCGGTTGAACTGACGCACCAGAATTTTGCGGTTGCGTAGTTCCTGCATCAGCATAGCCCCCGCATAACCTGGATGGCGCGCAAAAACGAAATTCGCCATCGAGGGCAGCACCTCAAACCCCAGTAGCGTGAGTGCGGTGCTCAGAAACGCGCGATCCGCCTGGATTCTCGTACGGTTATCGGCGAGCCAAGCGGTGTCGCGCAGTGCCTCGACCGCCGCCCGCCCGGCGAGCCGGTCTACAGGGTAGGAGTTAAAGCTGTCTTTGACTCGGATGAGCGCGTCAATTAGGGGTTCGGAGCCAAAGGCAAGACCCACCCGCAGACCCGCAAGTGCGCGTGACTTCGATAGCGACTGGGTAACCAGCAGGTTGGCGTGCTCCCGAATCAGAGGCACGCAGGACTCGGCCCCAAAGTCGACATAGGCCTCATCGACCACCACCATGAGATCAGGCCGCGCGCGCAGAAACGCCTGGATCGTGGCGCGCGGCAGGGCAAGGCCGGTCGGGGCATTCGGGTTGGGAAAGATCACCGCCCCGGCCTGGGCCGGCACCTGGCTGAGGTCAATCTCAAAACGGCTGTTGAGGGCGAACTGCGCAAACCCGATACCGTAGAGCCTGCAATAACTCGGGTAGAAGCTGTAGCTAATATCCGGAAACACGAGTGGTCCGCGGCTCGGATGATGCAGCAAGGCCTGAAAGGCGAAGGCCAAGACCTCATCGGAGCCATTGCCGACAAAGACCTCGTCTGAGGAGAGTCCCCAATCGGCCGCTGCTGCCTGCCGAACCGCCATGCTTGCGGGATCCGGATAGAGCCGAAGACTCGCCCCATCGCCTTCCAGTTCGTCTTGCAAGGCCGCGACCACCCGAGGAGAAGGGGGGTAGGGATTCTCGTTGGTATTGAGCTTGATGAGGTCGACAATCTTTGGCTGCTCTCCCGGAACATAGGGAGAAAGCCCATGGACCACTGAACTCCAGAACATGCTCATGCCGCGAACTGTATCATTGCGCTATGAGAACCGCGACGGTGACACGGAAGACCGCAGAGACGCAGATCTCTGTGGCTATTGGACTCGACGGCACCGGCGCGAAAACGCTGGCTTCAGGCATTGCCTTTCTCGATCACATGCTCGATCAGATCGCACGCCATGGCCTCATCGACTTACGCATTGAGGCGGTTGGTGATCTTGAGATCGACGCCCACCATACGGTGGAAGACATTGGCATTACGCTGGGTCAGGCCTTTGCACAGGCCATCGGCAACAAGCAGGGCATCACGCGCTACGGCCATGCCTATGTGCCATTAGATGAGGCACTCTCCCGTGTGGTGATCGATCTATCGGGGCGCCCCGGCCTCGAATTTCATTGCGCCTGGAAGCGGCAGTTTGTGGGCCAGTTTGATCTCGATCTTGTCCATGAGTTCTTCCAGGGCTTTGTCAATCATGCCCAGGTCACGATTCATATCGACAACCTGCGGGGAGAAAATGCCCACCACCAGTGCGAGACGATTTTTAAAGCCTTTGGCCGCGCGTTGCGCATGGCTATTAGCCTAGATCCCCGCCTAGACCCGGCGTCTATCCCGTCCACAAAGGGAAGCCTGTAGCGACTTGCTGGCGATCGTTGATTACGGATCGGGCAACCTGCGTAGCGTTGAACGGGCTGTGCAGGCGGCCTTGCATACCCTGGGGCGCGACCCCAGTGAGGTGATGCTGGTCTCCGATCCCGAGGTGCTCCTCCGTGCCGAGCGCATCATCTTTCCAGGCCAAGGATCGATGAATGACTGCATGCAGAGTCTGGCAACCTCGGGCCTCATGCCTGCGCTGCGCGAAGTGATTCGCGAACGCCCCTTTCTGGGGATCTGCGTGGGCGAACAGATGCTCTTTGCACAGAGCGAGGAACGAGATACCCCCGGACTCCATATTCTGCCTGGGCGCGTCCTGCGGTTTAGTGCTGCGCGGGGCGCCGTCGATGCTTCGGGTAGACCGCTCAAGGTGCCCCATATGGGCTGGAATGCGGTGCAGTTCGTGCGCCCCCACCCTGTCACTGATGGGCTCGCCACGACCTCTGCCGCATGGTTCTATTTCGTGCATAGCTACCACGCCGAACCCGAGAACCCCGAGCAGGTGCTTGGCCAGTCTGACTATGGGATTCGCTTTACCTGTGCGGTGGCGAGCGATAACATTGTCGCCACCCAATTCCACCCGGAGAAGAGTGCCGCTGTTGGCCAGCATTTGCTGGCCAACTTTCTGCGGTGGTCTCCGTCTTAATGGGTTTTGTGAGAGTAGAACGCTATGGCGCTGCATCTAATTCCCGCGATTGATCTCAAAGACGGCCAGTGCGTTCGTCTGCGTCAGGGCGACCTGACCGATGCCACGATTTTTTCTGATGACCCAGGGGAGATGGCCCGTCAATGGATCACCCAAGGGGCCAGACGGATTCATGTGGTCGATCTCAACGGGGCTGTGGCGGGGCGGCCAAAAAACGAACCCGCCTTACGCGACATCATTCGAGCCGCAGGCGATATTCCCGTGCAGGTTGGCGGTGGTATCCGCGACCTTGAGACGATTGAGCGGATGCTCGACGATGGGGTGAGCTATGCGGTGATTGGCACCGCGGCGGTGAAAAACCCGGGGCTGCTCAAGGATGCCTGCGCGGCTTTTATGGGTCACATCATCGTGTCTATTGATGCCAAAGACGGTCGGGTGGCCACCGATGGCTGGAGCAAACTCTCCGGCCACGAAGTGATCGATCTTGCACGCAAGTTTGAAGACGATGGGGTCGAGGCGATTCTTTACACCGACATTGGTCGCGACGGCATGCTTACTGGTGTGAATCTTGAGGCCACGGTAAAGCTCGCCCAGTCGGTCAAAATTCCCGTTATCGCCTCCGGCGGTATTGCGGGGCTTGCCGATATTGAGGCCCTCTGCGCGGTTGAGGCCGAGGGTGTCATGGGCGCGATCTTGGGCCGAGCGCTCTACGAGGGTCGGCTCGATTTTGCCCAGGCCCAGGCACTGGCAGACAAGTTTCAGGCGTAGGGCCGGGGGTGCTCGCCAAACGCATTATTCCCTGCCTCGATGTGAATGCGGGGCGGGTCGTGAAGGGCACCAACTTTGTCGACCTTAGAGACGCGGGGGACCCGGTAGAGGTGGCCCGCCGATACGACGCCCAAGGCGCCGATGAAATCACCTTTCTCGATATCACCGCCTCTTCCGATGCCCGTGGATTGATCTTTCCGATGATCGAGGCGGTGGCCAATCAGGTCTTTATTCCGCTGACGGTCGGCGGCGGCGTTCGCTCGCCCGACGATGTTCAGCGCCTCTTAAACGCGGGCGCAGACAAGGTCAGCATCAATACCGCCGCCATAGAAAACCCAGACCTCATCTCGGCCAGTGCCCATCGTTTCGGGTCACAGTGCATCGTGGTCGCGATCGATGCCAAACGTCGCGACCCACTCGTCGAGGCCGCGGGCTGGGAGGTTTTTACCCATGGCGGACGCCGCGCCACGGGGCTCGATGCCGTCCAATGGGCGCAGCGCGTGGCCGCCCTGGGCGCAGGCGAAATTCTGCTCACCAGCATGGACAAAGATGGCACGCGCTCGGGTTTTGATCTGGCTCTTACAAGGGCGGTCTCGGAGTCGGTGCATATTCCTGTCATTGCCTCGGGTGGCGTAGGCAGTCTCCAGGATCTGGTCGATGGCGTGACCCTGGGCTCTGCCGATGCGGTACTTGCCGCAAGCATCTTTCACTTTGGCCAACACACCGTGGGTGAGGCAAAGCGGTATATGTCTGAGAGGGGCATCTGTGTCCGCATGGATTGATCAGGTTCGGTTCGATGGCCAGGGGCTGGTCACGGCCGTGGCCCAAGACCACGTGAGCCATCGCATTCTTATGGTGGCCCATATGAATCGTGAGGCCCTGGAGCAGACGCTGGCGACCGGCGAGGCGGTTTATTTTTCTCGCTCTCGGCAGCGACTCTGGCGCAAGGGCGAGTCCTCGGGCCATGTGCAGCGGGTGCATGAGATACGCCTCGACTGTGATGGCGATGTGGTGTTGATGCAGGTCACCCAAGGCGGTGGCATTGCCTGTCATACCGGCCGGGTGTCGTGCTTCTACCTGCGATGGGAGAATGGAGCCTGGCAGGCCGTAGACCCGGTGATCAAAGATCCTGCGGAAATCTACGCGAATCAGGCGGCCGACGGTCAGGCGACTGCCTCGCCGACTGCTCCCGCCGCCTCGCCCTCGCCTACGCAGCCCCAGACCGTGCTCGGTCGGCTTGCCGATGTGATTGCCGAGCGCCGAGGTGCCGACCCTGAGAAGAGCTATGTGGCCCGACTGCTGCAGCGTGCGCCGGATGCCGTCTTAAAGAAGATTGGTGAAGAGGCCACCGAGACGGTGATGGCCTGCAAAGACGGGCTGCCTGATCGCATCGTGTCTGAAACAGCCGACCTCTGGTTTCATTGTCTGGTCATGCTCGCGCAGCATGGCCTGCGGCCCGAGGCGGTACTTGATGAATTGATGCGTCGCGAGGGCCTCTCAGGTCTGGATGAAAAGGCGGCCCGTCAGGCCCAGGCTCGGCAACAGGACGACCCGGGCGCCCGCTGATGTAACGAAAAGGAGGCATGCCCATGGATTGTCTGTTTTGCCGGATTGCTGCAGGCGAGATTCCTGCGAAAAAGGCCTATGAGGATGAGGAGTTTCTGGTGTTTCACGACATCGCTCCCCGTGCCCCGGTTCATCTCCTCATGATTCCCAAACGCCACATCGCCTCTCTGATGGAGGCGCAGGCAGAGCATGCTCCGGTGTTGGGTCGAATGATGGCGCGGGCGGGTACCTTGGCCAAGGAAAACGGCTCTCCCGACGGCTTTCGTCTGATCGTGAACAACGGCCGAGTGGGTCGGCAAGAGGTGTATCATCTTCATATGCATCTTATGGGCGGCCCGTCTCCCTTGGGCGCCTCAGCAACCTTCTAGACGCTCTATCCTCTCGGAGTCACCGCATGGGCACTTTTAGTATTTGGCACTGGCTGATCGTTCTGGTCGTCGTTCTTTTGGTCTTTGGCACCAAAAAAATACGTAATCTCGGATCCGATCTGGGCGGCGCGGTGAAGGGATTTAAGGACGGCCTGAAAGACGGGGGCGCTGAAGAAAAGCCGGCAGCCGATGCCCAGGCGCAGCCTGTAGCGAAGGTGGAGGCGCCCCAGACCATTGATGTCCAAGCAAAGGACAAGACCCCTACCGGGAGCTAATTCGGCGGCCCGCGTTTTTACAGCCAGGCCGTCATGCTGGACATCGGCTTTTCCGAATTGCTCATGATTGCGGGCGTGGGCCTTGTGGTCTTGGGGCCTAAGCGTCTCCCTGTGGTAACACGCACCGTCGGCACACTACTGGGCCGCGCGCAGCGCTATGTGGCCGATGTGAAGTCGGATATTCAGCGGCAGATGGAAATCGAAGAGCTTCGCAAGGTGCAACAGTCCGTCAGTGACCTGGGCAGCTCCTTGGAAAAGGGTGTGGCGGATCTCACCTCCCAGGCCGATGCCTTGGCTGGCGAAGTGACCTCTGGAATTGACGATTTCTCCTCCGTATACGACAAGAAGACGGGCCTGTACATCGGCGCCCCCGATCGATCCTGGACGCAGGAGCAGGCAGACCTCCGTGTCCGCGATCGGGTTCGGTCACGCCTGCGGCGCCGCTATCTCACCAAGCGTCCTCGCGATGCCTAGGAAGAGACATGGCTGATTCGCAAGACACGGAAAAGGCAACAGCCTCTTCTGCCCCGGGAGTGGCTACCGGTGCAGAGCCTTCGGCGCCCGTCGAAGAAGGGTTCATGACCCACCTGGTGGAGTTGCGTGACCGATTAATTCGATCGGTCATCGCCATACTGGCGGTCTTTCTGGCCCTAGTTTATTGGGCGCCGCAGATCTACAGCATCTTTGCCGACCCGCTGATTGCCGTGTTACCGATGGGTAGCAGCATGATCGCTACCGACGTGACTGCGCCGTTTTTTGTGCCGATCAAGATCACCATGCTGGTGGCCTTTGTTATTGCGCTTCCCTATGTCCTGTACCAGGCCTGGGCCTTTGTGGCGCCGGGCCTCTACAGCCATGAAAAGAAACTCGCGTTACCGATTGTTCTCTCAAGCTTTGTGCTCTTTCTCATCGGTATGGCCTTTGCCTACTTCTTTGTCTTTCCGGCGGTGTTTGGCTTTGTCTCGAGCTACACGCCCGAGGGGGTGCAGATGGCGACCGACATCGACAAGTACCTGAGCTTTGCCTTGAGCCTCTTTCTGGTGTTTGGGCTCTCCTTTGAGACGCCCGTGGTCCAGATGGTGCTCGTACGGATGGGCATCGTGTCGCTGCAGAAGATGAAAGATTTTTGGCCCTATTTTGTGGTGGCGGCCTTTGTGGTGGCCGCTATCGTGACCCCGCCCGATGTGATCTCGCAGCTCATGCTTGCCATACCACTTTGCCTGCTCTATCAGTTTGGTCTGCTGATGGCCCGATGGGTAACGCCACCGGCGGCAGAGGCTGAGCAGGCGTCAGACGCGTCGGAAGACGCAAAGACGGGTTAAGGGGATAGACGCGCAGTGGCGGGCCGTTCGGTCACGGTGACTTCGTAGACCTGCGGCCGTCCATTACGAATGATTTGCAGCGCAGCCTTCTGACCTGGCTGCAAGGCTGCGACCAGCGCAAGTAATTCTGCGGTATTGCGGCTTGGAGTCTCGTTGACTGCAACTACCACGTCACCTGCTTTGAGCCCCGCACGATCGGCCGGCCCGCCGTTCTGCACCGCCGCCACAATACTGCCTTCGGTCTTGGGCAGCTTGAAGGTCTCGGCGATCTCTCGGTTGACATCTTGAAGCTCTACACCAATAAAGCCGCGGCTAACGCGACCCGTGCGAATGAGGCTTTCCATGACCTGCTTGGCCATATCGGCAGAGATGGCAAAGCCAAGCCCGATGCTACCGCCCCCGCGTGAGTAAATGGCTGTGTTGATGCCAATCAGGTCGCCATTGGCGTCGACCAGGGCACCGCCAGAATTCCCGGGATTGATCGCGGCATCGGTCTGGATGAAGTTCTCAAACGTATTGATATTGAGCTGATTGCGTCCTACGGCGCTGACAATGCCCTGGGTAACGGTGAGGCCTACGCCAAACGGATTGCCGATGGCCAAGACGGTATCGCCCACGCGCATTTCGCTGGGCTTACCAAACCGAATCACGGGAAGGCTGCCTAAGTTTGTCTTGAGTACTGCGAGGTCGGTATCGGGGTCGGTGCCGACCACCTTGGCGGCGGCGCGGCGACCGTCTGCCAAGGCCACTTCGATCTGGTCTGACCCCTCAATGACGTGGTGGTTGGTCAGAATGTAGCCTTCCGGACTCACAATAACCCCTGAGCCTAGCCCTGATGTTTGGGGCGCCCCATTGCCTCGGGGGGCGGGAAACTGGTCGCCAAAGAACCGGCGAAATAAGGGGTCATTGAGAAACGGATGGCTTGGCGGGGCTTCTACCCGCTGGCGGGTAAAGACATAGACCACGGCCGGCATCGCCCGCGCGGCCGCCTCTCGTAGGCTCGATGCGGGGGCGGGGCTGGTGCTCTGTAGTAGGCTGGCGGCTAGGTCGGGCTGCGCGGGGGCAATGAGCCGCAACTCCCCAGATCCTTGGCCAATCTGGCTGAGCCATTGTGGGCGTAGGGTCGCCACCACAAAGAGGGCCGCTAGCGCCAGGGTGGTGGCCTGGGCGAACAAAAGCCATAGTCGACGCGCCATGGCCCATTATGGCTGGATTTCAGCGAATTGGCTGGGATACAATCAGCGGTTGAGTCGATTGCAAACCTAAGGTTAAACCCCTATGTCATCCCCACACCCTCAGAACCCTTCCCCCCCGATGCTTGGCCTGTCTTCTGCCGTCACCGAGGCAGAGTCTTTCAAACTCGGTGGCGGTCCTGCCCAGGCTCGCCGCACCTGGATGATTGCCTGTGGGGCCACGGGCGGCCTGGCGGCCGCTGCGGTGGCCGTGCCGTTTCTGGGGTCGATGGCGCCCTCTGAGAAGGCCCGTTCCGCAGGTGCCCCCGTTGAGGTTGATATTAGCGATATTCCCCTCGGGGGCGTAAAGATTGTCGAGTGGCGTGGTAAGCCCGTATGGATTGTTCGCCGCACCCCCGAGATGCTTGAGAGCCTGCAGAAAGTGGAAGGCCAACTCGCCGATCCAGGGTCCAACCGTACAGAGTTTCCTGTACCTGAGTATGCAAAGAATGCCCATCGTTCGATTAAGCCTGAGTACCTCGTGGCTGTGGGCATCTGCACCCATCTGGGCTGCTCCCCGGTCAGTGCCTTTGCCACCGGTGCGGCCTCAGGAATTGCACCAGACTGGCCTGGCGGCTTTTTCTGCCCCTGCCATGGTTCCACCTTCGATATCGCGGGTCGGGTCTACGCAAATAAGCCCGCCCCGGACAACCTTGAAGTTCCCCGTCACATGTTCTTGTCCGACGCGCGTCTCGTTATTGGTAAGGACGAGCAGGGCGAGGCCTAATCGCTCACCGCGTATCGGTACAGACACCGCTTCGTTCGTTACACGCAGTCGATCATTTGTAAAGGCAGAATCACATGGCAGCAGAGAAAGTCGCGCAAGCAACCGGCCTGTTG
>CAZKWK010000013.1:0-24241 GCA_964556335.1 uncultured Bordetella sp. | reverse complement strand
GGCGACATGCTCAAGGCTCACAATCCCCGAGAGGCAGGCCATACGACGGGTCATGTGAGAGGCGCTGCGATAACGCGACCAGAGCACCGTAGCCCGCGCCGCATCGGGCGTCACCAGCGTCACCATCGACTGGGCCAGATGCCGCAGGCTGCGTCGACCCACATCGAGCGCGTTGGGCGAATAAGGGCCCGACTCCAGCGCATCGTTCTCCGCATCCAGACGATGCCACTCGGCCTCCATTGCCAGGGCCATTGCCAGGCGTACCGCCTCAATACGGGCGCGAATCTGCACCGGGTCCACCGCATGGCCCTCTGCTGCCCAGGCCTCCACCACGGTGTTGTCCGCAGGTACCGAGAGGGCCAGCGCCTTGAAGGCATCGCTCAGGCCTGGATGTGTCAGTACCGCCGCCAGCGTCTGCATCACCGACTGACGATCGTCTGCTGAGGCCAGAGCCGGCATCAACTGGCCCATGATCAGGCGCTGACAAGACTCCCATCGGTTAAAGGGGTCAGAATCATGGCCCGCCAGCATGCTGAGCTGCCGAGCCGTATAGGGAAAGTCGAGCACCACCGGCGCGGAGAAGTTGCGCATCAACGACGGAATTGGTGCGGCTGCGCCCTTCTGTCCCGTGAGCACGAGTTCGACAGTCACGCTGGCCTGGTCCATGAGAAAGACCTCGCCATCCCCCAAGGGGGTGCTGCCTACTCGACCAGGCAGCGCAATAGGGTCTCCTGCCTGCGAGAGGAGCCCCCAGGCTACCGGGATGGGCAGCGGCTGCTGCTGTGGGCTTCGGGGGTCGAGCGTCTGGGTAAAAGTGAGGGTGTAGCGCCCCGAGGCGCTCTCCCAGGCGTCGCGTACCTTAAGGTGCGGCGTACCAGGCGTGTCATACCAGCGCATAAAGGCTGCAAACAAATCGCTGCGTTTGTTGGCGTCCAGAATGGACGACACAAAGTCTTCGCAGGTGGCGGCCTGGCCATCGTGTCGGGCGAAATACAGGTCCATGCCCAAGCGAAAGCCCTCCACCCCCAGCAGGGTCTGCAGCATGCGAATCACCTCCGCCCCCTTCTCATAGACGGTGGCGGTATAGAAGTTGCGAATCTCCTGGTATTCCGCAGGCCGAATGGGGTGGGCCATCGGGCCCGCATCTTCGGGAAACTGGTGCGCGCGAAGGGTGCGCACATCTTCAATCCGCTTCACCGCACGACTGCTTGCCGCCTGGGCCTCCGTCAAGCCCTCGGCCAACATGTCGGCCGTGAACTCCTGGTCTCGCAAGACCGTGAGGCCCTCTTTGAGGGTGAGCTGAAACCAGTCACGGCAGGTAATGCGGTTACCCGTCCAATTATGGAAATACTCGTGGCCGATGACGGCCTGCACCAGTTCGTAGTCTTTGTCGGTGGCCGACTCGGGATCGGCCAAGACATACTTGGTATTAAAGAGGTTCAGCCCCTTATTCTCCATGGCCCCCGAATTAAAGTCGGGTACCGCCACAATCATGAATCGCTCAAGGTCAAGCTCCAGACCAAACCGCCGCTCATCCCAAAACACCGAGCGCTTCAGGCTCTCTAAGGCATGGCCCGCCCGTGCCAGGTCGTCCGGCTTGGTGTAGACCTGCAGCCTTTTCGGCGCGCCGCTGCGCGAGGTGATCGTCTCTTCAATACAGGCCAAGTCTGCGGCCACGAGGGCAAAGAGATAGCTCGGCTTAGGAAAGGGGTCGTGCCAGACGCAGGTCTTGATCCCATCGGCCATCGATTCAGACACCAGGTTGCCGTTAGAAAGCAGCACCGGAAAGGCCTCTGCCTTCCCGCGCAGGGTCACCGTATAGCAGGTGAGGACATCGGGACGGTCGAGAAAATAGGTGATGCGCCGAAAGCCTTCAGACTCACACTGGGTATAGAGCCCCCCGCGGCTCGCATAGAGCCCCATGAGTTCAGTGTTTGCGGTCGGGTCGAGCTGGGTCCGAATCTTCAGTCGGCCACGAAGGGCCTTCGGAAGCACAAAGGCCATGGGCGTCACCCGGTAGGCCTCTGGCGATAACGGGGCATCGTCAAGCCAAGCGGCGACAAACTGCAGCCCATCGCCAGCGAGCACCAGGTCGCAGGCCGCATCAGAAGATGAGACAAAGCCAAACTCTGCGACCACCGTGGTCTGCGTCAGATCCAGATCAAACGCAAGCTGAAGATCGGTAATGCGATGCGTCGGCGGCAGATAATCTTGCCGACGAATCAGGCTGGCTGGCGCGCGCGACTGCCCCTCTTTCATGGGTATGCTCCTTGGGTTGAATGCTATAAGTGTGCATGAATCCCCCCCTCATCGCCCAATGCCCATGAAACTATTCTTCAAAAAACACGGCCTTTTTCTTGTGAGTTTTCTCGCGATCTGGGCGGGCATTCAGATCTGGCAGACCCGGTCTGTTCCCTCAGGCCCACCACCTGCAGAGGCCCTGTCTGCACCCTTGCCGCTCGTCTCGGGGACAGTAGTTCTGGAAGAGCAGAGCCTAGCGCAGGCCCTTGCATCGCTACGGGAAAAACATCCCCAGAGGCCCATCGTGATTCATATCTGGGCCGAATGGTGTGGCTTCTGCAAACTCGAAGAGTCGTCGATCACCACCTTGGCCTCGGAACACCCGGTACTGACCATCGCCATGCAGTCGGGTCCGCCGGAGAAGGTGCAGCAGTATCTTGAAGATCGGGCACTGCCATGGACCACCCTGGTGGATCGCCAAGGCCAGGTCGCACAGGCCCTCGGAGCCAGCGGGGTGCCCGCCTTTATGGTGCTTGACGAAAACGGCCACCTCCGGGTACCCACCATGGGCTACACCACGCTGTGGGGCATGCGCCTGCGGCTCTGGTGGGCCATGTCAGGCTTTTTTTCATCATCCAGTTGACCCCGTAGCCGCCCAAGGGGGGTCCCCTTCAGAGTTCTCCGTGCCGTCCGCGCCCCCTGGCGTGGCGCCATTTACTTTAAGGAGAACGTATGAAGAAGACCACCAAACTGATCCCGCTCGTGCTGGCCCTCGGCCTGACTGGACTGACCCTCACGAAGGGGGCATGGGCTGAGACAGAGTCCTCGTCCTTTCAAGTCGGTATTGATGTCGTCGCTACCTGCTCAATTTCCGCAGCAGATATGACGTTCAATACCATCACAACGGGAACGACAGCGCAGACTGATGCCGAGAGTCAGATCACTGTAAATTGTTCAAACGGTGCACCCTACTCTGTCGCTCTGAGTAATGGATCAAATTACTCAGCTGGCCGGCGCCTGAGTAGTAACGGTTCTTTCATCAACTACACGCTTTTCAAAGACAACAGTAGAACTGCAGAATGGACCCTCATTAGCTCGATGACCGGTACCGGGTCAGGAAGTAATCAGACCCTACCTGTCTACGGCCGCATCCCCGCAGGCCAAAACGTGACCAATATGGGTTCGTACTCGGACACCATCGTCGCCACCGTCACCTACTAAGGCCGCGCGCGATGAAGACCTCGATCCTATCGATGCGGGCGGCATGGGTATCCAAAGGCAACGCAATCGCGGTGGCCATGCTGCTCACACTCACCGGAATGCTCTCAGAGCCCAGTCAGGCTGCCCTGGGTATTTCGCCCCCGCAACTGGTTCCGGATGCCGCTGGCATCGTTGTGACCGAGGTCCAATCAAGCATGACCAGCGCCTCGCGCTGGTCGGTGCGTCTGGTGGGCTGGGGACCCGCGGGGGAAGAGATTGTCGGGGTGCCCGGCGATGTCTCCCCGCGGTTTTTTGGCCTGGCCCCGGGTGGGCGACAGATGATTCGGGCCCGCATCAAAGACCCAAGCCGCTATCACCGGCTTCTCATTGAACAAGTACCCGAAGCAGAGTCCGAAGTGCTCGGGCTCGCTTTCCGATTTCGATTCAGTCTGCCGGTCTATCACCACCGACTCGAACCCATCGCCCACACGCCCGCCATTAGCCTGGCCGCGGGACGGTGCACGCGATTTACCAACCCCGAACGACGCGTGGTCCGCTTAACGCTGGATGCGAACGTCGTGGGGCCACAGACCTTGCTTCCCGGCGAGGCCACAGACCTCTGTCACAAAGACCGCGGTGCACCCGAAGAGACCCTCGCACTGCCTCCGCAAGAAAACCCCTCCGTTCAGCTCTCCGCAGACAGCAGCCCACGGCAGCCCTAACGCCTCGCAAGCCATACGAGCGATGCAGGCCATGCGCGCCCTACGAGCCGTTCGAGGGGCAGTTTTCAGTCTGCTGCTCTGGCTCTGTACACCTGCCGCGGCGGAGGCCACCGCCGCTGAGGTACCAAGCATCCCGCTCGAACTGCTGGCGGTGGATCTCAACGGTCAGCAGGTGAGCCGCGGGGCATTGGTTCATGCGGCGCCAGGCCTCTGTCTTGTGCAGGCCGAGGCCCTCGAAAGTCACCTCGCATCGGCGGCTGCACCGATCGTGCCCCATGAGGGCGAGCAGTTCTTTCACCTTCCCCCACCCGCCCAGTGCACGCGAGACGAGGCGCAAGGCCGCCTTCTGGTGAGCCTTCCGGGGCACTGGATGAAGCCGCAGACGCTGCGACTCAGCAACGCACGCCAGGCCGACCCGCTGCCCCTGCTCCTCGGCACGAAGCCGAGCGACAACGAGTCCCCGATCGTGAGCCTCCCGGCCGCCCACCTTGACCTGGTGGCCGACCGCCATCGACAGCAATGGGGGCTCGGGGCAGCCCATCGGGGCCTGCAGTTCCTGATGACCGACAGTCCACAAGACCAACAGCCGGCGCGCACAACCCTCGAGTGGCTCTGGCCCTCGGGCGCGGCGCTGCGCATGGGAGATCAGGTCACCCGCGAAGGCCCAGACCAGCGGCCACGTTCTGTGCGTGGCCTGTCGGTGACCAACCGTCTGCAGGTACTACGGCCCCAGGGATCTGGGCAGGGTCAGGTGGCATTGGACGCCCCCGCGCGGCTGCAGTTCTTTGACACGCAAGGCCAGCCACTCTTCTCAACGGGCCTTCTGCCCTCTGGCCGTTATCGACTAGAGGGCCTGGGGGCACCCACCCTGCCGGGGATCCTTACCGTGCGGGTCGAAGGCCTTTCGGGCCAGACCGAGACGCTGTTGCTCCCCTGGGTTGCGAGCCCGCTGCTACTCGCTGAGGGCATCACACACTGGGACCTCTGGCTGGGCAAGCCCACCGAAGACACGACAGCAAACGGATCAGGCCCAGGCACCGAGGCGCCATGGCATCTCGAAGGACTCTGGGCCCGGGGGATGAGCCTGCACGAAACACTGCGCACGGGATGGGCAACCACCACCAAACAGACACTCCAAGGCTTTCTTGGCGTTGCCAGCCAACGCTGGCCGCAACGGCTGGCCTCAGCAGATCTCGGATTCTTCTGTAGAGCGACGCAGTGTGAGGCACTAGGGGGCATGGAACTCAGTGGGCAGCCCCGAAGCAGACTGCAGTGGTCTGCCGGGCTTCGACACGAGGCAGGCCTCGGACAGACCCTCAGGCTCTCCATGAGCCAACGACTAACCCAGAGCACCACCGTGACAGCGCACCTCTCTGAGGCCCGCACGCGACTGCAACTCCTGAGCCTTCAGACAAGGCTCAGCCCAGAGATGAGTCTTCAGGCAAGTCTGCGGACAGGGTCCCCCAGCGCCGACCGCCCCTCGCAGACCAGCATGTTTCTGAGCCTGCACCTCTCCTTGCCACATCGATCCGCGCCACAGTCCACTAAACCGGCTGCCCGCGCGAGACTCTCCAGTAGCCTTCAGGCACGGGGCGGTGAGACCAGTGGCGCCCTCTCCTATCAGCAACCCCTCGGTCTTTCGGCATTAAGCCCGCGGATGTCCGCCACAAAAGCCTTCGGGCCCGGTGCACGAGAGGAACTTCGTCTGCAACAGCAAGGCCACTGGGGAGACCTCACCCTCCAGGCACGACAGCCCCATGGCCAGCCCACAACGATCGATGCCTCCGTGGCCAGCCGTCTCTGGGTCACGCCAAAGGGGCTGCACTGGGGCGCAGTCGGCGACCACAATCTCGTGATTCATGAACTGGGGCATCCTGATCTTCGAGTACAACTCGGGCGGCAGACCCGCACGAGCAACCAGGAGGGCCTTGCCGCGTTTGGCAGAACCCCCGCCTGGACCGAGGCGCAGTTTCGGCTCGACGCCGAGTCGATTCCATTCGAGATGCAATGGAAGACGGGCCACGTACGCTTTGCCACCGCCGCCCGGCGGGCCTACTGGGTTGACCAGCGGCAACAGGCAGAACAGGCGCCTGAGTTTCGATTGCGACTTCCAGACAACCTGCTTGCCCGGATTCGGACCATACAAACCCACAGTAAGCGACCAGTGGCCTTCACACCCGAGGGCTACCTAGATATCGCCTCTCTCGCGGAACTACCCATCACCCTCACACTCGACTCGGGCCGCACGTACACGTGCGATGCAGAGAAAAAAACGAGTGATGCAGACACCCCGGTGTATTGGATTGACTGCCCCACGCGAGAGGCCGACCCACCGCCCCGAAATAACCAAATACGAGAGGCGCAGTCTAGCCCGCGCCCATCATCTGGTTAGGCAGCCAGAGCGCCAACTGCGGGAAGAAGGCGAGGATGACCATCGAGGCCAGCATGAGATAGACAAAGGGCATCGAACCCAAGAGAATTTCCTTGAGCGACACAGAGGGCACAACACCTTTGAGCACATAGAGGTTGAGACCCACCGGCGGCGTAATGAGCCCGATCTCCATGTTGATGGTAAGCATGACGGCAAACCAGATGAGATCAAAGTTATTGGCCTCCAACACGGGGGTGAGAATGGGCATCACCATGAGAATGATCGCCACTGGCGGCAGAAACATTCCCGCCACCAACAGAAATACGTTGATCGCCAGCATGAGTACCCAACGGTTGAGGCCCAGGTCGACGAGCCACTGGGCAGCGGTCTGGGTCACGTACAAGAGCGACATCATGTACGAAAAAACCGCGGCTGCCGCAATGATCATGAGAATCATGGTGGACTCGCGTACGGTCTCACGGTAAATGCGCCACTGGTCTTCGCGGCTTCGGGCCTTGTAGATCACGATGACGAGCGCCATTGCCAAGGCGGCAGCAATTGCAGCCACCTCCGAAGGCGTAGCAATGCCGCCATACATGGCATAGCCAATCATGACCACGATGATAAGAAAGGGAATGACACGCCGTAGGCCCTCGATCTTCTCGGCCAGGGTATAGCGCACCGTTTCGGGCGCTTTCAGATCAATATTCTTCATACGCGCCTGCAGCAGGCTGTTGAGCCAGGCATAGCCCGCAAACAGCACCACCAAGAGAATGCCTGGAATCACGCCGGCGAGGAAGAGCCGCCCAATCGATGTCTCGGTGACGATGCCATAGAGAATCATGGTGATCGACGGCGGAATGAGAATCCCCAGCGTACCTCCGGCGCAGACAGATCCAGTAGCAAGCCGCGTAGAAATACCCCGCTTGATCATCTCGGGAACCCCGGCTTTTCCAATGGCCGCAGCCGTGGCGGGGCTTGACCCGCTAATGGCGCTAAACATGCCACAGGCCAAGATATTGGCGATCACGAGGCCCCCAGGAACGCGGTCAAGCCAGCGATGCAGAGACTCATAAATATCTTTGCCCGCCTGGGTACTGCCAATGGCCGCCCCCAACAAAATAAACAAAGGAATGGTGAGCAGCGCGAAGGAGGCCAGCTCATCGATCATGACAAGCGGCACATTGGCCAGGGCATTGGGGCCCTCAAAAATCACCAGGAAACTGATTGCAACGAGGCTCAAACCCCAGGCAATCGGCAGCCCAGAGAATAAGACCACCAGGGTCGATAGAAGAATCAGCCCGCCAATCTGTAGTTCATTCATGGGCAGGTGGCGGGTTAAAAAATTCGGCGATCTGCGCAACGTACTGCGCGGCAGTAAGCCCAAGGCCAATGGGCATGGTGGCATAGAGCGGCCATTTGAGCGGCGCCCAGACGCTCTCTGTGCGCTCCCCTTTTAGGTACGAATCGATCGTGAATTCTGCGCAAAGATAGGTGAGAAAAAGCGTGACGCCAAGCCCCACCACCATCACGCAGAGGGTAAGGGGCCGGGCCCACGAGGACGGCAGATAGGTGGTGAGGAGATCCACACCCACATGGCCCTGGGTCTTCAATGTGTAGGGGCTTGCCAGAAAGAGCCCGCAGACCATGAGGAAGACCGCGAGCTCAAGCTCCCAAGAAGTGGAATAGCCAAGCGTGCGATAGACCACCATCCAGATAATGACGAGCATTGCTACAGTCAGCAATGCGGCAGCGCAGACTGCCAGCGCGTCACAGACACGGCTCATCAAGGCCGCATAGAGCCGTGTCATGAGGAAAAGACCAACCGAACGCGCGCGTTACGCAGGAAAAACGCAGTCAGACTACTTCGCCTTGGCTACAGGTTTCGCGGCCTTGAGCAACTCATCCATCAATGCCTTGGCCGTGGGCGAGATGGCCGAAAACTCCGGATAGGCCGTCTTCTTCGCCAAGGCGACCCAGGCATCAAACTCGGCCTTTGTCAGTTCTCGGGCGGTGCCGCCAGCGCCAACATAGGCCTCTGCCATTTTGTTGGTGGCCTCGCGTTGCAGCGTCAGGAAGAAGGCATCAGACTTATCGGCTGCCTGCTGGAAGATCTCCTTTTGCTTCGGGGTGAGTTTGTCCCAGGCCGTCTTTGACATGACCAGAGGCTGCAGTAGCATCCAGAGGGCGCTCGGGCCGCCAATCGTGGCGTGCTTGGTCTGCTCGTAGAGGCGCATCGAGACAAAGGTCTCTGCAGAGGTGAGCGCCCCCGACAAGACGCCGGACTGCAGCCCCGAATAAATCTCCGACGACGCCATCGCCGTCACCGAGGCCCCCGCCGCCTTCAGCATCGACTCAAAGGTGGGGTCTGCCGCACGCAGCTTCATGCCGGCAACAGAATCCGGCCCCATCACCGCCTTTTCTTTGGTAGCAAAGCCCCCCGGGGTCCACCACCAGGTGATGATGCGAAAGCCGTTTTTCTCTGAGAGTTCCTGCAGGCGCTTGTAATAACCCGTTTTCTTCAACTCCATCGCGAAGTCGAGGTTAGGTACGGTTCCCGGCAGGATAGTGGCAGAGAACTCCTTTGCCTTTCCCACGGCATATGACATGGGGAAGATCGCCATCTCAAGCGTGCCGTTTTGCAGAGCATCGAGCTGGGCCACCGGCTTGATGCCTAGAGACTGGGCGGGGTAGATCCGAAACTTAATGCTGGGGTCGGCCTTCTCTACCTCGCGCACAAAGAGGCGGGCAGCGAGGTCACGGCCATCGACATTGGCCTTCCATTGATGGGAAATCTTGATTTCTGTGGACTGGGCCAACGCTGCGGTCGTGCCGAGTGCGGTAGAGAGTCCCAAGACTGCCAGGGAAGAAATCATTGAACGCATGCGTAGGGCCATACCGTCGTCTCCTTGGTGCAATGTGAAATGCTTGTTGTTATTGTGTTTGTCGAACCCCCAGAGCACAAAACAGCGTCACCAGCGGATGATCACAAACACGTTTTCAAACGAGTGTGACCGATGGGTCGTCAGGGCGCATTGGGGAATCCCCGAACTTTTGGCGCGTTTTGCCAGCCGGTCCATGTTTAAATCGGCCGCGTTGTTCCACGCATATTCAAAAGGAGGTGTCGATGACTCCCCCGGTTTCCGAAAAAAACCTCTGCGTCATTTACATTCACGGCTTTCGTAGCTCGCCGCAGTCTAGTAAGGCCCTGCAGCTTTCCGAATGGCTGGGCGCCCGAGGCGTGCGGTTTGAATGCCCCGCCCTGGATATTGCCCCACTCGCGGCGCTTGACCAACTCTCACACCTCATCAGCCACGTGCTTGCCGAAGGCTTTCAGCCCCGTCTCATTGGCAGTTCTCTGGGCGGCTTTTATGCCAGCTGGTTGATGGAACGCCACACGCATCGCGACCAGTTTCGCGCCGCCCTCATTAACCCAGCCTGCTGGCCCTCCCGCGATCTCGTCGGCCAGGTGGGCCCGCTGCAGGCATGGCATGGGCCCGAGATTCTGCATTTTCATGCCCAGTACCTCGACGATTTAAAGTCGATGGAGGTTGGGCTCAGCAAGCCCGAGCGCTACATGCTCATCGCCGCCAAGGGCGACACGCTACTGGACTGGAACGAGATGGTGGCCCGCTACCCTGGCAGCCACATGCGCATTGTGGAAGGGTCAGACCACAGCCTGTCCGACTTTCCCGAGCACTGGCCTGCTATGGAGTCGTTTCTGCTCCAGTAGAGAAATCGCGCGATGCGGGCGGATCAAACCGCACCCGAAGCAGAAGCAGAAGCCCCACCACAAAGAAGAGACCGGTCACGGCAATCGCCACGCGATGGTTGTTCTGGGTAAGGGCAGTGGTGAGCCCGTAGGCCAAGGGGCCCAAAATGGATGCGAGATGCACCGCCACACCCCAGTAGCCAAAGACCTCGGCCTGCCGATCGGCAGGCCCGAGTGCCGAGATAGCGGCGCGGGCCCCACTCTGCGATGCGCCCATAGCAAGGCCCGCCAGATTAGCGGCAAGCCAAAACATCGCCTCGGTCTGCCCGAGGGCCGCAACAGCCACCATAAGGATCCAGGCCAGCAGGCTGATCACAAGGCTATTGCGATGACCGACACGGTCTTGAAATTTTCCAAACAAAAACGCACCGATACTTGCCGTAATGTTCACGACCAAGACGAGCAGAATTGTCTTGGCCATCGTGAACCCCATGACCTGCTGGGCATAGACTGCCGCCAGAGTGATAACCGTGGCAACACCTGCCTGATAGACCACCACACAGACCAGCATGCGGCGCAAGGGTAAATCTGGGGAGAGGCGCGACCAGCCCGCCCAGAGCCGATGCCAGGCACCCTTCCAGTTGTTCTCCCGAGACGCCTGCGCATGCGCACGCAGCGGATGCTGACGCTCGTGCTGGGCGAGAACCACGAGCGCAGGAATCCCCACAGCCGCGAAGACCAGGGCCACCAGAATCATGGCCCCGCCCACCAACCCTTGGGCGGGAAGCCCCCCGCTGTCTGAGAGCGTGAATCCCCATGTGCCAGCGAGCCAGGGCGCCATGGAGGGCGCAAGCACCTGTATCCATACAAGGCTCATCGCCAGTGCTATCAGCCCCCCCCAGTAGCCCCAGGCCCAGCCGTAGCCCGAGAGTCTGCCGAGATGGCTCGCGGGGGAGAGTTCCTGCAGATAGCCCGCGGTGAGATCTTGATGACTCGCATAGGCAAGGTTCGACACAATGAGGAGACAGGCGGCCAAAAGCCAATCACCCGGACCCACTAGGGCGAGCCCCGCAGTGGCCAGCACACAGGCCCATGTGGCCCAGAAAAGAAGACGGCGTTTTGCGCCTCGGGCATCGGCATAGGCGCCGAGCCAGGGGGCACTGATCATCACAAGCAGATAACTCACCGACAAGACCAGCGTCCAGGCCAAAGTGGCCATCGGGTTATCGGCCATCACGACCGAGACGAAGTAGGCATTAAAGACCGCGGTGAGCACCACCGTGGTGTACCCAGAATTGGCAAAGTCGAGACTGGCCCAGGCCCAGAAATCGCGACGCCGAACGCCCGGATTTAAGAGTTCTGAATAAGGCACAATATGGTCCTTTCCACGCGAGTGGCCCTCCAGTTATAAGCCTGAGACGGTAACTCTGACCCTATGTCTGCAAAAGTCTATGTACGCACCTTCGGGTGCCAGATGAATGAGTATGACTCAGCCAAGATGATCGATGTGTTACAGGCATCGCACGGGCTCGAATCTACCGACCGGCCAGAAGAGGCCGATGTCATTTTGTTTAACACCTGCTCGGTGCGCGAGAAGGCCCAAGAAAAAGTCTTCTCAGACCTCGGCCGGGCCCGCGACCTCAAAAAACTCAAGCCCCATTTAGTGATCGGCGTGGGCGGTTGTGTGGCGAGCCAAGAGGGCGAGGCCATCGTGCGGCGCGCACCGTATGTGGATGTGGTCTTTGGTCCACAGACCCTGCACCGACTGCCCGCGCTCATTGAAGCGCGCAAGTCCACGGGGCGCTCCCAAGTCGACATCAGCTTTCCCGAAATCGAGAAATTCGACAACCTGCCACCGGCCCGTATCGAGGGCCCCTCGGCCTTTGTCTCCATCATGGAGGGCTGCAGCAAATACTGCAGCTTCTGCGTAGTTCCCTATACGCGGGGCACCGAGATATCTCGCCCTGCAGAAGATGTACTCGCAGAGATTATTGAACTCACCGATCAAGGCGTGAAGGAAGTCACGTTGCTGGGGCAGAATGTGAATGCCTTTATCGACCCCAGCACAGGCACCGACTTTGCCGACCTGCTGCGCATGATCCATGACCTGCCGGGTATCGCACGCATTCGGTACACCCCCTCGCACCCCAAGGAATTTAGCCAACGACTCATCGATGTCTACGGCGAACTTCCCAAACTCGTGAGCCATGTGCACCTGCCCGTGCAATCGGGAAGCGACCGAATTCTTATGGCCATGAAGCGCGGCTACACGGCGCTCGAGTACAAGAGCATCGTGCGTCGGCTCAAGGCGGTACGGCCCGATGTGTCGCTGTCCACCGACTTTATCGTCGGATTTCCCGGTGAGACCGAAGAAGACTTTGCCGCCAGCATGCGGCTCATCGAGGCGGTGGGCTTTGACCATTCCTTCTCTTTTATTTATAGCCCTCGGCCCGGTACCCCGGCCGCATCGCTGCCCGACGACACCACCGCTGAAGTCAAACTCAGGCGGCTCCAGACCCTGCAGGCGGCCATTGAGGCCAATGCCCAAGCGGTGAGCCAGGCCATGGTGGGCAAGGTCTTCTCGGTCTTGGTGGAAGGCCCCGCGAAAAAGAATGCCGACGAGCTCATGGCCCGTACTGAAAACAACCGGGTAGTCAATTTCGCTGGGCTGGCCCGCCTTATCGGCCAGATGATCCCGATGCGTATCACCGAGGCCTTAAGCCACAGCCTGCGGGGCGAGGCGGTCTGATGGCCTCTGCCCCGGCGGCGCAGAAGTCTAGCCGTGCGCCTGCCGTACAGCGCCTCTGCCTGCTAGAAGATGACAACCAGGGGCTTGCCCAACTCTGTGGTCCGCTCGAGCAGAACCTGCGGGCGGTGGAGGCGGGGCTCGATGTGAGCATTCGTCGTAGAGGGCCGATCTTTGAAGTCTCCGGCGCAGCCCAGCCCGTGGCCAGGGCCACCGCCCTGCTGGAGAAACTCGCACACGACCCCTCTGCAATTCGGCTCGAAGACCTGCAGCTCGCCATGGTTGAGCATCGGGGCAGTGGCCGGTCACGTGCCAGCCATCAGGACGATGACCAGAGTGCCCAGGCGCCCCATCACGAGGTCACCGATACTGCTGTTGCGGCGAGCGAACAAGAAGAGGGCACGGTGCTGCGCACCCGTCGGCGCGACCTGCGCGGCCGCACGCCCAACCAGCGGCAGTACCTCGCGCAGATCCTTGATCACGATGTCTGCTTTGGTATGGGCCCGGCAGGAACGGGGAAGACCTTCCTAGCGGTGGCCTGTGCCGTCGATGCCCTGGAGCGCGACCTGGTACAGCGTATTGTGCTCACCCGGCCCGCGGTGGAGGCTGGCGAGCGGCTGGGATTTCTGCCTGGCGACCTGGCCCAGAAGGTCGACCCTTATCTTCGCCCGCTCTACGACGCCCTCTACGACCTCATGGGCTATGACAAGGTGATCAAACTCGCCGAAAAGCAGATCATCGAGATTGCTCCTCTTGCCTATATGCGCGGGCGCACACTCAACCATTCGTTTGTCATTCTCGATGAGGCCCAGAACACCACGCCTGAGCAGATGAAGATGTTCCTCACCCGCATCGGATTTGGCAGTAAGGCGGTGATTACTGGAGACCCCTCGCAAGTCGACCTGCCTAAGGGCCACAAGAGTGGCCTGGCCGATGCCCGGCAGGTACTTCAGTCTGTACGGGGAATTGCCTTTACCGAGTTTGATAGCCGCGATGTGGTGCGCCACCCGCTCGTCGCCCGCATTGTGGAGGCCTATGAGCAGCAGAATTCTGCTTGACCTGCAATGGAACATCACAGCCCAGACGGCGCAGTGGCCCCTCGCGCGTCCGCGGATGCGCAGACTGCTTGAAGCAAGCCTCGGCGCCCAGGCAGAGGGCGCCGCTATTACTGTTCGTCTGGTGGGCACACGCGAAGGCCGTAGCCTCAACCGAGACTATCGCGACAAAGACTACGCCACCAATGTGCTGACGTTTGGCTACGAACGCCACCCTGTAGTGGTTGCAGACCTCGTCTTGTGCCTCCCCGTATTGGTGCGCGAGGCACGAAGCCAGCAGAAGACCCTGGCGGCCCACTTCGCCCACATGCTGGTGCACGGCATGCTCCATGCCCAGGGGTTTGATCATCTCAACGACCAGGAAGCCGAGGAAATGGAATCGATGGAACGGCGCATCATGAAGCGGTTTCGCCTCCCCGACCCGTATTCGGTACACTAGTGGGGTGTTTAACTCTCATGCCCCTGCATGTCTGAACCAGACCCTAGGCCGTCAGGCCTGAGTCACTCCTTCAAGCGCCTTCTTGGCCGGCTCTTTGGCCGGGCCGATGAGAAAGAAGAACTCATCGAGCAACTCCGAGAGGCACAAGCGCATTCTGTGATCGATGCCGATGCGGTATCTATGATGGAAGGGGTGCTGCAGTTGGCCGATTTGGCAGTGCGCGATCTCATGGTACCCAGAGCCCAGATGGATGTGGTCGATATCAACGACCCCCTGGACGCTATTCTGCCCATCGTGCTTGAAACCGCGCACTCACGGTTTCCGGTGACCGATGGTAATAAAGACAACATCATTGGCATTCTGCTGGCCAAAGACCTGCTGCGGGTTCTCGCCCAAGACGAAAAAGATATTCGCGGTCTACTCAGGCCGGCTGTGTTTGTACCTGAATCGAAGCGACTCAATGTGCTGCTACGCGACTTTCGCAACAATCGCAATCATATTGCGATTGTGGTGGACGAGTATGGCGGTGTGGCGGGGCTCATCACCATTGAAGATGTGCTCGAGCAGATTGTGGGTGACATCGAAGACGAGCACGACGTCGATGAGGAAGAAGACAACATACTGCCTGTAGCCCATGAGGCGGGGCTCTTTCGCATCAAGGCCCTCACGCCCATTGCCCAGTTCAACGAGGCCTTTGCCGCACAACTCTCCGATGAAGACAGCGACACTATCGGGGGCCTGGTCACCAATCATCTCGGCCGGGTGCCGCACCGCGGTGAGCAGATTCACATGGCCGGCTTCGACTTTACGGTGCAGCGTGCCGATGCCCGCATGGTAGAAATGCTTCTGGTTCGTCGACGCCCCGAGTCCGACGAATCACCCACGACCGAAGAAGAAGGCAGCTAGTCCATGGATCTGCACCTGCCCGGATGGCTGCAGAGCCTCGGGGCGCTGCTCTTTCTGGCCCTGCTGATTCGTCTCTATAAAACACCCACCGAGTGGGCTGTCTGGCTTGCCAGTGGTCTTCTGCTCTCGGCCTGTCTCCTTGGGTTCCATTGGATCTTTATTAGCCTGCATACCTATGGCGAGATGCCCGCGATTGTGGCGGGCCTGGCTACGGTGCTCTTGGCGACCTATGTCGCTGGCTATGGACTATTGGCGGGCTGGCTTGTGCGACGATTCTCACTCCCCCCTTTGGCGATCGCGGGGCTCATTACCCTTCTCGAGTGGGTACGCGGTGTGCTCTTTACGGGCTTTCCGTGGCTCAACTGGGGCTACCAACAGGTTGACAGTCTCTTGGCGGGCTTCGCACCCTGGGTGGGCGTCTACGGCGTGGTGTTTGTTACCGCGTTGTCGGCAGCATGGCTGGCACAGGGTCTTCCCCGCCCGCTCTTGGCCACGGTCTTTCTGCATCTGGCCGGTGGTGTAGCCGGCACCATTCCGCTCACACAGCCTACTGGCATGCCGCTGCAGGCCGCGCTCGTGCAGACCGCGATTCCGCAGCAGATGAAGTTTGATCCGGCCCATGCGCTGGCCTCGGAGCAGACGGTGCTCAGCCTAGCGGCGGTGGCAGCCGATCCGGGCAGCCGTCTAGACCTGATCGTGCTGCCGGAGACCGCCCTCATTCGTCCCTGGAACCAGGTCTCGAGCAGTACCAAGGAGGCCCTGCACCGTATCGCCCAGCGCAGCGGCGCCAGCGTCATCACGGGTATTCCGCTGCAGGACGCACGCGGCTGGACCAACTCGGCCATTGCCTTGAGTGCGGCAGACCCTGTGGGGCAATACGCCGCCCGCTACGACAAGCATCATCTCGTGCCCTTTGGGGAGTTCATTCCTTTCGGGTTTCGGTGGTTTGTCGACCTGATGAACATGCCCCTGGGTGACTTTCGGCGCGGAGAGCCTGTGCAGCCCGCCTTTATGGTGAGCGACCAGCGTGTGGGGCTCAATATCTGTTTTGAGGACCTCTTTGGCGAAGAAATTATTCGCCCTCTCGCGCCCACGCGGTCTGACCGTGACCAGCCCACAATCCTGCTCAACATCAGTAACCTCGCATGGTTTGGCAATACGCGGGCCTTACATCAGCACCTTCAGATTGCGCGCATGCGATCGCTTGAGACCGGTAGGCCCAGCCTGCGTGCCACCAATACGGGCATGACTGCTGCTATCGATGAGAAGGGACGCGTGATTTCGCAACTCGTACCGCAGGAGGCAGACCTCTTGATTGCCCAGGTGCAGGGCATGACCGGCACCACGCCCTATGCCCGATTTGGCAACCTGCCAGCACTGGGGCTCGCGCTGCTAGCGATTACCGCGAGCCTCATGCTGGTGGGGTTACGGCGTAGCAGCTAAGTAGCGTGCCGCCCGACACATCATGCGCGTCGGGCAACACACCAGATCACCGGTACGGTCTGCGGTTTACCGCCTTCGCAGTCAGCCGAGTACCCGTTTGGCCAGTTATCGATTCTGCCCGCGGAAGGCCCAGCCAGTGAAGCGCTTCTCAATCAGGGCCGTGCCGATGTACAAGAGAATGCCAAGCACCGCCAACACCAGAAGACCCGCAAAGACAATCTGCACCTGAAAGGCGGCTTGGGCATCCAACATCAGTTTTCCGATGCCCCTATTCGCGCCTACGGTCTCCGACACTACCGCTCCCACAAAGGCCAGGGTAATGGCCACCTTCAGCGATCCAAAGAAATACGGCAACGACCGCGGAATACCCACCTTGCGCATGATGTCGAGTTTTGAGGCGCCTAACGCTCGCAGCACATCTTCGAGTTCGGGCTCGGTCGTGGCCAGGCCCGTGGCCACGTTCACCACAATCGGAAAGAACGAAATCAAAAAGGCCGTGAGAATGGCGGGGATCTCTCCCAGACCAAACCAGAGGATGAGCACAGGCACCACCGCCACTTTTGGAATGGAATTAAAGCCCACGAGCAAGGGATAAATTCCAGCGTAGATGGCCTTGTGCCAGCCGACGGCAATACCCAAGAGCAGACCAAACACCGTGGCCAGCGCAAAGCCCACCAGCGTGGTCCAGAGCGTCACCCAGGAGTTGCTGATGATGGGATCACGAAACTCCACGAGGGCTGCGAATATCACCGTGGGTGCGGGCAGGATGGTCAGCGGAATGGCGAAAAGCCGGCAGGCAATTTCCCAGACCAGAAAGAGCCCGATTGTGAAGGCTGCCGGCGAGACCACCTTCACCATGAATTCATCGCGGTCCATTAGTGCTTCCCTCCGATCATGCTACGCAGTTCGTGTACGACATCTTGAAACTCTGCGGTATAGGTAACGTCGAGGTCCCGCGGACGCGGAATCGTGACCCGGCATTTCTTCACAATACGCCCCGGCCGATTCGACATGACATAGACCGTGTCGGCCAGAAAGACCGCCTCACGCAGATCGTGGGTCACCAGCATGACAGTCACACCGCGGGCCGCATGGATATCGCGCAAGGCGCACCAGAGTTCTTCACGGGTAAAGGCATCGAGCGCACCAAAGGGCTCGTCGAGCATTAAGACCTCTGGCTCATGAATGAGGGCCCGGCAGATCGAGGCACGCTGCTGCATGCCGCCAGAAAGCTGCCAGGGAAATTTCTCGGTAAAGCCGGTAAGGCCCACCGAGTTGAGAAGATCGACCGCCTTTTGTTTGTACTCCGCGCGGTGCGATCCAATGCGCTGCCGATGGGGCGGTACGATCTCCAAAGGCAGCAGCACATTATCGACACAGGTACGCCAGGGAAGAAGGTTACTGTTCTGAAAGGCCATACCCACCGACTTCAGCGGGCGGGTCACTGTTTCCCCCTTCACCTTTAACTCCCCCTTAGACACCGGATGCAGCCCGCTGATGAGTTTCATCAGCGAGCTCTTCCCGCAGCCCGAGGGGCCAACGACCGCAATGAACTCTCCCGGCGCAATATCCAGTGAGACATCCTCAATTGCCGGTACGGCAGATGCTCCCTTGCCATAGGCCATGGAGACATTGTTCAAAACAACCAGAGGTTCCATCGCGGCGGCCCCTTTACGTAATGTGGATGGATGACGGGGTTTAGTTCACAAGACGCTGTTCACGCGGGGGGAGAAACTCAGAGGTAAAGATGTCCTGAGCCTTGGGCTTGTTGGTGTACTTAAAGGTCAGGCCAATCTGGTCGATCGACCGCGACAGACGGGTCATATCAACAGCACCCAGGCCATTCTTACGGACATCAGGCGTCACGAAGTTCCGTGCAATCGAGAGCTTTAAACGCTCAAGTTCCACGTCACGCTTGGCGATTTGATTGCGTGACATGAGAGAGTCTATTGCGGTCTCGGGCGACTTGATGGTCTCCTGAATCCCCCTGATGGTGGCACGAACGAAGCCCGCGACCGCCTTTGGATTTGCCTTTGCAAAGTCTGGGTTCACGATGATGACGTTGCCATAGAGGTCGACCCCATGGTCTTTCATGAGCATGACCACAATGTCGTCATCGGAGGCGCCGTTGGCCTTCAGGTTCATGTAGGAGGAAAACCAGAAGCCTGTAATGGCATCCACCTTACCTTGCACCAGCATGGGCTCCCGCACCGGGAAACCCACGTTCTCGATCTTTACCTTCGAGGCATCGATCTTGTTGGCATCCACAAAAATGGGCCACTGGGCATAGGCGCCATCAGGCGCAGGTGCACCCAGAACTTTGCCCTCAAGATCTTTGGGCGACTTGATGCCGGTCTTCTTTAGGGTAATGATCGCGAAGGCCGGTGTGTCATAGACCATCTGCACAGCCTTAATGGGGCTGTTGGCCGGGTTATCGCGGTACTTCACCAGCGAATTAATGTCGGCAAAGCCCAACTGATAGGCGCCAGAGGCCACACGGTTAATGCCCTCCACCGACCCCGAACCTGGGTCAACCGTGACATCGAGCCCCTCGGCCTTATAGAAGCCCTTGTCGATTGCCACAAAATAGGGCGCGGCGGGCCCCTCAAAACGCCAGTCCAGTGCAAATTTGATCGCTGTCTGTGCATAGACGCTGCCACTGACCAGCAGACTTCCTACTACGGCTGCAAACATTCTCATGATGAATCTCCTGTAAAAGTGCTTCCACATCGACGTTCTTCTTTCCCTACACCACACCAAGATGCTGCTACGTCTTAGTTATGCAATAACTGCACCACCGCCCACCCCGCTTGCTCAACTGCCACGGTAGGTGGAATAACTCCAGGGCGTGCAGACCAGCGGCACGTGATAACTACCGCGGGCCTCGGCCAGCCCAAACTCCAGAGAGACCTCTTCCAAAAATGCGGGCTCAGGCAGGTTCTGACCCAGGCCACGAAAATAGTCCGACACACCGAAGACGAGGCGATACCGGCCAGTAGGAATCGTCTCGCCTTCCAGCAACGGCCGGTCTGTGCGGCCATCGGTATTGGTCTGGGTCTGGGCTACCGGAGCCCAGGCATCGCGGGCATCAAGACGGCGATCAAGTCGCACCGACATGCCCGCAGCCGGTCGGCCACTGAGGGTATCCAGAACGTGGGTGCTGAGCTTGGCCATAAAAAATAGTCTCCTTCTTACCCGGCAGACAGTTGATGACAAAAGCCCCGAAAGGCGGCGACGGCCAGCTGCATGTCTTCCCGCGTGGTCGACTCGAGAGGGTTATGGCTGATGCCATGGTTCTCCCCCCGCACAAAGAGCATGGCCTGCGGCAGTCGCTCGTGCATCTTCATCGCATCATGGCCAGCCCCACTGGGCAGATATTCCACCGGCAGTCCCAAGGCAGCCACCGCAGCGGCCCACAGACGCTGCAGCCGCGCATCGCAGGGCGCTGCCGAGGCACGCAAGACCTCTTCCACAGAGAACTGCACATCGCGGGCCTGACAGACCGAGGCCACCGTCGCGAGCACATCGCGGGCCAGGGCATCTCGGTCTTCGTTGTTGGGCGCCCGCAGATCGAGCGAGAGTTCACACAGACCCGGCACGGTGTTGATCGACCCCTGCGGTACCTGCAGCATGCCCACCGTACCCACTAACCCAGGAGCTGCACGGGCCCGCGTCTCAGTGGCAAGAATAATCTCGGCGGCAGCACAGGCGGCATCACGCCGCTGGTCCATCGGCGTGGTACCCGCATGGCTGGCCTGGCCGCGCAGCCGCAGGCGATACCGCAGGCTGCCGTTAATCGCCGTCACCACGCCTAAGGGAAGGCCCTTGTGGTTGAGCACCGGGCCCTGCTCAATGTGTACCTCGACAAAGCCGAGGTACCGCCTGGGGTCCCGCGCAAGGGCATTGATCGCAGGGGCCTCGATGGCAAGGCCCGCCTCAAAGAGCGCCTGCCGCAGGCTCACCCCTTGGGTATCGACCATGTCGAGCCAGGACGCCTGAAAACCCCCGGTGAGCGCACTCGAGCCCAAGAAGGTGGCCGCATAACGCACGCCCTCTTCCTCAGAAAATCCTACGATCTCGATACCAAAGGGAAGGCGCTCGCCCACGGAAGAGAGACCGCGCACCACCTGCAGCGGCACAACGATGCCCAGGCGTCCGTCATACCGCCCACCACGGCGCACTGTGTCGTAGTGGCTGCCAGTAAGCAAGAAGGGGCCTGAGGCCCCCTGACTGCCGTAATAACGACCCACCACATTGCCAATGGCATCGCGCGCCACCTCGTCGCAGCCCGCCTCCCGAAAGAGGACCTGCAGCGTGTCGGCGCAGGCCTGGTGGGCAGGGGAAAGAAATGTCACTGTGAGGCCATCGCTGGTTTCCGAGTGTTGAGCAAGCCGCTGGCAGTCATCCCAGACCTGATCGCCGTCTATAGTCTGCATGCCAAATCGCTCATAGAGACGCATCTCGGCAATGCGATGAATCTGCCGCAGACACTCCTGACGCTCAGATACTTCTGAATCAAGCAGCCGTCGCTCCCAGGTCTGAATAATCTCTTGCCGCGACAATCCTGTGCCACGCGGGCCGCGTACCGCGAGAATAAACGGCCAGCCAAAGCGTTCTTCGTAGGCGGCGTGCAGACGTGTCAGGGCGGCGAACTCCTCCGGGCTGCAGCGATCGAGGCCCACCAGCGACTGCTCATTTTGTGAATCTCTGGCGAGATCGGCGCCAATCTTTGCCTTGCCCGTAAGCGGCGGGTGGGCGCGAATCAGGGCCAGCTGCTGCGCCACTGATGCGGCGTCTACCGTCCGCTGCAGGCCGAGCAACAGCGCGGGCAGCGAGGCATACGGATGGTGCTTGAGCGCATCCACCACAATCCAGTCGGAGTGTTCATAGACCCCTGCAAGCGCCTCCTGGGCTGCGGCCGCCGACATCTGGCAGAAGGCATCAAAGCCAATCGTCTTAACAGTCTGGGCAGCGACGGGGTTCATGATTGCGGCTATTTCTTAGAAAGATCCACGAACGGATGTGTCGCCAACCAGTGCCGCGCAATATCCACACGTCGGCAGACCCAGACCTTCTCGTGCTTCTGCACATGGTCTAAAAAACGCTGAAGGGCCAGAAACCGCCCCGGCCGGCCAACCAGCCGGCAGTGCAGACCAATACTCATCATCCGTGGCGTCTCCGCCCCCTCGGCATAGAGCACATCGAAGGCATCGCGCAGATAGGCAAAGAACGGATCGCCATGGGAGAAGCCCTGCGGCAAGGAAAACCGCATGTCGTTGTTATCGAGCGTATAGGGCACCACGAGTTGCGGCACCGTGCGGCCATCGGTGGTTTCTACCGCGATGTAGAAGGGAAGATCGTCCCCGTAGTAGTCGCTCTGGTAGAGAAAGCCGCCCTCATCGGCTACAAGCCGCCGGGTGTTGGGGCTGTCGCGTCCGGTGTACCAGCCCAAGGGGCGGGTGCCACAGGTCTGGGCAATCGCCGCCACACACTGGGCCATATGCGCCCGCTCGGTGGCTTCATCGACATTCTGATAATGAATCCAGCGATACCCATGGCCCGCGACCTCATGGCCGAGCGTGACAAAGGCCCGGGCCAACTCGGGGTGCTTCTCTAAGGCCAGACCAATGCCGAAGATCGTCATGGGCAGCCCACGGCGCTCGAACTCTTTGAGAATGCGCCAGACCCCAACCCGAGAGCCATACTCGTAGATGCTCTCCATGGTGAGATGACGGTCGGGGTAACTCGCGGGGCTAAAGAGTTCCGAGAGGAATGTCTCAGAACCGGCATCGCCATCGAGCACGCAGTTCTCGCCACCCTCTTCATAATTGAGTACAAACTGCACCGCCAGGCGCGCACCGCCTGGCCACCGGGCCTGCGGCGGATGAGCCCCATAGCCGATCAGATCACGCAATGCAGACTGGTGTGCGTGTGAGGAATGCGACGCTGTTGGCGGAGTAGGCACGGTAGACACGATGGGCGCTGGCTTTCTAGAACTCACGGTCCACCGGAGCCCCGGCCTTAAACCAGGCTGCCACCGTCTGCCGCTCTTCGTCTGACATCTGGCTCAGGTTGTTCATGGGCATGGCACGCAATACGGCCACCTGTTGGTACATGGCCAGCGCATGACGTTGCAATTCTTCCGGGGAATCCAGGCGCACATTCTTCATCTGTACCGCGGCACCATGGCACTGCAAACAATGCTGCGACACAATCTGTTGGATGCGCAAGGTATTACCGGTGGCCATCGGTCCCGCTGTCGAGTTGCCCGAGGTGGTTGCAGCAGGCGCCCCGGCCGCTACAGGCGTCTTCGGCGCGGGTACCGAGACCGCAATCGCCGCCACCAGCAGGGCCAGGCCTGCCAACAGGTAGGGCCAAGGATGACCCACACGCCCGAGCTTGTAGCCATGCATCTGCACAAAGAAGTGACGAATCAGTGCCCCGCCCACCATGATGAGCAGCAGCAGCACCAGCCGGTCTTCATGCCCCGTAATGAACCCATAGTGATTCGAGAGCATGGCAAAGAGGACAGGCAGGGTGAAGTAGGTGTTGTGCACACTGCGCTGCTTGCCGATGATTCCCGGCAAGGGGTCCACCTCTTCGCCGGCCTGAAGCTTTGCCACCATCTTTTTCTGGCCGGGAATCACCCAGAAGAGCACATTGGCAGACATTACCGTGGCCATCATGGCGCCGGTAATGAGAAAGGCCGCGCGCCCCGAGAAGAGTTCGGTGGCGATTGCGGCAGCCCCTGCTACAGCCAGGGCCACCAAGACTGCCACAATGCCATCACCCTTGCCTGGCTTCGCGGCAAAGCGACAAATCAATTCATAGACCAAGAAAAAGCCTACGAGCATGGCCAGCACAATGCCCACGGCCTGGCCATCGGTAAGCGCCGCCACCGAGGGATCGATGAGATAGCTTGAGGGGTTCCAGAGATACGAGACCGAGAGCAGCAGAAAGCCGGTAATCCAGGTGAAGTAACTCTCCCAGTAGAACCAGTGCAGGTGGCCACCCACATAGGGCGGCGCGCCCATAAACTTGCGTGCGTGATCGAAGCCGCCCCCATGCACGGCCCAGATCTCACCATAGACCCGGTCGGGGTTGTCTCCCTTCGGCGGCACGAGGCTTAAGTCGAGAAAGACAAAATAAAACGAGGCGCCAATCCAAGCCACCGCGACAATGACATGCAGCCATCGCAGAAGCAGGTTGGCCCAATCAAGCAGGAAGGCTTCCATAGACGCTCAAAAGGACACCACCTGCCTACCACTGCGGGCGCTGTAAGCAGAAACACATCGCGACCAAAACCCGAGTTCCTCGGGATGCCTCGCTGCGATGGTGCAAGAAGTCTATTACAAGTTGCGTCGTCTGAAAAAGACTTTCGTCTCCTGTTTTCTACCAATGCCCGG
>CAZKWK010000012.1:4407-25062 GCA_964556335.1 uncultured Bordetella sp. | reverse complement strand
GTCTCCATCCTGACCACCTCCCGCGGCGTCATGACCGACGCCGAAGCACTGCGGTGTCATGGGGTTTATTCCAAGCCGTGGTCGGGTGTCTATGGATGGGGTCATTCCGTTGAGTCCTACGCTTGACGTCGCCGGCCCCCTGGCGAGAACGGGTTCAGACCTGGCTGATATTGCTGCCTGTCTCCTAGGACTTCCCGCGCGACTCCGGCCACCGGACAGGGCGTGGCAGTCCCTTCGGGTGGGGATACCTCGGCAGGTTGAGCAGGTCGCGTTGGCCTCTGATGTGCGTGCGGGCTGGCTGCAACCCCAACGGGCGTTAGAGGCCCATGGTGCAGCACTCTGCGGCATTGATCTTCCGGGATGGTCGCCCGCATCCGCGCGCCTGGGGGCTTTTCTTCTGAGCGAGTGGGAGGGTGCCGAGTACTGGCTCGAGGCTCTTGGTCCCAACCTTTTGGGGCTGAGCCCAGAGTTGCAGAAGATGTTTCGATATGGTGCGGCGATCGCAGAGGACAAGCGGGAGAGTGTCCGGTCTTTGTTGCGCGCGCTGCGTGGACAATCTCATGAGATGTTCTCTGGTATCGATGTCTTACTCTTGCCGACAACGCCCGGTACTGCATTCCCCCATGGTACCGCGGTACCGCCTAATCAGGCAGATTTTGCTTGTCTCGCGAATATCTTGGGTACGCCCGCATTGTCGTTTCCCTCTCCATCCGAGGGGCTGCCAACATCGTGCCAGTTTCTGGCACCGCCCGGCCAGGACGAACGGTTACTGTCCCTTGCACCTCAGCTTAATGAACTCGGGCGCTAGTCTTTGTCGGTAAGGCAGTGCCAAAGTGGATCGAGCGTTTCTTGATACGGTAGATGGCGGCAGGCAGAAACAAGTGTCTCCGCCCGCTGGCGCGTCCATCCGCTTGCCAAAAGCAGATCGATGGCCTTTGCCTCCACCTGCTCTGGGTGTAGCGGATTCTCAGGGTCTCCGAGTACGTGGACCACTTGCGAAGTCATCGCCTTATTGCCTTTGGTGCGAACATGCAGACGCGCGCCGAACCGTCGTGGATAGGCAGCCTCTTGCTCCGCGCCCACATTCAGCGACACACGGGCACGTAAGGCAGTACAGGCGGGATCACTGAGATGGGCTAGTGACGTCGCTTCGAGGCCGAAGCTTCCGTGGACCAAAGACCAGGCGATTGCGTGCTGCAGGCTGAACTTCGCCTCATGGGACGTCTTGGGATGTGGCTGGTCCGCAAAAGACAGTGCCACAGAATAGGTATCGAGAGAGATCTGGGTAATGTCCTGCGCGGTGCATCCTTGGGCGTAGAGTTGTAAGGCGCACTCAATAGCCGGGTGTGCGTGCCGACAGGCGGACCAGGGTTTGAAACTCACTTCGTGTAGGCGCCACGGGGATCGATCGGTAACCTGCAGTAGAGACCGAGCCCGTGTCTCGTCGCAGTTACCACTGGTGGCCTTCAACCAGCCGAGATTGCCCTCCAGTATGGCGAGGGGTCCTGTCATGCCCGCAGCCGCGAGGTCTGCAGAGAGGAGGCCTGCCTGTGCGCTGTGTCCCGCGGCAAGCTGCTTGCCCAGCCCGGCCTCCAATCGACATTGCCAGACTCCAGACGATTGCAACCCCGCTAAGCCCAGGGCGTTCTGCATCTGCAGGGTATCCAGGCCGAGGAGTCGTGACGAGGCCATGGCGCTGCCAAATACCCCAGCCGTTGCCGTGGTGTACCAGTGGGCATAGTGGCTCTTGTCGGCAAGCAGGCCAAGAAGAATCGTCGTCTCATAGCCCACAACGATGGCATCGAGGAACGCAGAGGCGTCCGCCCTTTCTCTTTGTGCCACAGCGAGGGCGGCAGGGATGACGATATCTCCAGGGTGTACTACGGCTTCTCTATGCACATCGTCCATCTCGTCACAAGAGCCGAGGCACCCATTCCAGAAGATCGCGTCGGATGCCTGCAAACCGTTATTACTGCCGCAGGCCCAACTCGTCCCTGAGGCCTGCCTGCCTGTCCATTGCTTCAGAACACCCCCCACCTCACCTGTGTTGCCGCGGTGGGCGCATCCCATCCAGTCAAGCAGATGAAGGGCTGCCCGTACACGGGCCCCTACGGAGATTGGCCGATTGAGCGACCGTACGAGCCATGCGCTCCAGGGACCAGAAGCGCTGTCGTTCACTACTTCCCTTTGAAATAGGGCGGTCTCTTCTCGTTAAATGCGAGAACGCCTTCTCTGCGATCCTCTGTGTCGACCAGCTGGTTGTAGGCTTCAATCTCAAACCGATAGGCGGTACGTAGCTCCATCTGCCCTCCAAACCGAACCGCCTTTTTTACCTGCCGAATCGATAGGGGGGCATTGCGGGCGATGGTCTGTGCGGTGTTCAGCGCGCTATCACGGACATGGTCGGGCTCCACAACCAGGTTCACGAGGCCCCATTCCAGCGCTTCCTGGGCACCGAAGGCGCGCCCTGTCATCATGAGTTCCTTCGCCCGCCGCTCACCAATGGTTCTTGGGAGGTTCTGGGTGCCTCCCATGCCTGGCATGATGCCCAGGGTGACTTCTGGCAAGGCAAAGCGCGCCTGATTGCTTGCGTAAACGAAGTCACAGCAGAGCGCAAGTTCCAGGCCACCGCCATAGGCATGACCATTCATGGCGCCAATGAGGGGGATCGGCAGGTCGACCATCGCCCAGGAGACACGCTCGAAGATTTCGTGCTGATGCGTCCACTGCGCGCGGGTCATGCCGTTTCGCTCTTTCAGGTCTCCGCCTGCGCAGAAGATCTTGGGGCCAGCGCCGGTAAGAACGATGCAGCGAATTTCCTGGGCATCTTCTGTGAGTTGCGTGGCAAGGCTAAGTAGCTCCTGCCCCATACGGGTGTTGATTGCGTTGCCAACATCCGGCCGGTTTAGTGTGACCTGGAGCACATGGTCGTCCCGAAACTGTAGTGCTAAGGTGTCCCACGATTGCGGTAAGGCCATAGTTGTCTCTTGCTCAGTAAGACTTGGGCATGCCCAATACATGCTCACCCACATAGGAGAGGATGAGATTCGTGGAGATCGGTGCTACCTGGTAGAGCCGGGTTTCGCGAAACTTCCTCTCGATGTCGTACTCTGCCGCAAAGCCAAATCCACCGTGGGTCTGCAGGCAGACATTTGCGGCCTCCCAGGAGGCATCCGCCGCGAGCAGTTTTGACATGTTTGCCTGCGCGCCACAGGGCTGCTGGCGGTCGAAGAGTCGCGCGGCCTCGTATCGCATGAGGCTCGCTGCCTCTACGTTCACAAAGGCACGCGCAATCGGAAACTGGATACCCTGATTCTTGGAAATCGGGCGATCGAATACTACCCTCTGGTTCGCATATTCCTTTGCCTTCTCAATAAACCAGTAACCGTCTCCAATACATTCCGCAGCAATCAGAATTCTCTCGGCATTCAGTCCGTCGAGAATGTACTTCAGTCCCTTTCCTTCCTCACCGATACGGTTTTCAATGGGAATCTCCAGGTTGTCGATAAAAATCTCATTTGTCTCGTGGTTCACCATGTTACGAATGGGGCGCACAGTAATTGATTTACCCACGGCCTCCCGGAGGTCGACGAGAAAAACAGATAACCCCTCAGACTTCTTCTTCACCTCTGCGAGCGGCGTGGTGCGTGCTAGCAGAAGCATGTAGTCCGAATGTTGAAGACGCGACGTCCAGACCTTCTGCCCGTTGACAACATAGCGATCCCCTTTTCGCTCAGCCATGGTTCTGAGTTGCGTGGTATCGGTTCCGGTGGTGGGTTCTGTGACTGCCATCGACTGAAGACGCAGTTCACCGCTGGCGATGCGCGGGAGCAGGCTCTCCTTCTGGGCCTGGGAACCATGCCGTACGAGGCACCCCATCACATACATCTGCCCGTGGCATGCGCCCGAGTTACCGCCTGCGCGATTGATTTCCTCCATAATCACGCTGGCTTCTACGAGGCTGAGGTTAGAGCCTCCGTACTCCTCAGGAATGAGCGCCGAAAGCCAGCCTGCCGCAGTAAGGGCATCGACAAACTTCTCTGGGAATGCACGCGCCTCGTCAATCTCCTGCCAGTAACGGGAATCAAACTGGGAAACGACCTGCCGTACGCCGTCGCGCAGAAGCTCAAAATTATTCTCTGTATCCATCATTCTCTAACTTAGTTGGGGGCGTAAAACTGTCCGCCGTCGACGTTTAAGACGGTACCGCTCAGATAGCCGCATTGGGGAGAACAACAATAAACGGTAAGTCCCGCGATTTCATCGGGTTCGGCGAGTCGACCAAAGGGAAGCTTCTGAATCATCTCCTGCCATCGGCTCGCATCTCCGAGTTTGCTTGTAGCCTGCTGCTTCAATACACCTTCGATGCGATCGCTCCGCGTGGGCGAGGGGTTGATTCCAAATACCCGCACGCCTTTTCGCACACTACCAGCGCCGATGCCGTTGGTGAAGGCAATTAACGCACCGTTGGCTACTGAGCCACAGATGTACTCGTAGCGTGGGGCAACCCCCGCCATCCCGATAATGTTGCAGATAACGCCATGACCACGCGCCTCCATCGCAGCAAGATAGTGTCGGGTGAGGTTGATATAGCCAAAGAGTTTGAGTTCCCAGGCGGACCGCCAGACCTCTTCGGAGATGTCATGAATGCTGCCGCCAGGAATCGCCCCCGCGTTATTGACCAGAATATCGGCGTTGGGAAAGTGGTCGAAAAGCGCACCGTCGGAGCCCGTTACGGATAAGTCGATCTCTGCGATCTGCGGATCGGGCAATTTCTCTGTCGCAAAGCGGGAGAGGGCGTGGGTGAGATTTTCGCGGTTCCGTGACACCAGCACCGGTTTAGCCCCTTCACGAGCAAACTGCAGCGCTATCGCGAGACCAATACCCTTGGAGCCACCTGTAACAACGACCTGCTTATCTGCAATCTGTAGGTTCATGATGTGCTGACTTTGGCTTAGGCCGCCGGAGCAGGAACCTGTGCCGTGAACCAATCGGCGATCTGCCCTCCGGTCACAAAGCAGACATTCGATGACTTCATGAGCAGATCCAACATTTTCTGGAAGCTTCCAAATCGATGCGGCACACCGATGAGATGGGGGTGTAGTCCGATGCCCAGAACGCGGGGCCGACGCTTTGCTTCTTCTTCAAAGAGGGTCAGGGTGCGTACGAGTCGCTCATACATCTCATCACTCGTATGTCTCTCTATGGCATAGACGATCGAGTCGTTGATCTCTAGGTTGTAGGGAAGGGCCAATAGGGGTCCCTCCTTTGTTTGCATCCAATGCGGTACATCGTCAATGACCCAGTCGAAGACGTACTCAACCCCTTGCTTCTTCAGAAGCTCTGGCGTGTCAAAGGTCTCTCGTAGGCCAGGGCTCAGCCAGCCTCTAGGACGCTCTCCCGTGAAGTTGGAAATTATCTCGAGGCTCTTGGCGATCAGTGTCTCCTCAGACTCGCCCTGGTTGTGATTGAGGCTTTTTTGATGTACGCCATGCCCCACGAATTCCATGCCCATCTCCCGCATGGCGTGGGCGGCCTGGGGATAGGCGGTAATCACTCCTGCATTTATGCTTGTCGAGGCAGGAAGGCCTCTTTCTTGAATGGCCTGCAGAATACGCGGGAGACCTGCACGCATACCGTAATCTGCCCAGCTAAAGTTGGGAACGTCTGGAACAGTCTCTTTCCCATGCGGCGGAGTGATGATGGTACGCGGCATACTCGACTCAAACTGCCAGTGTTCAACATTCACCACGAGGTGGACCATGATGGCCCCCTCGGGCATGGCTTTTAGGGGAGGACCATCATCGGAGAAGCAGTAGGGGATACGCGGGTTTGCCATAGTCATTAGTGCCGAATGAGGTTCAGTATTTGAAGCTTGAGTGCAGAGAACGTCTCACTCGCTGTGTCGGCTACCGTGCGAGGCCGCCCCAGGGGTACCGTGATGGATGTCTGAATGCGGCCGGGACGCGCCGACATGACGTAAATGCGGCTCGCCAAGAATATGGCTTCATCGATGTCATGGGTTACGAAAATGATCGTGGGCTTGAGTTGCTGCCAGACGGAGAGTAATAACTCCTGCATCGTCAGTCGTGTCTGCGCATCAAGTGCACCGAAGGGCTCGTCCATAAGAAGAACGCGGGAGCCTAGGGTCAGAATGCGAGCGATTCCCACACGCTGGCGCATACCACCGGAGAGCTGCACCGGAAGGTGGTTCTTAAAATCGCTGAGCCCTACGATCTTTAACATCTCGTGGGCACGGTCCTCATACTCGCTCCTTGCCATGCCTTGCACTTTTGGGCCAAAAATCACGTTCTCCCAGACACTGAGCCATGGGAATAAGGCAGCCTCTTGGAAGACAACGCCGCGGTCGGGCCCTGGGGAGAGAACCTCTCCACCGTTCACAAGCAAGGTGCCCTGGGTTGGTTTTTCGAAGCCAGCGATGAGGTTGAGTAGCGTGGACTTCCCGCAGCCCGATGGGCCTAGCAAGGCGATGAGTTCGCCCGGGGATACTTTGAGGTCAATGTCTTCGAGCGCCTTTACCGGTGGATTGCCGGGGTAGGTCTTAAAGAGCTTATCAATAGAGATATGGGACATGTCTTTTAATGGCTCTGCAGGATGCGCCAGACCAAAACCTTGTGTTCAATAAAGACGATGAGACGATCGGTTAAAAATCCCATGATGCCAATTGAGGCCATGTCGGCAAGGACAATGTCCATGCGGCCGACGTAGTAGGCATCCCAGAGCACATAACCGAGGCCGGATTTCACCGCCACCATTTCGGAGACGATGACCGCTGTCCAAGAAATTCCAAGGCCAATACGCAGACCGGTAAAAATTGAGGGCATCGCCGCGGGGAGTACCACCCGGTAGAGCAACTGTCTTTTGCTGGCGCCCATCATGAGGGCCGCACGCACCAGATTTCGTTCGACGTCACGCGCACCTTGTGTCGTGTTTACCACGATGGCGTAGAAGCCCCCAAGAAAGATTAAGAAGATGGCGCCCATGTCACGAATGCCGAACATGGCAATCGAGAAGGGCAGCCAGGCCGTAATAGGGATTGGACGAAGACTCTGGATGACTGGGTCGAATAGCTGCTGGATGAGCCGACTCCAGCCGATCAGAAGTCCGAGGGGAACTCCGATGAGGGCGGCGAGGAAGAATCCTTGCGCCACCCGCATAGAGGAGTACTGCACATTTGAGAGCCAAGACCCGAGGTATGGATTCAGCCCCAGGCCTGGTGAGCCAAAAATCCACCCATGCCAGCCCTCAAGAACCTGAGTCGGTGGCGGCAGGATGCCGGCCATATTCTGCCGGCTACCTACGATCTGCCAGACGACCAACACCAAGATCGGTACGATAACGCCAAGGACTATCCGACGCAGGCTATTGAGAGAGGTGGTTGCCATAGGGGTATGGGGAAATTATTTTTTGAGCTCTACGACCAGGGAGTCGTCGTACAGTGCAGCGGCTTCTTTTGTCACTTCTTTCTGCACGATCCCCTGCTTGAACGCGGCTTCGGCAAGACGCGAGACCTGATCACGATTCAAAACCCCACCGAGCTTGATGATCTTGGCAGATTCCTTCGTCACGTTCACTGGGAGACCTGTGTACTTGGAGTACGCATCGGCAAACGCGTCATTGCTCTTCTTCAGGGTGTCTTCGGCCTTCAAATACGCCCAGAGGAACCGACGTACGAGTTCCTTCTTTTGGGCCATGGCTTCCCCAGAAGCGGCCAGCATGCCAAGCTCGGCACCAACTGCACGCGACTGGCTGTACTCAAGTTTTTGTGCAAAGTAGGCGTCGCCTTCTGCAACGGATTGCGACTCAAACGGCTCCCAGAGAACCATGGCATCAATGTCACCGCGCTTCATAGCCTGCACAAAAGCTGTACCACCACCCTGCACATTCACTGGCGTAAACGAATCGTAGGGGACATTCTTCTCAATAAGGGTCATGGCCCACTGAAACCAGACGGCCGACCCTGGGGCGATCGCAATCTTCTTGCCTTTGATGTCCGACCAGTCGTCGATCTTCACGCCCTTACGCACCACCAGGTACTTTGGCGAACTGCCGACGCCCGTCAGGCCGATGAGATTTTTACTCCCTTGGGCGGCCACGATCGCGAGATCGCCTGCACCCACGGCGGATACATCTACTGAATTAGAGAGCAGCGCAGTACGGGCATCAGCGTACCGTACGAACTCCGCGCGCTTGACTTCGATATTCATCTTTTTCAGTTCCTCTTCCACCATCAACATGGGGGAGAGGTGACCCACCTTCACATAGCCTACGGTGAGGGTGGCTTTTTCTTTCAAGGGCGCAGGGGCGGGACCCAACGCCAGGGCCATGCCTGTCGAGACCGACAGGGCAAGGCCAATCAGTGATGTCAAAACTTTCATGGAAGTGCTCCTGGTTAATGGCCGGTGAAATGAGGGGACCGCTTTTCTGCGAAAGCCAGCCGGCCTTCCGCATAATCTTTACTTCTGAAACAGGCGTCGATGGCGGTTTTCACTGACGTCATATCGGTGTCTTCAGACAGTGCAATAAGTGTCTTTTTTGCTGTTTGGATCGTGAGGGGAGCGTTACTGGCGATTTCCTGTGCCAAGTCAGCGCAGTAGTCAAAGACGTTGTCTACGACTGATTGGATGATTCCCATGGATTGGGCTTGTAGGGCGTCATAGACCCGGGCCGAGTAGAAGAGCTCAGCAGTGGCCTGTGGTCCGAGGTTTTGCAGAATCACGCGCATGCTGTCGCTGTCGTATCCCAGACCCATGCGTGCTGCAGGCATACGAAATCGGGTCTCTGGTGAGGCGTAGCGCAGGTCGCAGCTGAGCGCCAGACCAAGACCGCCCCCGTAGCAGATTCCGCTGATTGCCGCGATGACTGGTACCCGACAGCGAAGGATCCCCGTTTGGGCCTTGCGAACCGTTTCGTTGTATTGGGCGACTGCCGCTTCAGAATTACGTTGTGTCTCAAACTCGCTGATGTTGGCGCCTGAAACGAACGACTTTTCGCCTGCGCCTCGGAGCAGGCAGACGCGCACATCTGTCGCTGTGTTAATCGTTTCAAAGGCAGAAAAGAGCGACTCCCACATTGCCAAGGACATCGCGTTGTGCCGCGGGATGTCATCAATCGTCACCTGGGCGACCTGACCTTGTAGCGAGAGATCAATGCGGCCCGCCGTCACACCACATCCCGCGTATGAAAATCACGAATTTCGGCCTCTGAGTATCCGAGATCCATAAGCACTTCATCGGTATGTTCGCCCCATCCCGGTGCTGGTGCGACCACTTTTGAGGGGGTTCTACTCAGAATCACGGGTTGGGTAATAAAGTGCATAGCCTTCCCAAACTGCGTGGGCAGGGTCTCGGTAACCCGCAGATGTTTGACCTGCTCGTCTTCGAAAACCTGAGGGACGCTGTAGACGGGGCCCGCAGGTACGCCCGCCTTATTCAAGAGCGATACCCACTGGTGTACGGTCTTCTTAGAAAATTCCACTGCCAGTAGCGCATTGAGGCGCTCACGGTTCTTGACGCGTAGTGGTTCCGTGCGGAACTCGGGGTCGTTAAGCCACTCCGGCTTCTCGACGACTTCACAGAATCGCTTCCAATTTCCTTCACCTGAGGCGCCGAGATTAAAGCAGCCATCGCTTGCCTCAAAGAGTCCCATCGGGGAGCTCGTCGGATGGTTATTTCCCACCTGTACTGGCACGTCGTTATCGTTCAGATAGCGCGCCATCTGAAAATCCATCATGGCAATCTGGGAGTGGAGCAATGAACTCTGCACCCACTGGCCCTGGCCAGAAGTCTCGCGCTCGATCAGCGCAACGAGAATGCCGATTGCACAGTAGAGCCCAGCGCTGAGGTCTGCCACTGCGAGGCCCGCTCTTACCGGCCCGTGCTCAGGTTCGCCAGTGACGCTCATCAGGCCGCCCATGCCTTGGATGATCTGATCGAACCCGGGGCGCCAGGCATAAGGGCCATCTTGTCCGAAGCCGGAGATGCTGGCCAGAATAATGCGCGGGTTAATGGATTTCATGGACTCGTAATCGAGTCCCAGGCGCTGCTTCACATCAGGCCGCCAGTTTTCAACGACCACATCAGCGCTCGCCAGCATACGTTTAAGAACGTCCAGGGCGCCGTCTTTCTTGAGGTTCAGCGTCATCGACCGCTTATTTCGGTTGATGTTCTGGAAATCTCCCCCGGACCGATTGGCTGCGAACATGGCCTCGTTAGGGTCGACCCCCTCGGGTGGTTCTACCCGCACGACGTCCGCGCCAAAGTCCGTAAGAATCCGTACGCAATTCGGGCCTGCCCGCACGCGCGAGAGATCAATTACTTTAAAGCGGGAGAGGGCCGACGAGGCCTGAATCTTGGGCATAAAAATCTTAAAGAAAACTGGGAATACACCTTGGTTATGTGTAAATATATCTTCAGGCACCCTAAATATGTAAAGAACTATTCTCAAATATAAGTGTTAGCCCTAATACGGCTGGGAAAAAACCAAGATGAAAGTCAGCGATCAGATCCGCGCGCACCTAGAAGAGGCGATTTCTAAGGGAGATCTGCTGCCTGGCGATCCTATTGATGAGGGAACGCTCTCCGAGCGGTTCGCCGTCTCCAAGACACCCATTCGAGAGGCCCTCATACAGCTTCAGGCCCAGGGATGGGTCACCAATATGCCTCGCGGGGGCAGCACTGTCGCGAAAATGAATCTGCAGCAGCTACTGAGCCTCTGGGAACTCCTCGCGGAGCTTGAGGCGGTTGCGGTTCGTCTGGCCTGTGAGCGAATGCCAGAGGAGGAGCGACAGCAGCTCTTTGCCGTGCATGAGACGAGTCGGCTGGTGGCAGTGGAAGAGGATTTGCAGGGCTGGCAGAAGCTGAACTTGGAGTTCCATGAGCGCATATACCAAGGATCACGAAATCCCTTCCTTCGGCAGGAAGTCATGCGGATTCGGTTTCGCACTGGGGTCTACCGAAGGCATGCATTCGGTGCCCTGGGCAGACTGCAGGCTTCCTTCGATCAGCATGACGCAGTGGTGCAGGCTTTAAAAGCGCGTGATTCGGAAAGCGCGGTACTGCAGATGCGTGACCATATGCGGCCTGGGCGTGATGCAAAGACGTTGAACGATTTCATTCTGAACTTGCCGGCGGATTTGCTTGCCTCACCTTGAGGGGCCCTTCGGGTTTATGCAGGGGAACTATGAGCGTACAAAAGGCAAGCCTCAATAAGGAACAGCAGATGAAAAACCGGGTTTATTTCAATGAGGTCGTGACACGTGACGGCTTTCAGATGGAATCGGACTTCGTGCCCACCGATGAAAAGGTGGCGTTGATCAACGAATTGAGTCGATGTGGTTTTGCGCAGATTGAAGTGACCTCGTTTACCTCTGCGAAGGCTATTCCGATGCTTGCTGATGCTACGGAGGTGATGAACCGTATCACTCGGATACCCGGCGTGGCGTACACCGCGTTGATTCCTAATGTAAAGGGCGCAGAGCGGGCCATGGAAGCGTGTCCGCCTGATGAGTTTAATCTCGTGATGTCGGTATCAGAAACCCACAACCTGGCAAATCTTCGTATGTCTCGCGAACGCAGTTTCTCTGTCTTAAGCGAGGTGATTGAACGGTTTGGGGCATTGGTTCCGATGAATGTTTCTTTATCAACGAGCTTTGGCTGCCCAATGGAAGGAGAGGTCCCCTATGAGGAAGTCTTACGCTGGTCTCAAAAATTTGCTGATCTCGGTGTCCGCGGCCTAACGATTTGCGACACCACCGGTATGGCCCACCCCGATCAGGTCGATCAGGTGTGTCGTCTACTTCAAGAGCGCCTCCCAGCCGTGAGGCTCACACTGCATTTTCACAACACCCGGGGCATGGGGCTCGCTAATGTCTTGGCCGCAACCAAGGCTGGTATCACCCACTTTGATGGATCCCTGGGGGGCCTGGGCGGGTGCCCCTATGCTCCAGGCGCCAGTGGCAACATAAGCAGTGAAGATGCCATTCACATGCTTGATGCGATGAGGTACGAGACGGGGATTGATCTCCCCCAATTACTGAGCGTTGCGCGGCGGCTACCGGCGATTGTGGGACATGCGGTGCCAGGGCAGGTCGCCAAGAGCGGTCGCATCAACGATCTTCACCCTGTTCCGGAGCGTTTGGTTTCGGTCTATTCCATGTCTGCTTCGGTTTAAGTGTTGATGCTGTTTGAGAATCTAAGGAAAAGCTGCAGCCCGGCGTTCTTTATTGCCTCCTAGCCTGGTACTTTTCAAAAGAATGCAACGCGTTTCCCGTTCTCTCTGTTTGCTGTCCCTTGTAGCCAGCTTGGGTCTGGTCGGTTGCGCAACTCCCGTTAGCCAAAGCCGTCTAGATAAGCCACACCATACGGCAGAGGGCTTTCAAAACCTGCCGGGGGGGCGTGACAAGCCGGGTTTCGGCGATTTCTTGACGTGGCAGCGGGAGCGTTTGATTCACGACTTACCGCTGCAAGACGCCAGTCGGGTGCCAAAGGTACCCCTAGACCCCAACCTTCTTAAGGCGCGTGGCCTGGGTTGGCGCATGACATGGCTTGGTCACGCCAGCGTGCATTTGCAGATCGACGGGCTACAGGTGTTGATCGATCCAGTACTCAGCGGACGAGCCTCGCCCTTCGATCGTTTTGGCCCACGGGCGTATAACGATCCCCCCGTCTCGATTGCGCAGCTTCCCCGCATCGATCTGGTGCTCATTTCGCACAATCATTACGACCACCTTGATGCACGCACTGTGCGGGCGCTGAACATGCAGCCGGGCGGCCCACCGACCTTTGTTGTTCCCCTGGGGGTGGATGCCTATCTTCGGGCGTGGGGTGTTTCGTCGATACGCATGATGGACTGGTATGACACCATGCAGTTCGCTTTGCCGCTTCGCCACGATGCCACGCTCACCTTACAGATGATTCCCGCCCACCATTGGAGTCGGCGCACATTGTGGGATACCAACAAGACCCTCTGGGCAGGCTTTCGGCTCCAGACGAAGGACCTTCATCTGGTTTACACCGGAGACACCGGATACAGCACCATCTTTTCAGATATGGCACGTCACTGGTCACCGATTGACTGGCTTCTCGTTCCGGTGGGCTGCTATGAGCCACGGTGGTTCATGCAAGCGCAGCATGTGAATCCGTCCGAGGCCCAGCAGATCACGCAAGACTTGCGAGCGCGGCAGGCTTTGGGTGTGCATTGGGGTGTCTTTCGACTCTGTGATGAGCCCGTTGAGCAACCAATAGCTGATCTTGAGAAGGCCCAAGAACATCTTCCCGCCCCCGCCACGCGGATTCAGATGTGGGCGATCGGTGAGAGTCGCGTTCTCAGCGCAGATCGTTAATCTGTTTTGCTCGTGGGTACTGCGTCCCCCCGCAGAAATGCAAGCATGGCGCTGTCGTCGAAATCCGCCCAGCCGCTTTGGCATGCCTGAGCGAAGGCGTTCATCGCCGCAGACCCCAGTGGTACGTCGCAGCCCGCGGCAGTTGCCATGGTGTGGGCCAGTCGGGAATCTTTCGCAAGTAGGGTCATATGCGCCAGCGGGGTCCAGTCCGCCTTCAATGCGCGTGCCATGCGGTCGCTGCCGATCCAGCTCTGCCCGCTAGACGATTCAATGACTTCTAAGGTGGTCGAGGGGTCCAGGCCCACCTTTTGTGCCAGGTCCAGTATTTCGCTTACCCCGACGAGATGGATGGCCGCTAGGAGATTGTTTACGAGTTTGGTGCGCGCGCCATCTCCTAATTTATGGCCGACGTGAAAGACGGGGTTTGCGAGCGTCTGTAGAAGGCTCGCGTGCTGCGCAAAGACCGGCTGGGTGCAGGCCACCATCAGGCTCATGCTGCCATTGGCGGCACGGGCGGGCCCGCCAGACATTGGCGCGTCGATCATCGCTGCACCCCGCGCCTCTATGCGTACCCCAGTGGACTGCACGTCGTCGGGTGAGAGGGTAGGGCACAAGATCATGGTGTGGGCTGATCCAATCGCACTCAGTAACCCCGTTGGACCCTCTAAAACCGCATTGACCTGCGGTTGATCTACGACCACTACCGCGAAGACCGCACAGGCTTTCGCAAGGGATTGTGGTGAATCGTGTATCACCGCACCGCGTGTTTGCCAGCGTTGGGTAACAGCCGGGCTAATATCATGCACATGTACATCCCAGCCCTTGGAGAGAAGGTTCTCCACCATTCCGCCGCCCATATTGCCGACACCAATCACGCCCAATCGCTTCATGCTCTTTTCCTTTGGAAGACTCATGCCCGCACACCTTGCAGAAAGCCGGTGAGCGAGGATGACACTTCGATGTATTACGGGATAGTTTAAATTGGGATACCTATACATTTTCTAGAGAGTCGGCGTAGATGATCAACAGACCATTAGAGGGCATCGTCGTGGTTGCGCTCGAGCAGGCCGTGGCTGCGCCATACTGCTCGAGTCGGCTTGCCGACGCAGGCGCCCGCGTCATCAAAATCGAGCGGCCTGAGGGTGACTTTGCGCGCGGATACGATACCGCGGTGCATGGGGAGTCTTCGTATTTTGTCTGGATCAACCGAGGCAAAGAGTCTGTTGCCTTAGATCTGCGACGCCCCGAGGACACATCCACCCTTTTATCGCTGATCGCTGGGGCCGATGTGTTTATTCAGAACCTTGCCCCTGGCGCTGCCGCACGGCTGGGCTTTGGATCCGATGCGCTTCGCACAGCGCATCCCCGCCTGGTTACCTGCGATATATCCGGCTACGGTGAGGCAGGCCCTTTGAGGGATAGGAAGGCCTACGATCTGCTCGTCCAGGCAGAAAGCGGCCTGGTGGCGGTTTCAGGTGCACCGGGTCCATGGGGAAGAGTAGGGGTATCGCTCTGCGATATTGCTGCCGGTATGAATGCGCTGATTGGTATTCAGCAGGCGCTCATTCAGAGGGAGAAGACCGGTCTCGGTAGTGCAATCAAAGTCTCGCTCTTTGACTCTGCAGCCGAGCTCATGGCCGTGCCCTATCTTCAGGCGCGCTACGGCTCGGGGGCACCAGAACGCGTGGGACTAAAACATCCCACCATAGCCCCGTATGGCGCGTTTGCTTGTGCCGATGGACGCGAACTGGTGCTTTCGATTCAGAACGAACGGGAATGGATGCGATTCTGTGAGACTGTGCTGCGGGCGCCCGAGATTGCGGTCGATGCGCGGTTTGTCAATAACTCTGCAAGGACACAGAACCGCGCAGAACTAGAAGACATGATTCAGCAGATCTTTTCGCGACTTCGCTATGCGGAGCTTATCGCGCGACTGACAGAGGCCCAGACCGCTTTTGGTGCGATTAACTCTGTGTATGACCTGATCGCACATCCGCAACTACGAACGCGCGACATGACGGTGAACGGCGCGACCGTGAAGGTTCCTGCTATTCCTTACATCACAGATTGGGATACACCAACCTTCCCCGAAGTTCCCCGCATCAATGCGCATGGCCCGTTGGACGCTGCCTGACAGTGGTCTCCCCTATCCCAGTGATGGATATCGGGAGGCTGGTTCTTGATCAGATAGCCCAGCATGCTGGTGTTCTAGCAGATAGATCACAGCCCTTCGCGCTCCTGCATAGGCGGGATGGTTGCTCGGTCGGCCTCCAGGGCGGACATGATGACGTCTAGTGCCTCGGCAGAGCCCCCATGGCCTTCGCATTTGCATCTAGGCCGCCCTTGGCCTTCCATTCTTCAAAGCCACCTTGCAGAATCCTGACGTTGTCTTAGCCTGCGACCCGCAAGGCAAAGCCCGCCTGCGCAGAAAGGCTGCCGGTGTTGCAGTAGATCAGCACCATCTTGTCTTTGGGAATTCTCGCGCGCTGCTCAAGTACCTTGCGCCATTCGATATTGACAGCACCGGGAATATGGCCCTTTGCAAACTGGCCGGCATCTCGCGCGTCAATGACCATCATGTTGGAATACTCCGCCTTTGGGATCTGCTCGGCAAAGATGACGCCACCGCCGTAGTCCACAAACTCCAGGTAACCGGCGAGCTCATCAATGACTGCCGCCTTTGAATCCGCGTAGACGGGCGGGTGCAAGGACATCATTGCCGCGATGGCGATTGAACAAACTATTTTCTTCATATGTCGGACATCTTCGTTGAGGGCCTCAAGGAGCGCCTTGTGACTTGGCAGATTTACCCCTTTGATCAGCGCGTTAGGATTAAGTGTTGTGTTCATGAGAAAAGTGTACAGATTCAGGATTGGCGGTGTATGCAGCTGGAATGCGGCAACCGTTTGGCCATTGTCGCTGGCACCGTAGGGTGCCCCTGGCCATGGCTGCTTGAGTTTGGGCATGCATGTAAGCGTGCGGATTTCGACCGTGTATAGGCATCAGCTATACATTCACTTGGAATCGGTGTGTCTGTTGTGTATTAATTTGGAGAGGCCATGCGCGACGCCGCCATTAATTTGCGAGCCATGCTTGTTCACGCGCTCAACGATCGTGCCCGCCAGTTTTACGACTACTACGGCTTTAAGGTAATGTCGGCACATCCTATAACACTGATGCCGCGTATCAATCAGCCATGACCAATTCATTTTTTAGCTTCGGGCGCCGAATGCCTGAATACGGAGTGCCCGTTCTTAACGAGCGCGCTGTTCGTGCTTCGGCGGGTCTCTTATTCTTTTTCGCCATGGTCTCGTTCATGAACGCATGGCTGACGGGCAACTTTGCACCCACCCGGGTATTCGTGGTGGCCTTCCTGATCGATTTCGCGATCAGGCTTTTCATCAACCCTCGCTATGCGCCGAGCATGGTGATCGGTCAGTGGCTGGTACGCCGCCAGCAACCCGAGTGGACTGGCGCGCCTCAAAAGCGCTTTGCCTGGGCCATCGGCTTCGTGCTGGCACTGACGATGCTTTACCTCGTGGTTATCAAAGATGTGGTCGGTCCGATCAACCTTTTGGTCTGCGGCCTGTGCCTGCTGCTGATGTTCTTCGAAAGTGCCTTTGGTATCTGCATCGGATGCTGGCTCTACAACCGCATGAGACCCGATCAGGCACAGTTGTGTCCTGGTGGTGCGTGTGAGTACATGCCAGATTCAAAGGACCAGTTGAAGATCACTCAGATTCTTGTAGTCCTGCTTTTTTCTGGGGTAATGGTTTTTGTCGCTCCAGGCCTAGCGGGTAGGGGTCATATGGCTGTGCTGCCAACAGAGGGTGCACTAGTTCCTCTTGATTCCGCAGAGGCTGAGCGTTGCAAGGTACCTGAATTTGCCAAAGCCATTGGCCACGAAGAAAAATGGAAACTGCACAACAACTGCAACTAATCAATTTATCGCTCCAACATGCTTAAACAGAAGACCCGGCGTTTGGTCTTGCAGGCCACCCTTATGGCACCGTGGCTCTTCTTGGGTTCGAGTCACGCCAGTGAACCCGTCTTTGTGCCCCAAGCACAATTGGTCGTTGACAAGGTATACGCCATCGTCGGGCCGCTTGGGCAGCGCAGCGTGGCCAATGCAGGGCTCAATGCAAACTATGGCTTCGTGGTCACCGAGCAGGGCGTGATCCTGATTGACAGCGGGGTCAGTGTGTACAGCGCAGCCTTGTTGGAAAAAGCCATCGCGCAAGTGACGCCGCAACCCGTCCGCTGGGTGCTCAATACGGGCTCGCAAGATCACCGCTGGCTGGGCAACGATTACTTTGCCCGCAAAGGGGCTCAAGTGCATGCTTTGGCTGCCACGGTCAAGACCCAAAGAGCCGTCGCTGAACAACAAGTGGCGGGCATGGCTCGATTTGTCGGCGACCAAATGAAGGGCACATCGCCGCGCCACGCCGACGTAGTCCACCCCGGCACTGAGGTTTCGTTGCACCTTGGGGGCGTTCAAATCCAGTGGATGGACACCAGCGCACACTACCCCGGTGACACCATGATCCATCTGCCTACGGCATCTGTCACCTTCACAGGTGACCTTGTGTATGTCGATCGACTGTTAGGGGTGTTGCCCCAATCTAATGTGCGCAAAGCGAATGAGGCATTTGCGCGTTTGGTGGCGCTTTCGCCGAAACATGTCGTTCCCGGCCATGGGCGAGTCACCAACATGGCCCAGGCCCAAAAAGAGACTGGTGACTACTATCAGTTTCTGATTACCAACATTGGTGCAGCCGCCCGCAACCTGGAGCAAATTTCAGAGACGCTCGATAAGTACATGTCTCCGAGACAGTTCACACACCTTCAGAATTTTGAAGAGCTCCATCGCGCAAACATGAACCGGGTATTCGTGGATTTCGAAGCGAATCCCTAATCACCTGCATAAGCCACTTAGGACAGGTAATCGTGACGGCCCACGGGGGGCCGCATCGCTGGCGCTGATTTTGTTAGCGCCAGCCTCGAATCTGTTGAAGACTCATGATATGCATAGTCATCCCAGCATGACTCACAGGACGGTATCAACGGCAAGTTAGGCGTTCTGAGTGCTAGAGGGGCGATTGGGGTTGTGGCGCCAAGAGGCTAGAGATATGCGCGGCGACACATCGCCCGAGTGCATCGAGGTTATAGCCGCCCTCCAGGCTACTGACGATTCGACCCGGGCAGAATGTGTCTGCAACCGCAACCAGGGTATCGGTGATATAGCCGTAGTCCTCTTCGGTCCAGGCGAGACCCGCCAACGGGTCGTCGCGATGGGCATCAAATCCGGCAGAAACAAGCATTAGCTGGGGCCGAAATGCTTGAAGGATGGGGATCCAGATTTCGTCGATCATGGTACGAATCTCCCGGGTACCCGAACCGGCTGGTAGCGGAACATTCACCATATTGGGGCCTTTAGGCCTAGTGCCTGAACCGGGATAGATGCCCTGTTGAAACGATGAGACCATGAGCATGCCTTCCTCATGGGCAAGGATATCCTCGGTGCCATTGCCATGGTGGACATCAAAGTCGATTACGGCAATCCGATCAAGCCCAAAATTCTGCCTGGCGTACAGGGCACCGAGCGCAATATGATTCACAAGGCAAAAGCCCATGGCGGATGCGCGCTCTGCGTGATGTCCCGGAGGACGAACGGCACAAAATGCGTGACGAGATTGACCTGTCATTACGGCATCGATCGCTTGCACCACTGCGCCGCTGGCTAAAAGAATAGCCTCGTAGGTGTCTGCGTTGATGCAGGTGTCAGGATCTATGTATTCGTAATCGCCATCAAGTACGGGGGATGCGAGGCGCTGCAGAAGACTTTCGGTGTGGGCGAGTCTAAGCAGGCTTTCGTCTACGGGTTCGGCAGACTGATGGTTAAGCGCAGGCCACAGCGACTGCTTCTTGAGCGCCTTCTCAATGGCTACCAGTCGCGCCGGCTGCTCGGGGTGACCTGCGCCCATCGAATGCTCTTGGAACCGTGGGTGGGAGTAGAAATTCATGAGCGCTATATTTTTATTATGTCTTGTCCCGCTTCAAAGCCTCTCAAATCTGACTCTGAGTCTTGGCTTGATCGTTGTAATCGGTGCGCAAAATGCTTTTGTGCTGTGTCAGGGGCCATTCGCATCAACTCCTTAGGCCGGCCCAGGTTAATACACCCCACGCAACAAGATACACGCCTGATCCAGCGGCAAGGATCAGCCCCTGATGATTCCCGGCGAATCGAAGAGCCAAGATGCCCAATAATGGTATGAACTGCTGAGCATGTACGCTAAGGAAATGGGAAAGACGAATATCGTTGGACAGATGCCAACCAACTAGGGGCAGTCCCGGCCCTGCCGGGGGCCTGACGATGTGGGTGTTGTCGGCGTTGGCTGGACGGTGTGTTCTTTACCAGAGTACCTTGAGGCCAGTCGCAGTATAAGCCGGCAATTCGCCATCCTTGGTAATCAGGACATGCTGTCGCTGGATGGCCTGCCAGACCAGCAGGCGGTCGAAGGGGTCACTGTGCGGCATGCGGGGCAATTGATGGGCACTGGCGGTTTCATTCGCATCTGGCGCGATTAGGGTCAACCCCATCTCGCGGGCGACGCCGACCAGACTTTCCGGCGTGCAGCCCTCGAGCGTCAGTTTGCCCAGCGCAAACTTGAGCGAGATTTCCCAGAAGGTGACGGAAGATAGGTGGATCGCATGGCCGGTGTCGGCGATGACTGTTCTTGCCTTGCGACTGAGCTTTTCCGGAGCGAAGACGGCCCACAAGAAGGCATGTGTATCGAGCAGATAATTCACGCTGCAAGGAACTCTTCGTCGCTTAGTTTGAAATCGTTTCCGACGGAAAAGCGGGCACGGCCCTTGAGCAAGCCCAGCGGACGCTTGCCGGCTTGCGCGGAAAACTGGGCATAGGGCACCAACACGGCGACACGCTCTTTTTTGCGTCCGTAACAGACCACGACAGATTCTCCAGCCTGTACGGCGGTCAGCAGGTCAGAAAACTGCGCCTTGAATTCACCAATGGTGAGCGTGCGCATGGGAGTCTCCTCAGAGTAATGCGATGTAAAGATTTTTGTGCCTATTATGACAAGTTGTCAAGTATTTTTTCGGCCCGCTGTTTTGCCTTAGTCCCTGCGATGCTTTGCAGGTCCGTTCAAACAGGCCACCGATCTAGCCCGTAAGACTCGTGAAATACTAGACGCCGTTGTGCGCGATCGGCAGACTGTTCTGATTAAGCGCAACCATATTGCGATTGCGTAGATCACCCCACCTCAACGCTC
>CAZKWK010000012.1:0-4397 GCA_964556335.1 uncultured Bordetella sp. | reverse complement strand
GTTGATGGAGCAACAAACACCGCCAATCAAATTAAGTGTACGACCGGTGCTATGCCCGTGGCGCAGGCGCTGACCTTGGTGCGTCCCGGGCTCACCGAAGCTGAAAGTCGGCGTTGGCTAAAGGAGAGCCGGGGTAATTTTGAAGACGGTCTGATCGGCCTGACGATGTGGGTGTTATCGGCAATGATGGTGCGATATGCCTTGAACGAGTTCTAGGAAGCGAGGTGTATACGCCGGGTCGCAGCATTCCACGGGTGCAAATTACTGTCCACTTAATAGGTTTGCTTTCGACCCACAGCAGGGGTTACGGCGTCATTCACGGTTGCGCTCTAGCAGCTGTAGCAACCCATGCACATCACCGAGCACCCAGAGGTCAGCAACCAACCCTTCCTCGAATGAAAACAGTGCTGCGCCAGACCACTCGACCTGCTTTCCTGTGGGCTTGAAACCCATAAAGTCGCCACGGTGGGTTCCTGAGAAGCGCATTCGGGCAAAACACTGTTTGCCCTCCTCTTCCAAGTCAAGAATGTCGCATTGGTATGCACCAAGGGCCTGGTGGACAAAATCAACGTACTCCACAAACTCGGCGTGTCCAGTCTTGGTGGGACCGAGAGAACCTCTGAATGTGAAGTCAGACTGAAGCAGCGAGGGAATGACGGACTTGTCGTGCTTGTTCCACACATCAGCATAGAACTTTTGGACAACCGTCTTCATTACGGAATCGTTCATGTCGAGTGCCGGGGGGCTTATGTAAGGCAATATTTTGCCTCAGACCCTGGAAACTGGGAGGCTACCCACTGGCTCATTCTGCCTGAGGTTTTAGGTCAGAAAGGAGTCAAGATGTATCCAGCTAGGAGATGAACGGCAGAAGAACGTCTGGCGGATTAAGCATTGAAGGGTTTTGTGTGGGATGAGCCAAGGCTGGGGATGGACTTTTGAGCCGAAGGTGCTCAAGAAAGACGAAGGTGCTCATGAAAAAGGGTCGAGTACCTTGGGAAAAATTGGGCATCTTCAAGGCGAGGATCTGTTACCAGAGCAGATAAATCAGATACGAGAATGGCACTCTCGAGAAGGTGAGATGGATTCTTTAGAGAAAAATCTTGCCCACTGCAGGATGGATCCTAAGACCCTGGAGTACTTCCTGGGTATCTCCCGAAAAGAGTCCTGATTGAAGGTGCTCAAGTCCGCAGAAGACCCTCACATAAATTCATGAGCACCTTCGGGGGAGATGATCACCTTCGTAGGGAAGGATGTCTATGGAGATCCGAATGGCTGTGATTAGCGTCGAAAGATGCCCCTTTCTGAAGGTGCTCAACCCGAACGTGTGAGCAACTTCGGGCGGTCTGCTTCATCCGGGAATTTTTTTTATTCTTTCTATTAGATTCCCTTTACGTCAGGCGATAGGGCTCCGTTATGGGTTGGCCATGGGGGGGTAGGGGGTTCAAAAAGTCTGACGCGTCATTGTTGGAAACCGCGCGTAAAGACAAATTTTTGTATCCAAATTTCAGCAATTTCGTCTTCTGGTGCTTCGCAGTCGAAAGAGGTGGCTGGCAGGATGGGCCAGTCGTTGAACCCCCGCTTCTTTCCCAGCCACTATCACTTTTCGGCAAATCACTACCAATATTTGGCATTGTTGACGTGCTTTTGTACGGCACGGAAAAAGATCCCGCAAGGCTCCGCTAGATTTTTATCAGTCACTTAGGCGCATCTGCGCAGAGTGGGTCTCATAAATGTAGCGGAAGCTTATGAAGGGATAAAAAATGTACGGCAGCACATACCGATTTGACTCTGTGGCCGAGCGGTTCGGTGATCTTTTTAGACAGTCTTTGAAGAAGAACTACGGGCGATTACCAACTGCAGGATTTGTGGCGCGTGAGTTTAATCTACGTTGCGCAAAAACGCCCACCATCACGAACGAAACGGCACGCCGTTGGATTCGGGGGTGCACACTGCCTGACTCTTCCCGCTTAGAGGTATTCGCAAGCTGGCTTGACATAGATTACAACGCGGTTTTCACCACGGAACGCGACTCAGAAGCGAACAGTGCGAAACGTTCTGAGGCCGCTACTGTTGATACGACGGAATCATTATTTTCCAGCGATCCCGTAATCCGAGCAATCTGTCGGCTCACACCCCAGCAGAAGGCGGCGCTTCATGAGATCTTGAAGCTCCTTCCGGTAAAAGCCCCATAAAAAAGGTTCACTAACGCACAAAGGTTGGCTGTACTAGGGGCTCCCAAGAGAGCGCTTTAGTGTCACAGACGGAGACTCACCAAACCTTCGCAAATACAGAGAAGCGAACAACGACGGATTGGTAAACCCGCACGCGTAGAGCGCCTGGGTCACTGTTTGTATCCCATTCGGTTTGTGCAGCAATGCCCGCGAAGCCAGTAGCCTCTGCTCCCGGACCCACTCCATTGGGCTTTGGCGGTAGACAGTCTGGAAAGCATTGTGCAGTGCCCTACGCGACATGTGAGCCAGTTGCTCGAGCTCTGTGAGTGTGATCGGTCTTGAAAGGTTGGCCATTACATACTCGCAGACGCGAGACACATGACGCGTGCTCACCGTTGTTGATGACCTTTCAGATTGCTCCAGGAACTTCTCTGGGTAGAGTGTGAGCGCCAGTGTCCTGTAGAAAACATCGTCAATTCCTGACAGCGGCAAAAGGCTGCTGTTTCCTTCATAGCTATTGATTTGAGCAACGATTGCACGCAGCGTAGCGTCAAATGAGAATCGTCCATGCTGCAAGGACAGTTCTTTCATCTGTGTCATATGACCCATTTTCTGCTCGTACCCGTGCGGCCCTAACATCGTAGTTGTCGTCGCTCGCAGTCGCACAGGATCCAGCCGAGCGACGACTACAGATCGGCTTGACCCCACGACTTCGTGCTTGCCTTCGCCGGAGGGGACAAAAAGTGCGGTCTTTTGCGACTGTAAGAATAGAGAGCTACCAATCGTCTTAACAGATGCCTCTCCTGTCCAGGGAAAGACGAGTGCGGGGTCCGGGGCCTCACGGAACCTCATCTGATTGGGGCTGGTTGCTAGTGCGCCTAGCACCAGAGAATTAATTTTTACCTGTGCCGTCTTGAAAGAGAAGTCCTGAGCATCAGTAAACCTCAATTGGGAAAGCCCCGGGCGAATCTGAATGGCGGCTTCCTCCGCAGCGGATTGCGAGCGGTAGGTTATCGACTCACCATTTCCGAATGCCAATGGATTCCGCGATGAACTAGATTTGAGCAAAATAAAATTTCGTAGGTAATATCGATTGGAGTATCTTTAACTCGCTTTTTTTTCTTAAGAGATAACTTTAACTGGCCAAGACGGATTAGAAGTTCTCTATAGGGGTGAAATTTTTTTTCGGAAAAGTTACTTTTTTTAACTCGGAGATTTCCGGTGCGCCTACCAGGGCTACATCTTTTGTCCGCATTCGATGCGGTTGCTCGTCAGGGGAGTATTTCGAAAGCGGCTAAGGAGTTGCACATCACCGCTCCCGCAGTGAGCCATCGTATTGCAAAGCTTGAGGAATTCGTCGGTACACCGCTTCTGAGGCGAGTCGGCAACTGTATTTTCCTCACCCTTGAGGGCGAAAAGTACAGCGTCGTTGTGAAACGTACACTCGTTAACTTCGAAGAGCTTTCAACATGTTTCTCCAAAGATGTCAGACGTAAGGTTCTGAGAATCCATACCGGACCAGGGTTTGCGCGGTTTTGGCTCATTCCCCGACTCGGACTATTCCGAGAACGCTTTCCATCCATCGATATCGATCTATCGTCGTCGTTTGATCCCGTCGATTTTGACCGAGACCCAGTAGACCTCTGGATTAGACGAGGTGATTTTTCGACTAGTGATTTTTTCGTCGAAAATTTTTTTTTCAGAGCTTTTCGTCCCACTGGCCTCTCCAGAGTATCTTCGCAACCATCCAATCAATAGTTTCGAAGATCTTCAGACTGCACCGCTTATCTTCTGCAGCCGAAATCGCCCCGCCTGGCCGGACTGGTTCAAGGCGAAAGGACTTGGAGACCCACAACTTAACTGGACGCTGGCTTTAAGTCATGCAGGGTATGGGTTAGAGGCAGCTACGCAAGGTCTAGGCGTATTCCTTGAGTCTTTAGAGCTAGCAGAGATATTTTTGCGTGATAAACGCCTCGTGCAAGTATTTCCTGAAAATGCCTCTATACCTGGACCTGGCCATCACATTATTTGCCCTCCTCATCATCTCGAACGACCGACTGTGCGGAGTTTCAAAGAGTGGCTTCTCTCCATGCGCTGATCTACGTTCTTCACCTCACGCACTGATTTGTAGCTGATGTCGAAACCACCCCAAGGACAGAAGAAACAGCGTTAGTCCAATTGCAGAGAGAGCGATAAATGAACCGTAGACTGTCTCCAATCCCGCGC
>CAZKWK010000011.1:3720-25509 GCA_964556335.1 uncultured Bordetella sp. | reverse complement strand
AGGCTGCGCTAGGTACCATCAACCGAATTAGGGGGGGTACCCCCGGGTGGGGTCGGCTTGGCGGGAGTTTGTGATGGGGGTGGGAGGTGTATCGGCAGTTACTAAATCATTCTTTACCCGTTTACCCCGACAAAGAAGCGGCAAAGGGTAAAAGGCTTAATGGTGGGTTTTTTGGTGGGTAGAGAATCTTCACAGTCTCTTAACCCTTTTGCAGCCTTGCTGACTGGCGGAGAGGGTGGGATTCGAACCCACGGTGCGGTTACCCGCACGCCTGATTTCGAGTCAGGTACATTCGACCACTCTGCCACCTCTCCGCGGCCCTGCATTTTAGCTCAATCAGGCTCACCGCCTGATATTGGCTTCGGCATAACTTTGCTTGGCAAAGTTACCCTCCGCCGATTTCACCTGCGGTGAAATTCGAGTCAGGTACATTCGACCACCCTGCCACCTCTCCGCGCCTCCGTATTTTAGCTCAATCAGGCTCGACTCCTGATATTGGGGTGGAAGTCAATCGAAATCTGCTTGAGACCGTCTGAAGCCGCTAGAATCCAACGCATGAACTCGTTATCTCCCGAAGCCCTTCGCACGGCACGGCAGTTAGGTTATGGAGGGCTTCTGCCCTTTATAGGTCTTACGGCGCTTTCGTTTTACAGTGATAACTCTGCCCTTCAGAATTTCGCCCGAGAGGGGCTCGCCCTCTACGCCGTGTCCATTCTGAGCTTCGTGGGTGCCGTGTCTTGGGGTATCGCTCTGGCAGACCAGAGTCTGCAGCCAGGCCAACAACGCCGGCTCTTTGTCTACAGCGTTCTTCCGTCTCTGGTGGCCTGGCTCATCTGGTTCTTCCCCGAGGGCGCCATGCGCTGGGTGGCTTTCGCAACGCTCACCTTCGTACTCTATCTGGCCGACCTAAAGCATGGGCAACAACTGGGGTGGCCCAAAGAGTGGCTGACGCTTCGACTGCATCTCAGTGCCACGGTAGGCCTCTTGCTCTTGATCGCAGCAGTGGGCCACCTTTAGGTCAACACTCATCCACCGCCCGAATAAACTGAGAAAACGAACGGCAGGGGCGAGAAGGTTCCGTGAGAAAGCCGGAGGGCTCTTTCTGCAGCACGCTTCCGGCCCGAAATACCTGTGCTGTCTCGGGGCAGCCCGGCTGCCCATAACACGCGGTCTTGACCCCTTGCGGTAACCCGCCTAACCCACGCAACAACGCGGCAACGTCCCCAACGAAGACAAAATCACAAATGGCGCGCAATCGTTCGAGCACAAAGGCCCACCGACGGGCAGACCACGGAAACGCGGCGCGGCCGGGCAGATGCACCACACCTAAGCGCAGGCAAGGCCCAGCCGGTTCAGAAACCCAGACGCGGCGACGTGACACCAGTGACCAGGCGTGTACGAGGTCGATGTACTGCGGCCCGTCACGCCCAGCAGACCCTCCCATAGCAGCGAGTAAATGCTGTACATCGGTAAAGAGCCCCTCAGACAAAGAGTATGGTGGCTGCGAATAAAGAACTGGTACCTCAAGTCCGAAAGCGACCCGTGACGGCACCGCGGCCAGCGCTTCAAAACGCTGACGCCCGGCCTCGTCTTCCCCGCGCGCCATCATCTCGAGATGCTCGTAGGAGGTGTCTAGTGGGCTTCCCGCGCAGTGCCACGACGCGGGCGCGTACCGTGCCACGTTCTCCGCATTAAAGAGGTAGGGCTTAGTACTGAAGGTACCGGCTACCCACTGCCATGACAAATGATTGCAGGCTAGGTCACCATCGAGCAGATGCCCATAGAGCCAATCGGCACCCACACGCCAGTGCACATGCCGCAGATGTACGAGATAGCTCGCCAGCCACATACGCGCATGGTTGTGCAGATAGCCTGTCTGATACAGGCAGGCAACCGCCTGATCGATCACCGCAAGGCCAGTGCGCCCCTCAATGACATCATCGGGCATCTGTGCGGCATAGCGAACCCCCGCGAGGGCTGGGCGCAGATCAGAAAAAATACGGCTGCCCTCGTGGGCCCATACATGATGAAAGAAGGCACGCCAGGCAAACTCTGCAAAAAGCTTGTCGTCGCGCCCCAAGGGGTGATGGGCGCGCACGCCCTCTACCGCCTCACGCAGACTCAGATACCCGTGGGTGATATACGGCGAGAGCCGTGAGACGGCCCCATGGAGGTGATTACGGGTCTTGGCGTAGCGGGCGGGCTGTAGCGAAGCAAGCCGCTCTTGCCAGGCCGCATCAGAGATAGGAAAGTCTTCTGAGAGAGGCACGCGTTGTAGCCAGCTGCAGACGACTAGCGCGGCGCAGGCAGTTGTCGCCGCAACGCCTCAAAGAAGAGCTCCGACTGCAGGCGCTCCCCATTGCTCTGTTCGCCCACATAGGCGGCCAGGGTCTCTGCAACAGGCATCAGTGGTCTGCCCGTAGAAGCGGCCAACACCTGAACCATACAGGCCCGTTCAAGGTAATAGAGATCATCGTAGGCATAGTCGATACGGCCACCACAGACCACCACCCCATGGTTCCCCAGAAACACAATGTCTGCGTTGCCCATGGCCCGCGCGATGCGCTCGCCCTCGCGGGTATCGAGGGCAAACCCGTTGTAATGCGGGTCGGACGCCACCCGACCATGAAACCGCATGGCATTTTGCGACAGGCGCGTGTCGAGCAGGCGGTCTTGGGTGAGCGTAAGGGCGGTGGCAAACGGCATATGAGTATGCATCACGCAGGCCTTCCCACCGAGCCGATGTATGGCGGCATGAATGTGCATGGCTGTGGGTTCTACTGCGTGGCGCCCTGCAAGACGATTTCCTTGCACATCGATCATGACAATGTCATCAGGCCCGATCTCGCGCCAGAGCAGGCCACGCGGGTTGAGCAAAAACCGGCCTGAGCCATCGGGAAGCTCCATACTGAAATGGTTACAGACCCCTTCGGCCAGCCCATGATAATCCGCCGCCCGCAGGGCAAGCGCCAGTTCGGCGCGCAGTTTCGCAACCGGCTTACTCTTGAAGTCTTTTTGATGATCCATGGCTTAAAGCGTCTCGATTCCGCCCATATAGGGGCGCAGCACCTCAGGCACCACCACCGAGCCATCGGCCTGCTGGTAGTTTTCCAGCACGGCCACCAGCGCGCGGCCCACTGCGAGGCCAGAGCCATTGAGGGTATGAATAAACTCGTTTCGGGTCTTGCCGCCCTCGCCTACTCTCTTGACACGGGTCTGCATACGACGGGCCTGAAAGGCCTCGCAGTTGCTCACGCTCGAGATCTCGCGATAGGCCTTCTGGGCAGGAAGCCAGACCTCAAGATCGTAGGTCTTTGCGGCGCCAAAGCCCATATCGCCCGTACATAGCAAGAGAACGCGGTAAGGAAGCTTGAGCCCCTGCAGAATTGCCTCGGCATGGCCCACCATTTCTTCTAAGGCGGCACAAGAGTGTTCTGGTGACACAAGCTGCACCATCTCTACCTTGTCGAACTGGTGCTGCCGAATCATGCCGCGGGTATCGCGGCCATACGACCCTGCCTCCGACCGAAAACACGGGGTGTGGGCGGTTAGCTTCATAGGAAGCGCAGTCTCTTCGAGAAGATCACCCCGTACCAGATTAGTGAGCGAGACTTCTGAGGTGGGAATGAGGTAGAAAGTCTCATCATCTTCACCCTCTGCCCCGCCCTTCTTCACCGCAAAAAGATCATCGGCAAACTTTGGTAACTGGCCTGTGCCATGCAGCGTATTGGCATTGGCAATGTAGGGCGTGTAGCACTCGGTGTAGCCATGGCGCCCGGTCTGCATATCGAGCATGTACTGGGCCAAGGCACGATGTAACCGGGCCACAGGCCCCTTCATGAAGGCAAAACGCGAACCGGCAATCTTTACACCGGCTTCAAAGTCCAGGCCAATACGCGCTCCGAGATCCACATGATCAAGTGCAGAGAAATCAAAAAGCGTCGGTGTACCCCAGCGACGTACCTCCAGATTGTCATCGGCAGATTTTCCTTCAGGTACCGAGGCATGGGGAATATTCGGAATACGCGAGAGCCAGGCATCAAGCTCAGTCTGTATTGCTGCGAGTTCGGCGGCAGCGGCATCGAGCTGCACCGGAATATCCGTCACCTGCGCCATCAGGCTTGAAGCGTCTTCGCCCTTGGCCTTGGCCTGACCGATCTGCTTCGACAGGGTATTGCGCTGTGACTGCAGCGCCTCAGTGCGCACCTGCACCTCTTTACGGCGGGCCTCAAGCTGCGCAAAGGCTTCTTCTTCGAGTATGTAGCCGCGGCGGGCCAGCGCCGCTGCCGTGCCGGCCAAATCTTTTCGTAACAACTGGGAGTCAATCATCTTTCTCTCGCTACCTTTTTGGGTCCGCATCCATCAATGAAATTTCCGGCAAGTTTACTTCTTCGCCAGCCCACGCAAATGCGCCAGCTTCTCTGCAATGCGTGCCTCAAGCCCGCGGGCGGTGGGCAGATAAAACTGCGGGGGCTTCGAGGCCATGCGGTCTGGGAAATAGGTCTGCCCTGCCGAATAGGCCTCAGGCTCATCATGGCTGTAGCGATAGCCCACCCCATGGCCCAACGACTTGGCCAGCCGCGTCGGGGCATTGCGCAGGTGATCCGGCACTGGGTCAGACCCCTGTTCTTTCACATAAGAACGCACACTGTTCCAGGCCCTATATACCGCGTTGCTCTTCGCGGCCACAGCCAAAAAGACTGTTACCTCGGCCAAGGCCAGCTCACCCTCAGGCGACCCGAGCCGCTCATAGGTTTCTGCCGCATCGATTGCGAGCCCAAGCGCTCTGGGGTCTGCAAGGCCAATATCTTCGGCTGCCATACGAATTAGCCGACGGGCTAAATACCGCGGGTCTGCGCCGCCATCGAGCATACGGGCAAGCCAGTAGAGTGCCGCGTCAGGGTCAGACCCTCGCACCGACTTATGCAGCGCAGAGATCTGGTCGTAAAACGCATCGCCCCCCTTATCAAACTGCCGCACCAAGGTCGGCAGCTGCGTCTGCACGACCTCGGCTGTCACGGCCTCGCCTGCCACAGGCGGATGCACCATAGACAGTAGGTTTAAGAGCCGTCTGCCATCGCCATCACTGGCGGCGATTAACAACTCTGCCGCCTCATCGGTCAGGCTCAGGCCACCCGCCAGCGCTGAAAGGCCGCGCTGTAAAAGTGCAGACATCGCTTCGGGCCCAAGCGCTGCAAGCTGAAAGACCTGGGCCCGAGACAGCAAAGCACCATTGACCTCAAAGCCCGGGTTCTCGGTCGTCGCGCCAATAAAGACAAAGAGGCCCGACTCCACATGAGGCAAGAAGGCATCCTGCTGCGACTTATTAAACCGATGTACCTCATCCACGAACACTACGGTGGTACGACCCTGGGCCTTCCAGAGTTCGGCCTGACTCACCACATCACGAATCTCTTTGACCCCACCAAGCACAGCCGAAATCGATAAGAGCTCCGATCCCACCGCCTTGGCCAAGAGTCGTGCGATGGTGGTCTTGCCCACGCCGGGTGGCCCCCAGAGAATCATCGAGGGCAGGCGACCTGCAGCAACTGCCTGCGCAATGGGCCCTTGCGGGCCGAGAAGATGGTCTTGCCCAAGCACCTCAGCAATCGACTGCGGCCGAAGTGCTTCAGCCAAGGGAACCACGGAGGTTGTCACAAGACGCTAGGGGCGAATCACTTCGGCGCCCTTTGGCGGGCGGAATACGAAGAGGTCTGCGGCAAGGGGCTGATTACGCTGTATCTGGGAGAGCACCACCCGGCTGCGACGGCCGATTTGATCAATCAGCTGAAACTGCTGCAACATGCCTTTCGCGTCAAACCCAGCAGCGAGCTTCTGTCCGGATTCTTGGGCGGCCTTAGATTCCACCAAGACCCACGATAGTCCTTCCTGGTCTTCGAGGTTACGCAGCACAAAATGGCGCCTGAGTACCTCTGCGGCATCGGGCCCGGCCGACAACAGCAACCCAGCGGGCGTGGCCATGACCGCCTCTTCCAGGGGGCGAATGGTCACCTGGGCGAGATCGGGGTCGTAGAGAATGAATTCACCATTGCGCACCAGCTGGAGCTGCGCATAGGGCTTTTGCACCTCCCAACGGAAGAGGCCGGGCCGCTGCAGGCTCATCACGCCAGAGAAACGGGTGACACGCCCAGAGCCAGACATCTGCTCATGCAGAAACTGCGCCTGAAGCGACTGGGTTGTGGTGAGGTACTGCAGAAGCATCTGATCGGCGCCCGCGAGCACCTGTACCACCGCCTGCGCGCAGGCGGGCAACGCAACTGCAGAAACGCTGGCCAGTAGCGCCACTCCTGCCACACGACGCATCAAAAGACGGCGAGATAATCGATGCGCTTGCATCATCATGACTCTTTGCCCGCGGGAACGAGGATGTCCCGGTTGCCATTGCTCTGCATGGCAGAGACGAGACCCGCCTGCTCCATGGCCTCGAGCAGCCGCGCAGCCCGGTTGTAGCCGATGCGGAGATGGCGCTGTACCAGAGAGATCGAAGCGCGCCGATGCTTCAACACCACGGCCACCGCCTCATCGTAGAGGCTATCGCCCTCGCCTTCGCCTTTTGTGGCGCCGCCTACCAACTCGAGGCCTGCCGTGAAGTTTCCACCCGACTCTGGGTCAGCACCCTCAAGAATACGGTCGTCGTACTGTGTGCCTCCTGCCTTACGAAGGTACTCCACCACCCCGAGCACCTCATCGTCAGCCACAAAGGCCCCATGCACCCGCGTAGGTACCCCGGTTCCTGCTGAGAGAAAGAGCATATCCCCCTGACCCAAGAGCGCCTCAGCACCCATCTGATCCAGAATGGTTCGGGAATCCACTTTGCTTGAGACCTGGAAAGAAATACGCGACGGAATATTGGCCTTGATGAGGCCGGTAATCACATCCACCGACGGACGCTGCGTGGCCAAGATCAGGTGAATACCAGCAGCCCGCGCCTTCTGGGCTAGCCGTGCGATGAGCTCCTCGATCTTCTTGCCCACCACCATCATAAGATCTGCGAGCTCATCGATGACCACGACGATCTGCGGTAGGGGCTGCAGGGGCTCGGCCTGTCCTGCTGCCACCATCTCTTCATGGGCCAGCGGATCGAGAATAGGCTGCCCGCGCTTCTGCGCCTCCTCGACCTTCTGATTAAAGCCCGCTAGATTGCGCGTATTGAGCTTACTCATCAGTCGATACCGGCGCTCCATCTCGCCTACACACCAGTGCAAGGCGTTGGCGGCGAGCTTCATGTCGGTCACCACCGGCGTGAGCAGATGTGGAATCCCCTCGTAGATCGAGAGTTCGAGCATCTTGGGGTCGATCAGAATAAGCCGAATGCGCTCTGCTGGCGCATGGTAAAGCAGCGAGAGCAGCATGGCATTGACCCCCACCGACTTGCCTGAGCCGGTGGTTCCGGCCACCAGGAGGTGTGGCATACGGGCGAGGTCGACCACATACGGCGCCCCAGAAATATCTTTACCGAGCGCCAGCGGAAGCGCCGCACCGCTGCCCTGAAAGGCGGTAGACCCCAAGATTTCGGAGAGCCGCACGGTCTGCCGTCGCGGGTTGGGCAGCTCTAGGCCCATGAGGCTCTTGCCAGGAATTGTCTCCACCACCCGTACCGAGGTGAGCGATAAGGCGCGGGCAAGATCTCGGGCAAGGTTCACAATCTGCGAACCTTTTACGCCAAGTGCCGGCTCTATCTCATAGCGCGTAATGACCGGACCGGGCTGCGCAGACACCACCCGAACCGTGACGCCAAAATCGGCAAGCCGGTTTTCGATAAGGCGTGAAGTGTAGGCCAGCGTCTCCGCAGAGACGGGATCCTGCTGGTCGTCTACCGGGTCGAGTAGGGCAAGGGATGGAATCAGTTCTCCATCGGGGGGCAGCGCATCGAAAAGGGGCTTCTGACGAGAGGCCTCGCGGGCCTGCACCGCTTTCTTTGAGACCTTGACTTCAGCCACCGGCATAACCTCTGGCCCCTGCTCCGGTAGCGCCTCTTTCTTCACACGAACGGTGACGGCGCGGGCCTCAGCCGAGGACTGCCCCTGCGCGCGGTCGCGACGTGCCGCAAGTGCCTGCTCCGTGGAACGGTAGATCCATTCCACCCGAAACCCGAGGCGCTCAAAAAAGACCATCCAAGAGAAGCCAAGGGCCACAGAGAGCCCCAGGAAAAAGCAGACAAAGCCAACCACAGTGACACCCATCGGGCCCAGTAACCAGTCGAGTCCACCGCCGATAAAATTGCCCAGGACGCCACCGGCAAAGAAGGCAGCCTCGGAGCCCAGAAAATCGAGCCGCTGGGCCTCGATGACGGCACTTGCTGTGAGGAGCAGGCCAAAGCCCGCCAATCGCACCAGCGAGCGGTCAAGTACCAGGGCGGTTGGTGGGTCTTGCGGCGGTTCGAGCCCCATGCGGGTTGCCCGCCGTACCGCATAGGACTCCTGGAACGACAACAAGGCCAAGAGCCCAAACAGCCCTGCCCACCAGTACGCAGACAGGCCGAAGAAGAAAAAGAAAATATCAGATACCCAGGCGCCTACCCGGCCCAGCCAGTTAGAGGGTTGGGCGAGCGCCCCCGCCTGGAACCAGCCATTGTCTTGGGCCGACCACGAGGAAAGCGAGAGCAACAATAGCACCGCAAGTGCGGCCCAGATCAGCCAGACCAACTCTGACAACACAGAACGCGTAGACTCCGCCAATACGCTGGGGGCCGGTGGCTCTGGGGCTCGGCGTCTGGCCGATACCGCAGGCCGGGCACGCTCTACAGGCCGCGAACGATCAAGAGATCGAGAGGCCATACGCGCGTACCGAAGGAAGGTTAAAGACTTTCATATTCTTATAATTGTCCTTCAAAACAATCTTCGAAAGTGACCCGAACCATGGCTTCTAAACCGACCCACCACCACCGACTCCTTATCCTCGGGTCTGGCCCAGCAGGCTATACCGCTGCAGTCTACGCAGCCCGTGCAAATTTAAACCCGGTTCTTATCACCGGACTGGCCCAGGGCGGTCAGCTCATGACCACCACGGATGTAGAGAACTGGCCCGCCGATCCCGATGGGGTGCAGGGCCCTGATCTGATGGCACGCTTCTTACAGCATGCAGAGCGGTTTAAAACGCAGATTGTCTTTGACCATATCCACACCGCGCTGCTTACCCAGAAGCCTATTGAACTGCAGGGCGACTCTGCCCATTACACCTGCGATGCCCTCATTATCGCCACGGGAGCATCCGCGATGTACCTGGGGCTGCCCTCTGAGGAGCAGTTTATGGGCCGTGGGGTGTCGGCCTGCGCCACCTGCGACGGATTTTTTTATAAAGACCAGGATGTCTGCGTGATTGGCGGAGGCAATACTGCCGTGGAGGAGGCCCTCTACCTCACCAACATTGCGCGCACCGTAACCGTGGTTCATCGGCGTGACAAGTTTAAGGCCGAGCCCATTCTGATCGACCGCCTGATGGCTAAGGTACAAGAAGGGAAGGCCCGTATCGAATGGAATAGCACCCTGCATGAAGTCTTGGGTAACGAGCAGGGGGTGACTGGCGCGCGTCTCACCCTTAAGACTGGCGGCACAAAAGATCTTGCGGTCACGGGTATTTTTGTTGCCATTGGCCATCGACCCAACACCGAGATCTTTGAAGGCCAGCTTGAGATGAAGAACGGCTACATACGCACCCGCAGTGGTCTTGAGGGCAACGCCACAGCCACCAACATTGAGGGGGTCTTTGCCGCAGGTGACGTGCAAGACCACATCTACCGCCAGGCTGTCACGAGCGCGGGAACCGGTTGTATGGCCGCGCTTGATGCGCAGCGGTATCTTGAGGCCAAAGAAGGGTAATCCATCAGTGCCCGCATGCTTTGGCGGGCACGACACGATCGACCTCCATGACCCGCGTACGCCGACTCCATACCCGACCGCCCAGCCTTGTGGTGGCGCCGCTGGACATCGTGCGTCGCGAACCGGAAGACCCCACGCTCTTTGCCCGGGCCGTGGCAGGCGCGGTGCCCCTCGAGCAAAAAAAGCATCCCCTGGCCGGGGTGCGACCAAAGCCCGCACCGATTCCGCGACAGCGAATTCGCGATGAGCAGGCGGCCCTTGCCGAGAGCCAACTCTCTGATATCAACCCCGATACTCTGCTCGACAGCGATGATGCGCTGTCGTTTGCGAGAAACGGGATCTCGCGAGACACCTTGCGGCGACTACGTCGGGGGCACTGGAGCCTGCAAGGCCAACTCGACCTCCACGGACTGCGTACCGACGAGGCACGCGAGGCCCTCGCCGCCTTCATTCATCAGTGCCATCGCAGCGACCGACGTTGTCTGCGGGTGGTACACGGAAAAGGCCTTGGCTCTGCGGGAAAAGAGCCCGTACTCAAGGCGAAGGTGCGCTCCTGGCTCATGCAAAAACAAGAGGTCTTGGCGTTTTGCCAGGCCCCGGCCCACGAGGGGGGCTCGGGGGCTGTGATTGTGCTTCTAAAATCTGCGCAGCCCGGAAGTTAACGAGGCAACTGCTACAGCTGCAGCCGGCAGAGACATTTGCCATGGCTACTCAGGCGGCTGCAAAGGTGAGCGATACCGTGGTGCCACCCACTGCACGAGGTAGAACAGAGATAGATCCTTGGTTGCGCTCGGTTACATACCGGCAAAGCCAGAGTCCAAAACCCATATGCTTATTTTTCGTGCCCTTAAAGAGCTCAAAAAGATCTGGGATATCGTCTGGATGAATCCCCGGGCCGTTATCGCGTACCTCGCAGACAACCGCTCCATTACGCAGGCCAACCCATACGGTTACCTCAGGCTGGGCCGCCGTCAGATCTCGAAGTGCATCAAATGCGTTATTCATGACATTCAAAATCACCTGACGAATCTCATCGGGCCGGATCATTGCAAAGGCCGCGTCATCGTACTGGAATAGCAGATGCACCCCGCGTGACCGGGCCAAGGGATGAAAAAGCACTTCCAGAGACCGCACGATATCTGCAAGATCGGTACGTCTTGGAGACGGCCCATCATCTAAAAAAATCCCACGTAGTGCGGCAATCACGCCTGTTGCCCGGCGATTCTCGCGCAGAATGTCATCAATAAGGTCTTCTAAGGCATGGCGCCTTGGGTCCTCAAGCATACGCAGCTGTTTCTGGGCGACTTCCGCATTCAACAGAATCGACTGCAATGGCTGGTTGAGTTCATGAGCAATAGACGCCGATAGCGCGCCGGAGGCCGAGGACTTATTCAGCCGTGCCAGGGCAGCGATAAGCTCCTCTTGTTTGCGAGAGAGTTCCCGAATCACGACATTCTCTTTATCGATGCGAGCATTCTCGTGAGAGATGAGCGCCGCCCAATAACCATTGAGAACGGTATAGCTGATGACCTGCACCGCAAACTGGATCCAGGCCACCGCCACGATCAGCAGAGGAACTTCCGCCAGCGTCTCAAACCGGGACTCGGGAAGCAGAATCAGACCAATACGTGCCAGTACCAAGGCCAGTTCAATAGCCGAGGCCGCGAGAAGCAATGCGAGGTGGTACGAGGTCCGAAGCTTGGTATTCCTAAACAGCTCAAAGCACTGCCAAAGCAAGAACGTCGCTGCCAAAAACCCAACGCCCGCAATTCTTTCTTGGACGTTAAATTGGAGTTTAAAAGCCTCGTAGCAGATGCCAAAGGCCACCATAAAGCCCCAAAGCATGCGGTAACTGGCTGCCTGGTCGGTGGGATGGCGCAGAGTGCGAAAAAACAGGGCAAGGCTGAAATGCGCACCGAGAATAAAGCTGTTGGCAACCGTACTGAGAAGAAGTGGAGTCTCAACATCCGTGACGAGCGTGATGTAGAGGGCAAAAAGAAAAGTACCCAGCCCATTCAAACCGAGTGTGACGGCCCAGAGACTGGAGGGCCGTACCGCATTTGTTGCCTTGTAGAAGGGGAGACTGACCGCCATCAACCCCAACATGACGGCAGAGATGAGGAAAAAATACAGGGCTATCGCAAGAGTCACCTCGAGCCCTCCTTAGAACTGGTGGCTTTTTAGAGCCCCCTCCCGCCCCAAAACAAAGACGCTTAAACCGCCTCGTCGCCTGTTTCGCCCGTGCGGATACGGATGATTTGATCAACGCTCTGAACAAAGATCTTGCCATCGCCAATCCGACCCGTACGGGCGGCTTTCACAATGGCATCAATCGCGGCATCTACCATGCTGTCCGCCACCATGGCCTCAACACGAATCTTCGGTAAGAAGTCTACGACGTACTCTGCACCACGATAGACCTCTGTATGCCCTTTTTGCCGTCCGAACCCCTTCACATCAGTGACAGTAAGGCCCGAGACACCCACCTCAGCCAGGGCCTCACGGACCTCATCGAGTTTGAAAGGCTTCACGATTGCGGTAATGAGCTTCATAAAAACAACTCCTTCTCAGAGAATCGATTGGTCAGAGGAAACCGCCAGTCACGCCCAAAGGCACGACGTGTGATGCGCGCCCCGGGTGCCGCCTGCCTACGCTTATATTCACTGCTACGAATGAGGCCCATCACCTGGGTGATGACCTCACGGGAGTGCCCCGACTGCGCAATTTCTGCAACCGACTGCCCCTGCTCGACAAACCGCATCAAAATGTCGTCCAAAACATCGTAGGGCGGAAGACTGTCTTGGTCGGTCTGGTTATCGCGCAATTCTGCCGAAGGGGCCCGCGTGATGATTCGCTCGGGAATGACGGGCTTGCCATCACAACCAGGGCGTAACGCGTTTCGCATACGTGACAGGCGATAGACCCATCCCTTTAACAGATCCTTGATCACGGCATAGCCGCCAGACATATCACCGTAGAGGGTGCAATAGCCCACGGCGATCTCCGACTTGTTGCCCGTAGTAAGCACGAGTCGCCCCGTCTTGTTAGAGAGGGCCATGAGCAGGACACCGCGAATGCGGGACTGTAGATTTTCTTCCGTCAGGTCGGCGGGACGCCCCGCAAAAACAGGGGCCAGGCTCTCCGTGAAGGCAGCGTAACTGGGCTCTATAGAGATTTCATGGGTCTCTACGCCCAGGGCCTGCGCGCAGGCACGGGCATCTTCCACACTTATGCCAGCCGTATACCGCGATGGCATGATGACTGCGGTAACAGCCGCCGCGCCTAAGGCGTCTGCGGCAATCGCAAGCGTGAGCGCAGAGTCTATGCCACCAGATAGGCCCACAAGGGCGCCAGAGAATCCGTTCTTCAAAACATAATCCTTCGTGCCCAACACGAGTGCGTGATAGGCCTGCTGCTCCACCGACAGTTCGGGGGCCATGCTGCCCTCAAGACGGCCAGACGCCGGCTCGTAACGCAGCATGAGAAGGTCTTCAGTAAAGCGACGGGCACGCGCGGTGATCTCGCCCTTCGCATCAAGCGCGAAGCTATCGCCATCGAAGACGAGTTCGTCTTGGCCACCGATGAGGTTACAAAACGCCACCGGAAGCCCGTGGCGCGAAACATGGGCCCGCACAACGGCAAGGCGTTCAGCCTGCTTATCCAGATGAAAGGGCGAAGCATTCATGACCAACAAGACCTGCGCACCCTCTGCGCGGGAGAGTGCAGGCGCGCGGGCAAACCAGACATCCTCACAAATATTCACCGAGAGACGTACCCCCTTGCAGGTAAAGACAAAGGGCGCACCGTCGGCGTGGAAGTAGCGCTGCTCGTCAAAGACCGCGTAATTGGGCAGCTCTAGCTTGCCGTAGTGGCCTAGGATTTCGCCATTCTGAAAGACCGTTGCTGCGTTGAAGACCTGATCATCCCGCTGGCGTGGATAGCCAACAACGAAGATGAGCGGCCCAAAGGCTTTGCTCTGGGCGACCATTTCGTCAAGAACCTGCTGACAACGCCGAAGAAAGCTCGGGCGCAGGAGCAGGTCTTCTGGCGGATAGCCCACCAGCGAAAGCTCCGGTGTCACCAGAACATCTGCGCCCTGATCACGCGCCTGCTGCGCCGCCTGCATAATCTTCTGGGCGTTGCCCATGAGGTCACCCACGGTCGCGTTGATCTGGGCGAGGGCAATGTGAAGGGACATGAATGGATTATCGCATGCAGGTGAAGACAAGCTTTACGGAAATCGGTGAGGCCGACTGGCAGGCAGTCTGGCAGGCGAGCGCCGCGCCGACGCCGTTTACACGCCATCAATTTCTGGCCGCCGCTGAGACCTCGGGTTCAGCCAACGCCTCGACAGGCTGGCGGCCCTGCCCCATTGAGATTCGTAACCCAGAAGGCTCGCTGATTGCTGCTGCACCTGTCTACCTGAAGGACCATAGCTATGGCGAGTATGTCTTTGACTGGGCCTGGGCAAGGGCCTATCAAGACGCCGGGCGTGCCTACTTTCCCAAGTGGCTCATTGCCAGTCCGTTTAGTCCGGTTCCGGGAAGTCGACTACTCGCCAAAGATGCTGCCGCCCATGCGGTATTGGCAAAGGGCCTGACGGAGATGGTGCAGAGCGGGGGACTGTCCTCAGCCCATCTGCTCTTTGGTACCCCCGACGACCATCAGGCTCTGGAGAAACTCGGCTGGTTGGTTCGACAAGGGGTGCAGTTTCACTGGATGAACCGGGGCTTTCGCGACTTTGATGACTTTCTTCAGAGCCTCAGCCAGCCCAAACGAAAAAAGATCAAGGCAGAACGGCGCAAGGTCGCTGAGGCGGGCGTGGTCTGCCAGGTGCGCACAGGTGCGGAACTCCAGGCTGCCGACTGGGATTTCTTCTATCGGTGTTACGAGAACACCTACCTACAACACGGGAACCCGCCCTACTTCACGCCCGACTTTTTTGCGCGACTCGCCCGCGAGATGCCGGCATCGATCGTAATCGCCACCGCGCACCCCGACCGGAGCCTACAAAACACGCCGATTGCAGCCTCGCTCCTCATGGTGCAACAGACAGAACACGGGCCCGTGGCCTACGGCCGCTACTGGGGGGCGCTTGCATCTATTCCTTTCCTACACTTTGAACTTGCCTACTACACACCTATTGAATGGGCGATTGCCCAGAAGGTGCAGCGACTGGAAGGCGGCGCGCAGGGGGAGCACAAGATGGCCCGAGGGTTTGAGCCGGTACCCGTGGCCTCGGTGCACTGGATCTCCGAGCCACGGTTTCGAGATGCGGTGTCTCGCTTTCTGGAGCGCGAGGGGAAAGGCATGGAAGGCTATCTTTCAGAACTCAACGATCGACTGCCTTTTAAATAGCCCTCCTCTGTCACGCCCCGTGGTCGGTAACTACGGTGGGTGCTGCGCTATGCCTTTTGTGCGTCGTGGTAACGCTTGGCACTTGTGAGGATCTCCTGCTTTGCAGACTCCGGACCCTCCCAGCCCTGAACCTTGACCCACTTCCCTTTCTCTAAATCTTTGTAGTGCTCAAAGAAATGCTGAATCTGGTGAAGACGCTCCGGCGCAATGTCTTCGGGCTTTTTCCAATGCTTATAGATGGGTAGGATCTTGTCAGTCGGAACCGCGAGCAGCTTGGCATCGCCACCTGCCTCATCGTCCATCTTGAGCACGCCAATGAGTCGGCAGGGAATCACGGCACCCATCGCCACCGGAAAAGGTGTGATGACGAGCACATCCACCGGATCTCCATCATCAGAAATTGTCTGGGGCACGTAGCCGTAGTTACACGGATAGTGCATGGAGGTCATCATGAAACGATCGACAAACAAGGCCCCCGTTTCTTTATCAACCTCATACTTGATGGGATCGCTATGGGCCGGAATCTCAATAATGACATTGACCTCTTCGGGCGACCTATCCCCCGCCGTGACATTCATTAAGGCCATACAACCTTCTTTCTCAATAGATTTCGATAGCGACGAATAATAAGGGATTCCACTAATCCACTCAAAAACGACGTTTTACATCGCGGTGCCCGCTTACACTAAGTGCGGTCAAAAATTGTCGTTCTCATTATATTTAGGGGGGTCTTCTCATGTCTGCCGCACTTATCCTGGCCATTGTCTGTGGCCTGTTGGCAATCCTCTACGGGCTACTGTCCAGTCGATGGATTCTGTCTCAACCCGCCGGTAACCCGCGCATGCAGGAAATTGCCCATGCGATTCAGGCCGGTGCGGAGGCCTATCTCGCTCGTCAATACCGCACGATCGCGATTGTGGGCGTGGTACTCACCGTGCTGATTGCCGTATTTCTAGACGTGCTTACCGCTGCCGGCTTTGTTCTCGGGGCCGTGCTCTCTGGGGCCTGTGGCTTTATCGGCATGAACATCTCGGTACGCGCCAATGTGCGTACCGCGCAGGCAGCCACCCAGGGCATTGGACCCGCACTCGATGTCGCCTTCCGTGGAGGTGCCATTACAGGCATGCTCGTGGTGGGTCTTGGGCTACTGGGTGTCACCGGGTTTTTCTGGTTCCTGATCGGTGGTGATACGTCCGCCAGCGGCGAGGGCCTCTCCAAGATGCTCAATCCGCTGATCGGACTTGCCTTCGGTTCCTCCCTCATCTCGATCTTTGCCCGTCTGGGTGGAGGCATATTCACCAAAGGTGCCGACGTCGGGGCAGACCTGGTCGGTAAGGTGGAGGCCGGCATTCCGGAAGACGACCCGCGCAACCCCGCGGTGATCGCCGACAACGTGGGCGATAACGTAGGCGACTGTGCCGGCATGGCCGCAGACCTTTTTGAGACCTATGCGGTGACCCTCATCGCAACCATGGTGCTCGGTGCGCTGCTCGTAGCCACCGCTCCGATGCAGGCGGTTCTGTACCCCTTAGCCCTCGGCGGTGTTTCGATCATCGCTTCGGTGATTGGCTGCTTCTTTGTGAAGGCCTCGCCTGGCATGAAGAACGTGATGCCCGCTCTCTACAAGGGCCTGATCGTGGCGGGTGTCTTGTCTGCGATTGCCTTCTACTTCGTAACCGACTGGCTGATGCCCGGCAATGCCATTGCCGATACCGGCAGCGTCTGGCGGCTCTGGGCAGCGGGCCTTGTGGGCCTCGGACTGACCGCCGCGATGGTCTGGATTACCGAGTACTACACCGGTACTGACTACCATCCGGTAAAGCACGTCGCACAGGCGTCCACAACAGGGCATGCAACCAACATCATTGCCGGTATTGGTGTAAGCATGAAGTCCACCGCCTGGCCGGTCATTTTTGTCTGTATCGCCATCTTCTTGAGCTATTGGCTTGCAGGGCTCTACGGCGTAGCGATTGCTGCCACGGCAATGCTCAGTATGGCTGGAATCGTGGTCGCACTCGATGCCTACGGGCCAATTACGGATAACGCAGGCGGTATCGCGGAGATGGCAGAACTTCCGAGCAGTGTGCGTGATGTCACCGATCCGCTTGATGCCGTGGGCAATACCACCAAGGCCGTAACCAAGGGCTATGCCATTGGTTCTGCAGGGCTTGCCGCCCTGGTGCTCTTTGCAGACTACACCCACAAGTTAGAGTCGGCCGGGCAGAGCCTGAAGTTCGACCTCTCTGATCCCATGGTCATCATTGGTCTCTTCATCGGCGGCATGATTCCTTACCTCTTCGGTGCCATGGCGATGGAAGCAGTGGGCCGCGCGGCCGGTTCGGTGGTTGAAGAGGTGCGTCGACAGTTCCGAGAGATCAAAGGCATTATGGAAGGAACGGCCAAGCCCGAGTATGGCCGGGCCGTCGACATGCTTACATCCGCCGCCATCAAAGAGATGATGATCCCAAGTCTCTTGCCCGTGGTGATTCCCATTCTGGTGGGTGTCTTTCTGGGGCCTGTCGCCCTTGGTGGGCTGCTCATGGGCACCATCGTGACCGGGCTCTTTGTGGCAATCTCGATGTGTACCGGTGGCGGCGCCTGGGACAATGCCAAGAAGTACATTGAAGACGGGCACCATGGCGGAAAAGGTTCTGACGCCCACAAGGCGGCCGTGACCGGCGATACTGTTGGGGACCCCTATGAGGACACCGCGGGCCCGGCCGTCAATCCGTTGATTAAGATCATCAACATCGTGGCGCTACTGATCGTACCGATACTGTAGTTAGGCACGAAGCGTCTGTGCAGCATCACGCGCAGACGCTGTAGAAGTGATTCGCTCACAACCCGACGCCTCCGAGAAGGGGGCGTCGGGTTTTTATTTTGCTACCGATAGACGTTGCGTCTCGGCAAGCTTTGCCGCGTCCTGCCAATGCCGTTTGGCATCATCAGGCTTGTCTTGCGCTTCTGCAATCTGGGCCAGAGCATGGCTTACGCGTACCGAGGGACGAATGGATGACGCACGTCTAAGGTGCTGCTCGGCCTTGCCCCAGAGTTCTTGGTTCTGACTTAACCGACCCATCGCCCAATGCAGTTCAAACGATTCGGCGTGGGTCTGCGCCCATTGTTCCAGCCGGGCAAACTGTTCCCGCGGATTGTCCGCGCAATCCGCATAGACCTCGACAAGACGTACATCCCACTGGGTCTTTAGCGCCGCCTCAATGATCTGCCGCGCCTCGCGGTGGCGGCCAATACGGATCCATGCCCGTGCAGCCATGCTCGCCAACACCGGATCCACCCGCTCGGAAGAAGACATCTTGTCTACGACCTCTTGAATTGCCACCGGATTGGCATCTGCAGAATTCAAAAGGCCTGCATACGCCGAGCGCTTTACCTTCTCCGCGACCGCCTCATGCAAAGCCTTGCGATTCTCAAGCAGACGGGCGAGGCGAATGACTTCTGACCATTGGCCCGTAAGCTCATAGGCTTTCAACAAGAGTCGTGTGCCATGAATATGCCTTCGGTCGCCTGCCAATGCGTCCTGCAGCACCCGTAGGGCAGCCGAACCGTCATGATCATCGATAAAAAACTCGGCCTGAGTGAGGGCCTGCAGTTGAGGGTGGTCTGTACGCCAGTGGCGTGCTGGTCCGGCCGCAGCCTTCTCGAGCCATCGGTCTCTCAGGGGCAGATCGCGCAGCCGATGGGCGGCCCGACTCGCAAAGATCGCCACCATCCGCGACACCGAGTTCTCGGTGGTATTCAGATCGCGAAACTCTTTATCAAAGTCGTCGGCGGCCCGTGTGACCCGCGTATACCGGCCTTCCAAAAAATCAAGGGTCAGGTCAGACAGACGCTTCATCCGCAGAGTTTCGTGGCTGCGCTGTCGGTAATCACGAATTCTCTGCGGCAGTCGGCCAAGCCAGCCCCAAATGCGAATGAGCGACACCAGAACGATTACCAATAGGCCGGTTGCCAGAATCGCGGTGGACAGCGCTACATCGAACCGCCAGTTACCCCACCAGAGCGTGACGGCACCCCCGTGTGACTGCAGCCCCAGAATAATCGCAACCAGGACTGCAAGAACAATCAGCTTGGCCAGAAACCACTTCATTCAGGGTTCCTCAACGCCACGCGTAAAGCGGAGATCTCCCCTTTAAGCCCAATAAGCCGGGCATCTGCCGGGTCGTAATACTTCGAGAGGAGATCCACCACCGCGGCGAGCTCCTCTGACGCTAACTGGGACTGATCCTGCATGAGAAGCAGTCGCGCACTCAGAAGATGCGACTGGACACGCTCGTCTACCTGAGAAAAGAAGACCTGGGTCTGTCCGGCCAAGCTCGGTTCGTCCACCTGCTGAACACGCACAAGGCTGGAAAGAAATCGGCCCGTCGCATCCACAGCCCCGTCAAACCAGCGGCCGAGCCGCTCGCCAAAGGGGTCGACAACAGGAGTATCCGAGGCCACCGGAGCCACTGCGGTGCCTTCTGGCGCTGCGCTTGGGGTAGACGGAGCGGGCGGAACGGTCTTCACAGGCCTATCGGAGACTGGCGGCGCCGAAGACGCCGATCGTGGCGCGGTGAGAATGGTATGGAGTTCTGCAGAGGGGTCCTTCGGGCCGGCGCGCAGAGAACGCAGCGTCACCGACCACTGCTGCATCTGGGCGATGCGCTGGGAGACGATCGGGTCTAGCCGCGGCGGAGGTAGCGCCGTCTGAATCGGCGTATCGCCGGAACGTGCGCTACCGACCAACTCTGCGGGGCTGACCCCGAGCACAGCCCCCTTCTCACCCGCCTGCGTCTTCTCCGCGCTACCTTGCTTATCATCCAGTCGGTCTGCAGTCTCCTCTAGGGCCTGGGCCTTCTGTTCCTTGAGAATCTTCTGTGCGAGCCAGGGTGACTCACGCACAACATAGAGGCTTACAAGGGCCCCGACCACTGCCGCAAGCACAACCAATACAAGGACCCCAGGCCCTGCCCCAGAGCCACTGCGTGGCTGCGTCGCTGACAGTATTGGATCAGGAGGAGGAGATGCCTGTCCCGCGGCAATGTACGAGGCACTGGATTCGGTCTCGGATTCTTTCGGGCGGCTAGGCGCACTTGCAGGACTCGCGGCACCAGCGGCGATGGGGGCTTTTTCTGGGGTGTGTTCTTCCGTCATACCCTGAAGTTTAGCCTTGCCATGCCAGAAAGTATCTGCGAGGCGCCAAGACCCTCGAGTATCGGCGCAATCTCGATACCCAACGCAGCTGTTAACGCCTGGGCAATACGCGGGTGATGGGTCATCCACACGACTCCACATGGATTCAACGCCTGTGCGGTGAGCCCCGCGATCGCTGCATCCACCGCAGTGGAACTGGATACGATCAGGCCAAGACCCTCCGCCACTCGTGGCGCAATCATGGGCATGGGGCAGGCCTCTCGCCGATAGAGTGCAAGTCGCTGGCAGGCCACCCCTAAAGAAGCCAGCCCTTCTGCGAGCGCGGGCTGATTCCCCTGGGCCTCAAGTAACACTGCCTCCGTGCCTTCGTCCAGCGCTGGCGGCTGTTGGGCGAGCCAGCGAAGAAAGGGGTCAGCGCCAGACCCCAAGGCTGTAGGCATCTGCCAGACCGCTGGGGCCTGCACGGCGGAATAAGAGGCGTTGCGCCGCCGTGTTTCAAACCAGTGTGCTAAGGCCGAACAACTCGCCTCACCGACCCCGGTGAGTACCCAACGGCTCGGGTCTTCGGCAATCTGCGCGAATAACGCCGCACCGGCGGTCGGAAGTATTTCGAGGGCTTCCACACTGGCCGGGCTCGTCGCCACAAGCAGCCGTCGACCGGTACCTGTGGGCAGAAGCGCTGGGGGTTGCAGACCTTTTGCCATGGGAACGAGCGTCTGCAGGGGCGCAGAGACTACACGCAACGACCAATGTGCAGGCAAGGCCCGGCGAGCGCCCGCCAGCAGTTCGTCGGCCAGTGTGTCTGGGGCGCCCTGCCAAAGCGGGCGCGTGAGAACCAGACAGACCGGCTGCGTGGTCACCCGTGGCTGGTCAGACTGGCCAAGATCTTCTCGGCCCCTTGGGCACGCAGGCCGTGTGCGGCCTCCAGGCCAAGCGCCTCTGGGTCTGACCCTTCGAGGTCAACAGCATGTAAGGCCGAACCATCAGGCATGCCGATACGCGCACGCAGACGCAAGACGCCAGAGGGCTGGGTCACGCAGTAGGCCGCCAGAGGCACCTGGCAGCTCCCGCCCAGGGCGCGCGAGACGGCCCGCTCGGCACGTACTTCACGAAAGGTCTGACTGTGTTCTAGGCTGGACACCAAGGCGGCAGAGGCGGGGTCATTTGCCCGAATTTCAATACCCAGGGCACCCTGCCCCGCCGCCGGCAGCATGGTTTCGGGGGGAATAACCTGACGTATACGCTCTGCAAGGCCGAGCCGCTTCAGACCTGCTGCCGCAAGAATAATCGCCTGCATCTCGCCACGGTCGAGCTTGGCTAGCCGCGTATCGAGATTACCCCGCAGCGGTACCACGGTGATATGGGGGTAGCGGGCACGCAACTGGGCCTCTCGCCGCAGACTGCTGGTACCGACAATCGCACCGGCGGGCATGGCATC
>CAZKWK010000011.1:0-3710 GCA_964556335.1 uncultured Bordetella sp. | reverse complement strand
GGGTCTTCACGCTCCATGACTGCTGCAAGTGCAAACCCCTGCGGCAGTTCCATGGGCGCGTCCCTGCGCGAATGTACCGCCAACTCTGCACGACCCTCTTCGAGCGCGGTCTCAAGTTCTTTGACAAAGAGGCCCTTCCCGCCCACCTTGGAGAGCGTACGATCAAGAATCTGGTCGCCCCGGGTGGTCATTCCAAGAATGGTGACGGGCTGTCCAGAGGACTTTTGAAGCAGGGCCTGAACATGTTCGGCCTGCCAGAGAGCAAGGCGGCTCTCGCGCGATGCAATAATCCACATAACCCAACAGTGTAATAGAGATAAGAAAGACTGCCCGCCGTGAGCAATGCACTCAATCAGAAAGACCAGGCCTGGTCGGGCCGATTCTCAGAGCCCGTATCGGCCCTTGTACAACGCTATACCGCCTCAGTAGGCTTCGATCAACGACTGGCCCTCTTCGATATCGAAGGGTCTCTGGCCCATGCGGACATGCTCTGCCATGTGGGGCTCCTTTCTGCGAAGGACCTCAGCGACATTCAACGCGGGCTTGGCCAGATTCGCGAGGAGATTGTTGCGGGAAAATTTGACTGGCAACTCGCCTTAGAAGATGTCCACCTCAATATTGAGAAGCGGCTTACCGACCTGGTGGGCGACGCAGGCAAAAGACTGCATACGGCCCGCTCACGTAATGACCAGGTGGCCACCGATATTCGGCTCTGGCTACGCGCGCAGATTGACGATATTCGGGGCCAGCTTAAAGGCCTGCGGCTAGCTTTGGTAAACAAGGCCCTGGCCCATACCGAGACCATCATGCCGGGCTTTACCCACCTGCAGGTGGCTCAACCCATTAGCTTTGGCCACCACATGCTCGCCTACGAGGCCATGTTCTCGCGTGATGATGAGCGGCTGGCCGATGCCCGTAAGCGGGTGAATCGCCTGCCCCTCGGCGCTGCGGCCCTGGCCGGCACCAGCTACCCCATTGATCGCCCGCGGGTTGCCCAGACGCTGGGTTTCCAAGGCGTCTGCGAAAACTCTTTAGATGCCGTGAGTGATCGCGACTTTGCTATTGAATTCACCGCGGCCTGTGCGTTGATCATGACGCATATCTCGCGGCTGTCTGAAGAACTCATTCTCTGGATGACGAGCCGCTACGGGTTTATCAAGCTACCCGATCGGTTCTGTACGGGTTCGTCGATCATGCCGCAGAAGAAAAACCCAGATGTGCCCGAGCTCGCCCGGGGCAAGACCGGGCGCGTGAATGGACACCTGGTGTCGCTGCTCACGCTCATGAAAGGCCAGCCCCTCGCCTACAACAAAGACAACCAGGAAGACAAGGAGCCCTTATTCGATACGGTCGATACGGTGCTCGACACTCTGCGGGCCTTTGTGGAAATGGTGGACGGTATGCAGCCACAGCCTGAGGCCATGCGGAGGGCGGCCTTAGAAGGCTATGCCACGGCCACCGATCTTGCCGACTACCTGGTAAAGAAGGGGTTGCCCTTTCGCGATGCGCACGAGGCAGTGGCCCTGGCCGTGCGGCATGCAGTCGACCAAGGGGTGGCACTTGAGGCGCTGCCGCTGTCGGTGCTGCAGTCTTTCAACCCGCAGATTTCCGAAGACGTGTTCGCGGTCTTATCGCTCGAGGGCTCCGTGAATAGCCGCAACCATCTTGGCGGCACCGCCCCCGCGCAGGTGCGAGCACAGGCGGAGAAGTTACGGGGTCTGCTCGTGGGCTAAGCGAGCCTTCGCGCACAGGTGCAACCACCCATGCCTCGTGAACAGTAGCCAACTGGTTACCTTATCCTTGCAAATTAAACATCGGATGTTCAATTTGCAAGGATAAGCGCGACGCCTCCCCAAAAAAAAACCGGCGTCTGATCGCGAACGCCGGCCTAAAAGCCGGCGAAGGAGGAGACTATTTTCGCTTCGACGGCGGGAGGTCTGTACACACCCCTTCGAAGACCTCGGCGACCATGCCAATGGTTTCTCCCAGGGTGGGATGGGGATGAACGGTTTTGCCAATATCGGTGGGGTCACACCCCATCTCGATGGCTAGAGCAAACTCGCCAATCATGTCGCCGGCGTGTGTGCCCACAATTCCTCCACCAATGACTCTGTGACTCTGGGCATCGACAATAAGTTTCGTAAATCCCTCATCACGCCCGTTGGCAATCGCCCGACCAGATGCCGCCCAGGGGAAGACGGCTTTTTCAATGGCAATGCCCTTGGCCTTGGCCTCCTCTTCGGTGACACCCACCCAGGCCACCTCGGGGTCGGTGTAGGCCACCGAAGGAATAACCCGCGCATCGAAGAAGGATTTCTGCCCAGCCGCGGCCTCGGCCGCCACATGGCCCTCATGCACGGCCTTATGGGCCAGCATGGGCTGCCCGACAATATCGCCAATCGCAAAGATATGGGCCTGGCCCGTACGCATCTGTCCATCCACGGCGATAAAACCGCGGTCATCCACGGACACACCAGCCTTATCAGCACCGATGGCCTTGCCGTTGGGCCGACGCCCCACCGCCTGCAGCACCAGATCGTAGGCCTGCGGCTCTTTGGGGGCATCTGCACCCTCAAAGCCCACGTAAATGCCGTCTTTCTTGGCCTCCGCCGATACGGTCTTTGTCTTGAGCCAGATGTTGTCAAACCGAGGCGCATTGAACTTCTGCCAGACCTTCACCAGATCGCGGTCGGCGCCCATCATCAGGCCATCCATCATCTCCACCACATCGACACGCGCCCCTAAGGTGGAATAGACGGTTGCCATTTCAAGACCAATGATGCCGCCGCCGATGACGAGCATACGCTTGGGCTGCTGACGCAGTTCCAAAGCGCCCGTGGAAGTCACCACGCGTGGGTCATCAGGCAGGAAGGGTAACTTCACGGCCTGCGACCCCGCTGCGATGATAGCCTTGGCAAACCGAATCACCTGCTTCTTGCCCGTGGCATCGGTAACCTCTAAATGAAAAGAATCGAGAAACTGGCCCACACCCTGCACCACGGTGACCTTGCGGGCCTTGGCCATGCCTGAGAGCCCACCGGTGAGCTTACCCACCACCTTCTCCTTCCAGCCACGCAACTTATCGAGGTCTACGGTGGGCTTACCAAACGAGATGCCGTGGGCCTCAAAGGCCTTGGCCTCATCCATCACGGCGGCAACATGCAAAAGCGCCTTAGAAGGAATACAGCCCACATTGAGGCAAACGCCCCCGAGGCTGCTGTAGCGCTCTACAAGCACGGTCTTCATGCCGAGATCTGCAGCGCGGAAGGCGGCGGAATAGCCACCGGGGCCCGCACCGAGCACGAGTATTTCGGTCTCGAGGTCCGGAGTACCGGTGAAGGACTTGATAACCCCCTCGGCTACGCTAGCGGGCAAGACCGTTGTGGGGCCAGTCGACGAGAATGTTGCAGAGCCATTCGAGGCGCTGGCCCCACCGGTCGAAGCCCCAGAGGACGCACCTGTGGCATCAACGAGTCCCACCAGACTCCCCTCACTCACCTTATCCCCAACCTTCACCGCCAAACTCACCAGCTTCCCACCCACACTCGCCGGTATCTCCATCGAGGCCTTGTCACTCTCCACCGTAATAAGACTCTGCTCCACCCCAATCTCATCTCCAGGCTTCACCAAAACCTCAATAACCTCTACCTCCTTAAAATCCCCAATGTCCGGTACCCTCAACTCAACCTGTCCCATACCCTTTTTCCTTT
>CAZKWK010000010.1:7053-25822 GCA_964556335.1 uncultured Bordetella sp. | reverse complement strand
TCCTGAGCTCGTTGTGCATCGAGAGCTGCAGCAGAATCGCCTCAAACACGGGCTTCACCACGCCGGGTTGTTGATCAAGAATGGTTCTGAGGCGATCGGCCCGTACGGTGGTGCAGACCACCCGATCCAGGGCGCGGGCGGACAGGCTATGCACACCGCCCATGAGAATAGACTGCTCGCCCAGAGAACTGCCAGGCCCGAGCACCGCCATTTCAAAGCCGGTGCTGGGTTCAAAGAGCGATACGCGGCCCTCGGTGACAACAAAAAAGATCTCTGCGGGGTCGCCTTTGGCAAAAAGCATGTCTCCCGCCGCGTAGGCCAGTGCTATGCCCCCGTCTTCCGGCCGCAGTCTCTGCGGATCCATAGGCGGGGTACCACTTGGTGGCGCGAAAGCGGTGGGATCGGCAGAACGCGGACCCGACGCCGAGAAGATCGCCACCTCGTCCTCCGAAAGCGGCGGCCGGCTGCCTGACGCAAAGTCCGATATGGGTGTCTCCCGGGTGTCGGGGCCAGCACCAGCACCAGGATGGGGTTCGTCTGATGCGCGCGGGGCAGGGGGCACGGCGGTTACAGGGGTCTCGGGCGTTGCCGGAATCACCGCAGGGCTCGTCGAATCGACCCGCCACTCCGACAGCGGCTTATCTGCCAATAGCCGGGGCTTGAACTCGGCGGGGGCTCCTTCGGCACCGACCACAAGTTGTATCAGGCGTTCGAGGTTCATAGCCGCCTGTTGTGTCTCGGTGCGAATACGCTGATTGCGTTCGGCCGCCTCTTTGAGGACCCGGTCGATGGGGCTGGGGAGGCCTTCGGCCGGTAGAGGCGCCAGTACCGGCCTGTCTTGGGGGGCCATAAGAGACTACTTCAGCCAGTCGGGAATCGCCGCCCGGTCGGCAAGGATCTTCTGCAAGGTGAGTCGAAACACGCCCCGCAGTCCACTGTTCACGCGGCTCACTTCGCGGCCCGCGGCATCGAGCGGAATTTCTTTGCAGTTCACGACCTGTACGGCGTGATAGGCATGCTGTGAGGTGAGGTCGCAGAGCCCCTCCGCAAGACCCATCACAGACCCTGGACCTAGTAAGAAGTCGCGTCCTTCATGCTGTACCGAGACCTGCCCGGAGAGCACCACATAGGCCGCATGGGGAACTTCACCGGCATGCAGAATGACCTGCCCAGGTTTGAACACCACGGTAGACAAGGCGGGGCTCGCCCAGATCTTGTAGAGCAGCCGCTGTGGCCCACTGAGCTGTAGATCTTTGAAGAAGGCAAGCCGCTCCTCGGTCTTTGCCGAGAGGCTTAGCCGGTCGATCGGGCTACGATCGACGTGGAATTCAATGGTGGGCATGGCGAGCCATGATAAACGGTCTCTTCATATTTCTCGCGGGCGCGAGTTGCCGAGTCTTTGATCCGCATCAGGGCGGCATGTATTTCCATCTGGGTATATTCTCGATTTTTGGAGAGCCACCATGACCATTGAAAACCACGACTTGCATGCAGAGTTTCCCGAGTATCACGACAAGATTCATACTCTCAAGCTCTCAAACGCGCACTTTGCCAGACTCTTTGACGAATATCACAAGGTGAATAAGCACGTGCATCGCATTGAGGTCGAGGCCGAGATTGCCACAGACCAGGCACTCGAAGACTTGAAGAAGCAGCGTCTTGCTCTGAAAGACGAGCTCTATGCCATGTTAAAGGCCTAGTGCGGTCTGCAGCCTCCCTTGACTCCTATGCTCCCGACGCCCTTATGCAGCAACTGACCCCCTCACCCGTCAACGGTCCGGTACGCACCCGGTTTGCGCCGAGCCCCACTGGCTACCTACACGTGGGGGGCGCCCGCACGGCGCTCTATTGCTGGGCCTTTGCCCATCGGCATCAGGGCCAATTCATTCTGCGTATCGAAGATACCGATCTCGAGCGTTCCACACCGGAGGCGGTGCAGGCCATTCTTGACGGCATGGCCTGGCTGGGGCTCCATCCCGATGAGGGCCCGTTTTATCAGATGCAGCATATGGACCGCTACCGTGCGGTGATTGATCAGATGCTCCAGGCAGGCCATGCCTATTACTGCTACAGCAGTCCCGAAGAGCTTGATGCCATGCGGGAAGAGCAGCGAGCTCGCGGTGCGAAGCCCCGGTATGACGGGCGGTGGCGGCCCGAGCAGGCGCAGCGTAGAGGGCTCGTACCGCCAGCGGATCGAAAGCCGGTAGTGCGGTTTCGAAACCCCGATGATGGTGCAGTATCGTGGCACGACGGTGTTAAGGGGGCGATTAGTATTTCGAATACGGAGCTGGATGATCTGATTATCGCTCGCGCAGACGGCACGCCCACCTACAACTTCTGCGTGGTGGTCGATGACATGGATATGCGCATCAGTCATGTGATTCGGGGCGATGACCACATCAACAATACGCCCCGTCAGATCAATATTCTGCGGGCCTTAGGGGCTGTGGTGCCGCAGTACGCCCATCTGCCCATGATTCACGGGCCCGATGGCGAGAAGCTCTCTAAGCGTCACGGGGCGGTCTCGGTGATGCAGTACGACGAAGATGGTTATCTGCCCGAGGCTCTGCTCAACTATCTTGCGCGGCTTGGCTGGAGTCATGGTGATGATGAGATCTTCTCGATGGACCAGTTCACACAGTGGTTTGCCCTGGAGAACTGCAGCAAGTCTGCCGCCCAGTTTGATTTCGAGAAACTCAAGTGGCTGAACAACCATTACCTGCGACAGACGGCGGGCGATGTGCTCGCCCAGAAGGTCGCCCCGCGCCTGATTGCGGAACTCGGAACACCGCCCACCGCCCCGGCGCTTTATGCCGTCTGCGACCTTTTGAAAGACCGGGCGTCCACGCTGGTAGAGTTGGCCGAATCCGCTGCCATGTTTTATCGTGACGACCGTCCCGACCCCGTCATGTTGTCAGAGCGACTCCAAGGGGCCGTACCGCAGGCCTTACGCGACTTTCAGGCACGACTGCCGCAGGACCTCACCGCTGCCGCCGCATCACAGGTGATGAAGACTGTCTTGGCCGACCACGGACTCAAGATGCCGCAGTTAGCAATGGCCCTGCGCGTCATTCTCCTGGGCAAAACCGAGACGCCATCTATCGATAAGGTCATGGAGGTACTCGGGCCAGAGGCCGTGCGGTGCCGGCTCTCGGCGGTCCTCGATAGCTGGCCGCAGTAGAATGCCGGCATGTCCGGAAATACCTTTGGTCAATCGTTTTGTGTCACCTCCTTTGGCGAGTCGCATGGCCCCGCCATTGGCTGCGTGGTCGATGGATGTCCTCCGGGGCTCGCACTCTCCGAGGCCGATATTCAGCCTGAGCTTGATCGCCGACGGCCAGGCACCTCGCGCCACGTCACCCAGCGCCAAGAGCCCGACACGGTAGAAATCCTCTCCGGTGTGTTTGAGGGCAAGACCACCGGCACGCCGATTGCGCTGCTCATTCGTAACCAAGACCAGCGCAGCAAAGACTACAGTGAGATCAAGAACACCTTTCGCCCGGGGCACGCCGATTACGCCTATCTGCAAAAGTACGGGGTGCGAGACTACCGTGGCGGGGGACGATCCTCCGCCCGCGAGACGGCCGTGCGTGTGGCTGCCGCGGCGATTGCGAAGAAGTGGCTACACAGCCGCTATGGCATTACGGTGCGGGGCTACATGGCCCAGTTGGGCGAGATCGCGATTGGGTTTGAAGCCTGGGACTATGTGCATCAGAACCCATTTTTTGCGCCGAATGTTTCGCAGATTGCTACGCTCGAAGCTTACATGGATCGGCTACGTAAGGAAGGTGACTCTTGTGGCGCCCGCATCTGCGTAGAGGCTTCGGGGGTGCCTGCGGGTTGGGGTGAGCCCGTCTTTGATCGGCTCGATGCCGACATCGCCTACGCGATGATGGGTATTAATGCGGTGAAGGGTGTTGAGATTGGTGCAGGCTTTGCCAGCGTTGCCCAGCGGGGCTCTAGCCATGGCGATGCCATGACACCGGAAGGTTTTGAGACCAACAACGCGGGTGGCGTACTCGGTGGTATTTCTACCGGGCAGCCCGTGACCGTATCGATTGCGATCAAGCCCACCTCGAGTATTCGCACGCCGCGTCCTTCCATCGACCTGCACGGCGCCCCTGCGGTGGTGGAGACCCATGGCCGTCACGATCCTTGTGTAGGGATTCGTGCCACACCTATTGCAGAGGCTATGCTTGCCCTGGTGCTCATCGACCACGCCTTGCGGCACCGCGGCCAGAACGCCGACGTCACGGTGCCCCTCGCACCGATTCCTGGCCAGCGGCCAGCCCCCTAGTTTTGCCCAAGACCGCACGGCCCCTGGCGGTCTTTTTCGCCAGCTACTTCTCGTATGTAGGCCTCTTCTCGCCGTATCTGTCGCTCTGGCTGAGCGGCCGTGGCTTTTCGCCCGCAGAGATTGGTGTGCTGGTCTCGCCGCTGCAGTGGACGCGCATCGTTGGGCCTCCTTTCTGGGGCTGGCTTGCCGATCGGGCCTCGGCCCAGCAGGTGCCCCGACTGCTGCAGCGCTCGGCAATGCTCGCCCTGGTCATGGCGAGCCTGCTGTTACTCGACTGGTCATTCTGGTCCCTCTTTGTGGTCTTGTTCCTGATGAGTCTTTTTCTGACCGGCCAGGTACCGATTGCCGAATCTCTGGCCATGCAGACCAGCCGTGGCGACCTCGGGCGCTATGGCCGGGTGCGGGTCTGGGGCTCAGTGGGCTTTATCGTGGCGGTACTGGCAAGCGGCTGGGCCTTTGATGCGCTGGGCATTGGTGTGCTGCCCTATGGGCTGGTCATGCTGCTTGGTCTCATTGCCTGGTCGGCAGGACGGCTGCCGGCCCGCCCGGTACACGACCTCTCGGTGCCAACCATGGCCCTGCGGGCGGTGCTCGCCCAGGGCCGGGTCCGCGGGTTTCTGCTCGCCTCGTTTCTCATGTTGTTGTCCCATGCGCCGCTCTACACCTTGTTCTCTCTCTGGCTCGAGGGTCATGGCTACAGCCGCTTTGAGATAGGACTGCTCTGGACCCTGGGGGTGGTCGCCGAGATTCTTGTCTTTCAGTATCAGAAGCCTTTTTTTCAACGCTGGGGCCTGCGGGCCGTCTGGGTGGGGAGTTATCTGGTGACCGCTGTCCGTTTCTGTCTGATCGCAGTCTCAGAGGGCAACCTCCTGGTGCTCGTCAGTGCGCAGCTCTTGCATGCGGTGACCTTCGGCCTACACCACAGTGCCTCGGTGGGGCTGGTACAGCTCTGGTTTCCTGCCCAGGCGCAGGCCCGCGGACAGGCGCTCTACACGATGGCCTCCTATGGGCTCGGAGGCTCACTCGGAGGCATTCTGGCGGGCTGGGTCTGGGAGGCCTATTTCCCGGAGGCGAGCTTCTGGGTCTCGGTCTCGGTGGCGGCATTGGGCTTTCTTGTGGCGGTCTGGGTGGTGCGCAAAGACGGGCGGGCCCCAAGAAGCCGCGCCGATGGGGACGCGCCCACAGCCGAGCGCCCGCTCGGGTGATAATAGGGGTTTTGCGTGCGCGAGACCCCATAGGGGTGTGCGCCTTCATCGGTTTGGGTTTGCGGTTTATCAGGAAAGAAGAGAGAGAAGGGAAACGGGTCGCGCCATGCCTACCTTGTACGACAAGCTTTGGGAAGAACATGTGGTGGACCGTCAAGACGACGGCACCTGTCTGATTTATATCGACCGACACCTGGTGCATGAGGTGACGAGTCCGCAGGCCTTTGAGGGCCTGGAGATGGCCGGCCGGCCACTCTGGCGCAACTCGGCCAACCTGGCAGTGGTCGACCACAACGTGCCGACGACGGATCGGTCGCAGGGTATTGCCGACCCCATCTCTCGCCTCCAGGTGGAGACCCTGGATGCGAATGCGAAGGCCTTTGCGCTGAAGTATTTCAACATCTCCGACAAGCGGCAGGGCATCGTGCATGTCATTGGCCCTGAGCAGGGCGCCACGCTTCCTGGCATGACGGTCGTTTGTGGCGACTCTCACACCAGTACCCATGGTGCGTTTGCCTGCCTCGCCTTCGGCATCGGTACCTCTGAGGTGGAGCATGTCTTGGCCACCCAGTGTCTGCTTATGAAAAAGGCGAAGAACCTGCTCGTACGGGTGGAAGGCACACTCGGCCCGGGCGTGACCGCCAAAGACATTGTCTTGGCGGTGATCGGCACCATTGGCACTGCGGGCGGCACGGGCTACGCCATTGAGTTCGGTGGCAGCGCGATTCGTGGCCTCTCCATGGAAGGCCGCATGACCCTCTGCAATATGGCCATTGAGGCCGGTGCCCGCGCCGGCATGGTGGCCTTTGATACCACCACCGAGGCCTATGTGCGCGGCAAGCCCCTGGCACCGTCCGGTGCCGCCTGGGATCAGGCACTGGCCTACTGGAAGACACTGCACTCCGATGCCAATGCGGTCTTTGATCGGGTGGTGGAGATTCAGGCGGAATCGATTGAACCGCAGGTCACCTGGGGTACCTCGCCTGAGATGGTGGTACCTGTCGGTGCGCGTGTACCTGATCCTGCGGTAGAGGCGGATGCGGCGCGCCGTGAAGGCATGGAACGTGCACTGCAGTACATGGATCTGCGGCCAAACATGCCCATGGCCGACATTCGAATCGACAAGGTCTTTATCGGCTCCTGCACCAACTCGCGTATCGAAGACCTGAGGGCGGCCGCGGCCGTGGTCCGGGGACGCAAGAAGGCCGACTCGGTGAAACTCGCCTTGGTGGTGCCAGGATCGGGCCTGGTCAAGGCACAGGCAGAGGCCGAAGGGCTAGACAAGGTCTTTCGCGATGCGGGCTTTGAATGGCGTGAGCCAGGCTGCTCGATGTGTCTGGCCATGAATGCCGACCGGCTCGAACCTGGCGAGCGCTGTGCCTCTACCAGCAATCGCAATTTTGAGGGCCGTCAGGGCGCAGGGGGGCGGACGCATCTGGTCTCGCCCGCCATGGCGGCCGCGGCGGGTGTCGCGGGGCACTTTGTCGACGTTCGACAGTTTTAACAGCGCAAGGACTTTTAGGTTATGAATCCACTCACCGTTCACGAGGGCCTGGTTGCACCGCTAGATCGGGCCAATGTCGACACCGATGCCATTATTCCGAAGCAGTTTCTGAAGTCTATTAAGCGGGCGGGCTTTGGCCCGAACCTCTTTGATGCCTGGCGGTATGCCGATGAAGGCCAGCCAGGCATGGACTGCAGCCGGCGGCCGCTGCGCGACGACTTCGTGTTGAATCAGCCCCGTTACCAGGGTGCCAGTATTCTCTTGGCCCGACGCAACTTTGGCTGTGGCTCCTCGCGCGAGCATGCCCCCTGGGCCTTGGAAGACTTTGGCTTTCGGGTGCTTGTGGCGCCGTCGTATGCCGATATCTTTTTCAACAACTGCTTTAAGAACGGCATCCTTCCGGTGGTTTTATCCGAAGACGATGTCGAAAAGCTTTTTCAGATGACCGCAGCAAGCCCGGGTTTTCGTCTCACGCTGGATCTTCCTGCGCAGACGTTACGTGGCCAGGCGGCCGACGGCACCGCTTTCGCGCGGTCCTTTGAGGTGGATGCCTTTCGTAAACACTGCCTCATGCACGGACTCGATGATATTGGCCTCACCCTGCAAAAGGCCGACAAAATCAAGGCCTTCGAGGCCAAGCGCCTGGCAGACAAGCCATGGCTCGGAACCGATCTTCATAAGGCACTCGCATGACCCAGACATTGCATATTGCGGTTCTCGCGGGCGATGGCATTGGCCCAGAAATTACCCGTGAAGCCGTGGCGGTACTCGAGCGTCTCTCGGCACAGGGCCACTTCGGTCTGAACCTGGAGGCGGCCCCGGTGGGAGGCGCGGGCTATCGCGCCAGTGGCCATCCGCTACCTGAGGCCACCCTGAAGCTTGCCCAGGAATCGCAGGCGGTGCTCTTCGGCGCCGTGGGTGATTTTTCGCTGGACACCCTGCCGCGCGAACTGCGTCCGGAGCAGGCCATTCTTGGGCTACGAAAGTCTCTGGGCCTCTTTGCGAACCTTCGGCCGGCCATGATATTTCCTGAGCTCGCGAACGCTTCTACGCTCAAGCCTGAGGTGGTCTCGGGTATGGACATTCTCATCCTGCGTGAGCTCACCGGGGATATCTACTTCGGCCAGCCACGGGGTGTGCGGGTCCGCGAAGACGGAGAGCGTGAAGGCTTTGACACGATGGTCTATCGTGAAAGCGAGATTGTTCGCATCGGGCGCGTGGCCTTTGAGGCGGCCCGTAAGCGCAGTCGCAGGTTGGTTTCGGTGGACAAGGCCAATGTGTTGGAGACGACACAGTTCTGGCGCGATGTTATGACGGCTCTGGGCAAGGACTATCCCGATGTCGCCCTAACCCATATGTATGTGGACAACGCTGCCATGCAGTTGCTGAAGAACCCCAAGCAGTTTGATGTCATGGTTACCGGCAACATGTTTGGTGACATCCTCTCCGATGAGGCCTCGATGCTCACAGGCTCGATTGGCATGCTGCCTTCGGCCTCGCTGGATGCCAACAACAAGGGCCTCTATGAGCCCATTCATGGGTCGGCGCCAGATATCGCTGGCCAAGACAAGGCAAATCCGTTGGCCATGATTTTGTCCGTGGCCATGATGCTGCGCTATACCTTCGGCCTTGAGGCGCCTGCGGGCGCGGTCGAGACGGCCGTGCGCAAGGTGCTGGCCGAGGGGCTTGCGACGGGAGACATTGAGCGTCCGGGATGTCGTCGCGTGGGTACCCGAGAGATGGGCGCCGCCGTGGTAGCGGCCTTAGGCTAGCGCACCCCCAACAAGGGGTTCGCAGGCAAACCAAACATTTATTTCTGCAGAAAGAGGAAGCGATGAAGGTCGGTTTTGTGGGATGGCGGGGAATGGTGGGGTCGGTGCTCATGCACCGTATGCGGCAAGAGAGCGACTTTGGGCTCTTTGAGTCGCGGTTTTTTTCGACCTCGAATGCGGGCGGGAGCCTGCCCAAAGAGCTCGCCGGGCTGCCCAAGACAGAGGCAAAGCTCTACGACGCCCACGACCTCGTGGCCTTGTCGGACTGCGACGTGGTGGTGACCTGTCAGGGCAGTGACTACACCAAAGAAATCTACGCCCCCTTGCGGGCGAAGGGCTGGTCGGGCTTCTGGATTGACGCGGCCAAGACCCTGCGCATGAACGACAACGCGGTCATCATTCTCGACCCGGTGAATCGCAATGTGATTGACGCGGCGCTCAATCGGGGCGTGAAAGACTACATTGGCGGCAACTGCACCGTAAGCTGCATGCTCATGGGTTTGGGCGCTCTTTTCAAAGCCGATCTGGTGGAGTTTATGTCGGCCACCACCTACCAGGCCGCCTCTGGCGGCGGCGCACAGCATATGCGGGAGTTGCTCACCCAGATGGGCAGACTCAATGGCTCGGTGCGTACCCTGCTTGATGACCCTGCCAGTGCCATTCTCGATATCGACCGCACGGTACTGGCCACCCAGCAGGCGCTCACCCCCGAGGAGACCAAGAACTTTCTGGTGCCGTTGGCAGGAAGTCTGATTCCCTGGATCGACGCCGATCGCGGAGACGGCACGAGCCTCGAAGAGTGGAAGGGCGGCGCGGAGACCAACAAGATTCTGGGCCGTGGCCCGGGGTTCTCGGTGGCGCCCGTGCCTATTGATTCCACCTGTATTCGTATTGGCGCGATGCGGTGTCACAGTCAGTCGTTGTTGATCAAACTGAAGAAAGATGTGCCGCTGGGCGATATTGAGCAGATGATCGCCAATGACAACGCCTGGGTGAAGGTCATTCCGAACACCAAAGAGGCGAGCATTCACGGGCTGACCCCGGTGCAGGTCACCGGCACCCTGTCGATTCCGGTGGGGCGTCTGCGTAAGCTGGCCATGGGCCCGGAGTATCTGGGCGCCTTCACCATTGGTGATCAACTGCTCTGGGGCGCGGCCGAGCCGCTGCGCCGGATGCTTCGTATTCTGCTGTGAATGAAACTCGCCCTGGGCCTGGAGTACGACGGCACGGATTTTCATGGCTGGCAGACCCAGCCCAGCGGCAACACCATTCAAGACCATCTCGAGGCAGCACTCGCTGCCTTTGTCGGCAGCCCCGTGGAGACGGTGAGCGCCGGACGTACCGATGCAGGGGTGCATGCTAGCGGGCAGGTGGTGCATTTCGAAACGCACATCGATCGTCCGCTCTGGAACTGGGTGCGCGGGGTAAATGCCTTTCTGCCCGCCGCCATTCGGGTGCGGTGGGCCCATCCGGTGCCCGACGATTTTCACGCCCGATTTTCGGCCCGGTCGCGTACCTACACCTACAGCATCTATAACCACCCCGTCGATTCGCCCCTGCGGGCGCGTTTCGCGACCTGGGTCTTTCAGCCCCTGGATGTCGCGGCCATGCAGTCCGCCGCAGACTGTCTCTTAGGTGAGCACGACTTCACCGCCTTTCGGGCGGCGGAGTGTCAGGCAGCCTCGCCGGTGCGCGATCTGCAACAAGCCCAGTGGACGCAGGACGGCAGCCTAATCGTTCTGCAAATTCGCGCCAATGCGTTTCTGCACCACATGGTGCGCAATATCGTCGGGAGTCTCTTTGAGGTGGGCCGGGGCGCACGCCCGGCGGCCTGGATGGCAGAACTGCTGGCGGCGCGAGACCGAACGGCTGCCGGCCGTACCTTTCCCGCCCAGGGCCTCTGTTTGCGGCATGTCGAGTACGATCAGGTCTTCTCAGACCTCTGAGTGGTGCATGGCCATGACCCTGGAATTGCAGAGAACCCGCGTCAAGATCTGTGGGCTCACCCGTATTGAAGACCTTGAGGCGGCGGTCGATGCCGGCGCCGATGCGGTGGGCCTCGTCTTCTATCCCCCAAGCCCACGAGCGGTCACGCCCACACAGGCGGCCGCCCTAGCTCGGTCGGTACCTGCCTGGGTCTCTCTGGTGGGTCTTTTCGTCAATACTCCGGCGTCTGAGATTCGCGCGGTGGCCGACACGGTGGGCCTGAGTCACATTCAACTCCATGGCGACGAAAACCCCGAAGACTACGCAGATCTTGGCCGCCCGGTGGTCAAGGCGATTCGGCTGCCCGCCACCTCGGCGAAGCCGCCTGGAGAGGCGGGGGCGGGCGGTGCTGCGGTGCAGGGCCACCTGATAGAATCCATAGCGTGGCGGCGTTTGGCGCAGGCAGTTCTCTTTGACGCCGATTCGGCCGGGTTTGGCGGCAGTGGGCAGTCGTTTGACTGGGGGCTCTTGACCCAAGGCGTACAGACCTTGGGGCGTCATTGGGTGCTCAGTGGTGGCCTGGGGCCGCACAATATCGAAGAGGCACTGCGTCGTCTGAACCCGCCTGCTGTGGATGTCTCTAGTGGTGTAGAGCAGTTGTTGGATGGCCGTCTACAAAAAGGAATCAAAGATCCAGTTCGCATGAATGCATTTATGAAGGCCGTTCGGGCCGTTGATCTCTTCAGACACCGAACGGCAGACCCCTTGCCCTCTTCTTAGCCTGAGACCGCGCATATGAAGCCCAACGATCTGCCCTACAACTACCCCGATGCCGCGGGCCACTTCGGGCCCTATGGTGGGAGTTTTGTCTCTGAGACACTGGTCTTTGCCCTTGAGGCGCTCAAAGACGCCTACGAGAAGAGCAAGACCGATCCAGACTTTCAGCGGGAGTTTCATTCCGAACTGAAGCATTTTGTTGGCAGGCCGAGCCCGATTTATCACGCGAAGCGCTGGTCAGAGCAACTCGGCGGCGCGCAGATTTATTTCAAACGGGAAGACCTCAACCACACCGGGGCCCACAAGGTAAACAACACCATTGGCCAGGCCCTGCTTGCCAAGCGGATGGGTAAGCCCCGCGTTATTGCGGAGACGGGTGCGGGTCAGCATGGGGTCGCCACCGCAACAGTCGCCGCGCGTTTTGGTATGAAGTGCGTGGTCTACATGGGTGCCACCGATGTGGCCCGCCAGGCGGCCAATGTCTATCGCATGAAACTCTTGGGTGCTGAGGTGGTGCCGGTGGAAAGTGGTTCCAAGACGCTAAAAGACGCCTTGAATGAGGCCATGCGCGACTGGGTAACCAACGTCGAAGACACCTTCTACATTATCGGCACGGTGGCTGGTCCTCATCCGTATCCGTCCATGGTGCGTGACTTTAATTCGGTGGTTGGCAAGGAATGCCTCTGGCAGATGCCCGAGATTGCGGGGCGCCAGCCCGATTTCGTGCTTGCCTGTGTGGGGGGAGGCAGTAATGCCATGGGCATTTTCTACGACTACATCGATAAGCCGGGGGTGAGCCTGGTGGGCGTTGAGGCGGGTGGCGAGGGGCTTGCTTCAGGCCACCATGCGGCCTCGCTATCGGCGGGTACGCCCGGTGTCTTGCATGGCAACCGCACCTACCTGCTGCAAGACGCCCATGGCCAGATTATTGAGACCCATTCTATTTCTGCGGGGCTTGATTATCCGGGCGTGGGTCCCGAGCACGCCTGGCTGAAAGATTCCGGACGCGCCTGCTATGTGCCGGTGAATGACGATGAGGCACTTGCGGCGTTCCATACCTGCTGCCGTATTGAGGGCATCATTCCTGCGCTTGAGACGAGCCATGCACTGGCTTACGCCGCCAAGCTAGCGCCGCAACTTGAGAAGGATCAGATTATTCTGGTGAATCTTTCGGGCCGCGGCGATAAAGACATGCATACGGTCGCCCAGGCCGGCGGGCTCTCGCTCTAGCAGGGTGGCGGTACTTTCGATGTCCTCTCACAGTGGTGTGCCTCAGGCCGCCTCCGCGCGGATGGAAGCCCGGTTTGCGATGCTTCGGTCGGAGGGTCGCCGCGCGCTGATCCCCTATGTCACCGCGGGTGATCCAAGCCGCGACACAGTCGTCGATCTTATGCACCAACTCGCCCAGGCGGGAGCCGATGTCATCGAGCTGGGCGTTCCGTTTTCGGATCCCATGGCCGATGGCCCGGTGATCCAGCGCTCTAGTGAGCGCGCCTTAGCGCGTGGGGTAAGCCTACAAGATTGTCTGCAGTGGGTCTCTGCCTTTCGTGCCAACGATGCCCAGACCCCCGTGGTCTTGATGGGCTATGCCAATCCCATCGAGCGCTTTGGTGGTCAGGCCTTTGTGGCGGCGGCCCAGGCGGCCGGGGTGGATGGCGTCTTGGTCGTTGACTATCCGCCGGAAGAGTCTGCAGGGTTTAGCAGCCAGTTGCGTGAGGCTGGCATCGACCCGATTTTTCTCTTGGCGCCTACTTCCTCGGACGCCCGCATAGCTCAGGTGGCGCGGCTCGGGTCGGGGTATTTGTATTACGTGTCCTTAAAGGGTGTCACAGGGGCGGGCCATCTTGATACCGCCGATGTCCGCAGCCGGGTCGCCCAGATTCGGTCGCACACCCGCATGCCTGTCGGGGTGGGTTTTGGCATCTCCGATGCCAAGACCGCGGTGGCCGTGGGTGCCCATGCCGATGCGGTGGTTATTGGCAGTGCGCTGATTCGCCTGATGGAGACCGCCGTGCAGAACCATCAAGACCCGGGAGAGGCGGCCGGACAATTTATTCATGAGATTCGCCAGGCCCTTGATGCCCACTGCGTTGGACAGGAAGGGGTGACCTCATGAGCTGGATCGAGAAACTCCTGCCGCCGCGTATTCAACATAATGAGGCACGCCGGCGCGCGGTACCCGAGGGGCTCTGGCTGAAGTGTCCCGCCTGCGATTCCGTACTCTATAAAACAGACCTAGAGAAGAACCTGCAGGTCTGCCCTACCTGTAGTCACCATCTGCGATTTCGGGCCCGCCATCGGCTCGACCATCTGCTCGACAGCGAGGGCCGGCATGAGATCGGGCAGGAGGTAACGCCCGTTGATAGCCTGAAATTCAAAGACAGTCGTCGCTATCCAGAGCGGCTGTCGGAGGCCCAAACAGATACCAACGAGACCGATGCGCTCGTGGTCATTCAGGGGGCTATTCGCGGTCTGCCGGTGGTTGTGGCCTGTTTCGAGTTTGAGTTTATGGGCGGCTCGGTGGGGGCGGTGGTCGGCGAACGGTTTGCCCGAGGCGTGGAGGCAGCGATTGAGGCCAAGGTACCGTTTATCTCGTTTGCGGCCAGTGGCGGTGCGCGGATGCAAGAGGGTCTCTTCTCGCTTATGCAGATGGCCAAGACCACTGCCGCGATAGAGCAGCTCGCCCGGGCCCGGCTTCCCTATATCTCGGTGCTGACCGACCCCACGATGGGGGGCGTATCGGCAAGCTTTGCCTTCGTGGCGGATCTGGTGATTGCGGAACCGAAGGCATTGATTGGTTTTGCGGGGCCTAGGGTCATTGAGCAGACCGTGCGCGAGAAGCTTCCTGAAGGATTCCAGCGGGCTGAATTTCTGCTTCAGAAGGGCGCGGTGGACCGGATTGTCGATCGTCGTCAGATGCGACAGGAGCTGGCCGCCCTCTTGGCGATCTTGCAGCGCCAGCCGGAAGGAGCCCTCACAGGCTAACGTCTTCTTGGCCGTCGGTTGTTGTTCTTACTGGGGCGATACGGTTGTCAGAGAGTCCGTCTTCTTTAGCGCTGGCAGATTGGCTTGACGGGTTTCTTTCTCGTCGGGGTGCGGCGATTTCGTTGGGCCTGGACCGCGTCTATGCGGTGGCTGCCCGCCTGGGCTTTCTTGCGCGTCCCGAGGGCATCAGTCTGCCGTGTCCGGTGGTGGTGGTGGTGGGCATCAACGGCAAAGGCTCCACCTGCGCCTTGCTTGAGAGCATTCTGATGCAGGCGGGCTATCGGGTAGCCTGCTATACATCGCCACACTTGCTGCGTTTTGAAGAGCGGCTGCGACTCCAGGGTGAGCCGGCGGAGGCGGATGCCTGGCGACAGGCCCTGGAGGAGGTTGACCGCGTCGCCCAGCAGCATCCTGCCCAGCCCCTCACTTATTTTGAAGTCACCACCTTAGCGGCGATTCTGCAGGTCTCACGACAGCCCTGTGATGTGGCGATCTTTGAGATTGGGCTCGGGGGGCGACTCGACGCGGTGAATATCCTCGCGAGCGATGCGGCTGTGCTCACCTCGATTGATCTCGATCACCAGGAGTTTCTCGGGGATAGTCGAGAGAAGATTGGCTGGGAGAAGGCCCATATTGCGCGGCCGGGAAGGCCTCTGGTGGTCGGTGACCCCGTGCCGCCTGCCACCGTTGCTGAGGTGGCGGCTCAGCAGGGCGCCGATCTCTGGCAGATGGGGCGTGATTTCAACTACCAGGGCGATCGTCAGCAGTGGAGTTGGACCGGGCGTGGTAGCCGGCGCAATGCCATGGCCTACCCGGCCCTGCGCGGGGCGAATCAGTTGCTCAATGCGTCGGCGGCTTTGGCTGCACTGCAGGCCCTGCAGGATCGGCTTCCGGTGTCCCAGGGTGCAGTACGCCAAGGGTTGGCCATGGTCAACTTACCGGGTCGGTTTCAGGTCTTGCCGGGGCAGCCCGCCGTCATCCTTGATGTGGCGCACAACCCCCATGCTGCGGGTGTTCTGGCGACAAATCTTGACCAGATGGGTTTTTTCCCGAGAACCTATGCTGTCGTGGGCATCCTTGCTGACAAGGACGCAGAAGCCATCGTGCAGCGGCTCGCGGGGCGTGTGGATGTCTGGTGTCTTGCAGGCCTTGAGGACCCCAGCCTGGGTCTGCGCGCGCGCTCGGGCCCACAACTGGCCGAGGCGGCACAACGGGCCATTACAGGGCTTGCACCCCATCAGTTGCCCGTCGAGCCGCCGGAGTTCCATGCCTTCGCGACACCACAGGAGGCGCTTCGCTATGCGGCGGGACGGGCGCAGCCGAGTGATAGAATCGTGGTGTTCGGGTCTTTTATGACCGTCTCGGCAGCCTGGCCGCTGGCCCAGTCTGTTGGTCAAGCGCCCCACTCTCCCCATGCCCACTGACTTCGGTTCTTCGTCCTCTGCCTATCGGTCCACCGATATCGACGGGGCTGATCCAGGCGCTGATCAGAAGCGCCGCGCACGCTGGCGGCTGTTGGGTGCCTCTGTCTTCTCGCTGGCCGTCGCAACGGCTGCCTATCAGCTCATGCTGCAAGAACCGCGTCCGCTGGCCCAAGATTTTGTGGTCCTCATGCCTGTAGGCGATGCCCCCGTGGTGTCCCGCGGTATGACGCAGCCGGGCGAACGCCCGATGCCACCGGAATCTTCGGAGTCATCGCAGACTACCCGGCCATCCGAAGAGTCTAAGCCCCCGCAGGAGGCCAAGGCCGCGCAGGACCCCAAACCGGCGCAGGATGCAAAACTCGCACAGGATGCCAAGCTGCCCCAGGATTCAAAGCCGTCGAAGTCGTCGCGTGAGCCCGCGGCTTCTGCCTTGACGGCCGAACGGGTGGAGGCCCCTGTGGTGGTTGCGGTCACCCCATCGTCTTCCTCTTCTGCCGCAAATGGTGCCGACGCAAAGTCGTCTGCCCGTCAAACAAGCTCGGGTTCTGGCGCAGGGGGTTCTCGGGCCTGGTTTGTACAGCTCGGCGCCTACGACTCGCGGGAGGCGGCCGCTGCGATGGCTGTGAAGGTGCGGGGGCTGGGCTATTCGGCAACGGTGCAAGATGCGCCCGCCTCCCAGGGTACCCTCTACCGCGTGCGGGTGGGGCCCTTTAACGAGGCCCAGGCCAAGGCCTACCTTGAGCGCGTGCGTGCGCAAGGGTATGCCTCCTTCCTGGTTCGTCCGTAACCTGCCCCCCTATGTCTGCCCTCTCTCTTACCTGGGTGGACGTTGCTTTTCTGGTCCTGGTCAGTGCCTCCACGCTGCTCGCGGTCTTTCGTGGGCTGGTGCAGGAGGTCTATGCCCTCGCCCTCTGGCTTGTGGCTTTCTTCGCGGCCAGCAGCCTTGGTGTCTATGCCACCGAACTCATGCCACAGGGCTGGGGCATGAGTCTTCGGCGTGGGCTTGGATTCGGTGCGGTGTTCCTGCTGGTACTGATCCTTGGGCACTGGGTCGGACAGGCCTTGTCACTGCTTACAAAGGCGGCAGGTCTCTCGTGGATAAATCGTATTTTGGGCGCGGGCTTCGGTCTGGCGCGTGGCCTGCTCATTACCGGGGTACTCGGTCTGCTGGGTGCGGCAACCTCGCTGCCTTCTGATGCAGCCTGGGCACAGGCCTGGGTGCGTCCCATTCTTGAGCAATCAATCGTCCTTCTTGTGCCCTGGGCACCGGAGTTTCTGGCTGATCGTATTCAGTTGTCTTCGTAGTCTGGAAAAAAGGGGTCTCGCGTTATGTGTGGAGTGGTGGGTATTGTCTCGACAGGACCTGTAAACCAGATGCTCTATGACGCGTTGCTGCTCTTGCAACATCGTGGTCAGGATGCTGCGGGAATCGCCACCTCCCAGGGCAAGCGGATCAGCCTCGCCCGCGGCAATGGCCTGGTGCGCGATGTCTTTCGTACCCGCGACATGCGCAATCTACAGGGCGAGATGGGCATCGGACATGTGCGTTATCCCACCGCGGGCAGCGCGATGAGTGCCGAGGAGGCACAGCCTTTCTATGTCAATGCGCCTTTTGGCATTGTGCTTGGGCACAACGGCAATCTCACCAATGCGGCAGAACTCCAAGACGATATGTACCGTCGCGATCGTCGACACATCAACACGGAGTCAGACTCCGAGGTGCTCTTAAATGTGTTTGCCCATGAATTGCAGAAGGCCGTGAGCGGCCTCACGCTCGACCCGGAGGCGGTCTTTGATGCGGTCACGATGTTGCATCAACGGGTACGAGGAGCCTATGCCTGCGTGGCGATGATTCCTGGGTTTGGCGTCATTGGTTTTCGCGATCCCTTTGGTATTCGCCCGCTGGTCTTGGGCGAGCTCGAGGGGCCCAAGGGCAAAAAGGAATACATGCTTGCGTCTGAGTCGGTCGCTCTGGAGGGCTTGGGGTATCGGCTTGTGCGCGACATTGCACCGGGCGAGTGCTTAGTGATCACCCAGGGGGGGGAGGTCTTCTCCAAGACCTGTGCCCACCACACTATGCGCTGCCCCTGTGTCTTTGAGTATGTGTATTTCGCGCGGCCAGACTCGCTGATCGATGGCGTTGCGGTCTACGATGCGCGGCTACGCATGGGGGAGACCTTAGCCGCGTTGGTGGCGCAGCGGTTTTCAAAGGGCGACATTGATGTTGTCATGCCCATTCCAGATTCCAGTCGCCCGGCTGCGATGCAGCTGGCCATGCGGCTGGGGCTCCCCTACCGTGAGGGGTTTATTAAGAATCGGTATGTGGGGCGTACCTTCATCATGCCGGGTCAGGAGGTGCGCCGAAAGTCGGTACGTCAGAAGCTCAATGCCATTGGTTCGGAGTTTCAGGGCAAGCGGGTATTGATTGTGGACGACTCGATTGTGCGGGGGACTACCAGCCGCGAGATTGTGCAGATGGCCCGCGAGTCGGGCGCGCGGGGCGTGGTCTTTGCCTCTGCAGCACCCCCCGTGCGGTTTCCCAACGTCTATGGTATTGATATGCCCAGCCGCCAGGAGTTAATCGCCCATGGGCGCAGCGATGCCGAAATCTGCCACGCCATTGGTGCGGATGATCTGGTCTATCAAGACATAGCCGCGATGAAGGCCGATGTCCGCAGTTTCAATCCAAAGCTCACGGGCCTTGAGGCCTCCTGCTTTGATGGGCAGTACATTACGGGCGATATTGATGACGCACTGTTAGACCGTCTAGAGCAGTCGCGGCAGGCGGCATAGCCCACGCAGTTTTATCAAAAAGGGAACGGTATGGCTTTTTCTTTGCCTGAGTCGTCGGCCGACTGGGGATTTGACACCCTTGCGGT
>CAZKWK010000010.1:4870-6953 GCA_964556335.1 uncultured Bordetella sp. | reverse complement strand
TGGCTTTTTCTTTGCCTGAGTCGTCGGCCGACTGGGGATTTGACACCCTTGCGGTACGGGCGGGAACGGAGCGCTCAGAGTTTGGCGAGCACTCCGAGGCGTTGTTTCTGAGCTCGAGTTTTGTCTTCGAAGACGCCGCAGAGGCCGCGCGTCGATTTCAGAATCTTGAGCCAGGTATGGTTTATTCGCGTTTTACCAACCCCTCGGTACAGATGTTTGAGGCGCGCCTTGCCGCGCTCGAGGGAGCCGAAGACTGTGTGGCCACGGCTTCGGGTATGTCGGCCATTCTTGCCCTCTGCCTCGGGCACTTGAAGGCCGGAGACGAGATCGTGACCACGGGTAGCCTCTTTGGCGCCACCATTCAACTCTTCGATAACTTCATGGCGAAGTTTGGGGTGGGCATCCGGTATGTCTCCTTAACCGATCCACAAGCCTGGCGAGAGGCGATCGGACCAAAGACCAGGATCTTCTATCTTGAAACGCCGTCAAACCCCTTGACGGAGGTTGCCGATATGCAGGCGATTGGCGAGATCGCCCGGCAGGCTGGTGTCATGACCGTTGTCGACAACTGCTTCTGCACCCCCGCTTTGCAGCGCCCGCTGCAGTTCCCGATAGATCTTGTGTTGCACTCGGCCACGAAGTACATCGACGGCCAGGGCCGGGTTCTCGGCGGGGCTGTGGCCGGACCGAAGGCTTTGGTCGACCCCATTCGGCAGGTCGTGCGTACCTGTGGCCCCTCGATGTCCCCCTTTAATGCCTGGGTCTTGCACAAGTCTCTGGAAACCCTGGCCGTGCGGATGCGTGCCCATTCCGACAATGCGTTGGGCCTGGCCCAGTGGCTCGAGGGTCAGCCCGGGGTCGCGCGGGTACTCTATCCGGGCCTGGCCTCGCACCCACAGCATGCATTGGCTATGCGGCAGCAGTCGCAGGGAGGTGCGATCGTGTCGTTTGAATTGCGGGCAGATAATCCGGAACAGGCGCGGGAGCGTGCCTGGCGTTTGGTGGATCAGGTGAAGATCTTTTCGCGCACAGGCAATCTCGGCGATACCCGCAGCATCATTACCCATCCGGGCTCCACAACCCACGGGCGTATCTCCGAGGAGGCCCGTCAGCGCGCGGGCATTCGCCAGGGGCTGATTCGCCTCGCCGTGGGCCTTGAGTGCTTGAAAGATCTGCAGGTTGATCTGGCGAGTCTGTCGCAGCCTCCTGTTGGGGCATAACAGGGTGCCATGATGCAGCGGTCAGTCATCGGCCTGCTGATGGCGCTGACGGTGCCGTTGCTCTTATCCGGTTGTGCGACCGCACCCTCGGAGTCTTCGCGGCCAGTGGCGTCTGCTACCGCGCCGAGTCGTGGCGGGATTCCCCCGGCGCGTGCGCCGCAGGGACAACTCGGGCTCTCCGAACTGGCGATTCATGCCATTGGTCTGGTGGGTGTGCCCTATCGGTGGGGAGGCAATACTCCGCACGGGGGCTTTGACTGCAGTGGCCTGGTGGTCTATGTCGCCCGTCGGGCCCAGGGGCTTGCGTTACCTCGCACCGTGGCGGAGATGAGTCGCGTGGGTGAGGAAGTGCTGGTGGAAGACCGGCTGCCGGGGGACCTTGTCTTCTTTAACACCTCGGGCCATCCGTTTTCGCATGTTGGAATCTATGTGGGCCAGAATCGGTTTGTCCATGCGCCCAATGAGGGCGGTACCGTGCGCATTGATAGCCTGGTTTCTGCCTATTGGGGGCCGCGCATTACGGTCTTTCGACGGCTCGCCTCGTGAGTCTTTTCTCGGGTAAGGGCTACGACGTTGTCGTGGTGGGCGCGGGCGCAGCCGGGCTCTTCTGTGCAGGGGTGGCGGGGCAACGTGGGCTGCGGGTGTTGGTGCTCGACCATGCCACGGTTCTTGGAGAAAAGATCCGCATCAGTGGCGGCGGCCGCTGCAACTTCACGAATGGTGTTGACCACCACCACCACTTGGCCCGCGTATTGACACAGGGCTTGTGGCTTTTCATCTTGCAAGCGCAAAACCGTGTGTTGCAACACTTTGGGGCAGGCAGAGGTTTCGACCGCGCTTGCAGCTGGGGTGTTGGCATTTGC
>CAZKWK010000010.1:0-4860 GCA_964556335.1 uncultured Bordetella sp. | reverse complement strand
CTTTATTCGGCTCGTACGTGGGTATGGCATCGGTTTTCATGAAAAACACAAGGGGCAACTCTTCTGCGATCGATCATCCACCGAGATCGTCGCGATGCTTCGGGCTGAGGCGGAGAAGGGCACCGTGCAGCTGGCCCATCCCGTGCGAGTTCAGGCCATTGGTCAGGTGGGTCGCGACTGGTCGATTGTGACCGACCAAGGAACCCTGGTCGTGCCGCAGCTCGTCATGGCCACCGGGGGCCTTCCGGTGCCCGCGATTGGGGCCACGGGTCTGTCCCTGGATGTTGCGCGCAGCCTCGGGCTGGCGGTTACCCCCATTCAGCCCGCGCTCGTGCCTCTGGCATTAACGGCAGAAGAGACGAGCTTTCTCACGCAACTCGCCGGTGTGAGTCTTCCCGTGCGGGTTCGCGCGGGAACCCTACGGGCGAGTAGCCATGGCGCCGTCAACGCCGCCGATTGTGGGGTACGTGGTGAGGGTGGGTCTGGCGGCGATGGTGGTTCTGTCCCCCGCTATGGCGCGGCGTCGTTTGATGAAGATCTGCTCATTACCCACAAGGGTATCTCGGGCCCAGCTGTGCTACAGGCAAGCAGCTATTGGAATCCTGGCGAAGACCTCACGATTGATTTTCTGTCTGGCGAAGATCCTGTGGCGGTCTTTGATGAACGACGGTATGGGAGTAGGTCGGTGGCCGCGATGCTGGGGGACTACTTACCCGAGCGGCTTGCCGAGGCCTTAGCCTCTCATGCGGGCCTGTCTGCGGGGCGATGGGCAGAGCAGGGAAGACGACAGCGCCTCGCCCTGTTTGGCCTGCTGACCTCGTTTCGGCTCAAGCCCGCGGGCAGTCTCGGCTGGAAGAAGGCCGAGGTGATGCGGGGGGGCGTGGCCACCAGCGCCTTAGACCCGCGCACGCTTGCCGCGAAGGCCCATGCCGGTCTTTACTTCATTGGCGAGTGTGTGGATGTCACAGGCCACCTGGGGGGCCACAATTTTCAGTGGGCCTGGGCCAGTGGTTATGCCTGTGCTCAGGCGTTACGGTCAAGGGCCCGTCTTGCCTGAAAGTCCTCGAGGTCCTGTGGGGTGTCGAGGTCTTCAATGTAATGGCGGTTCGTGGTCTCAAAGGCGAGGCAGGCGGTGGGGTGGGCAGCGCGCCAATGGCGCCCTTCAAGAGGGGGGTCTTGTTGCGCCAGAAACGCGGCCAGCTTTGCGGAGAGCAGCACCGGGTTGCCGGGGACCCCGTTAACGCTTGGGTAGACCATGTCGATGCCTGGTTCGCGTTTTTTGAATCGGCAGATGAGATCCCGAAGATCGTCTTTCGTCAGAGCGGGCTGATCCGCCAAGACCACCATCGCGGCATCGAGGTCTGGCGCGAGGGCTGCCAGGCCAATCTGCTGGGAAGAGGCCTGCCCGCGTGTCGGGTCTGGATTGTGCCGAGTCTGAACACCTGCCGCGGCAATGACGGGCGCGATTTCGTCTGCATAGTGGCCCAGCACTACGGTGATCTGGTCAATACCCGACGACCGCAAGACGGCAAGCAGGCGGAGAATGATCGGCGCGCCATCCACTGGAATCAGGCACTTTGGTCGGTTACCCATACGGCTGCCTTGGCCTGCTGCAAGCACGACGGCGCCAATGGCGATTTTGGGGGACTTGCGCTTAAACCGCAGGAAACGGTAGCGGGCCCCTTGGGAGGAGCGCGCCCAGGCCCCCTCGCTTTTTGTCTTAAAGGACGACGCGAAGGCGGGGGTTCCCCAATGGGGAAAGAAGGCGTCTCCTTCCGCATCGATACCGACCTCGGTGATTTCTAAGATCTGGGCATAGGGCAGAGCCTGTGCATAGACCTCGGCGCCGCCGATGACCCAGAGTGCTGCGAGACCCGCCGCGTGGGCCCAGTCGATGGCCTGCGGAATACTTGGACAGCGTTCAGCCTGGCTGCGGTGCTCTGGGGCGGGCTGCCAGTCTTTTTGACGTGTGAGCACCCAGTGCCGCCGGTTGGGCAGGGGCTTACCGAGGCGCGCGATGATTGAGTCATAGGTCTTGCGCCCCATGACCACAGTCTGGCCGCTGGTGAGCGACTTGAATCGCTGGAGATCCTCGGGAATGTGCCAGGGCAGGTCGTTGTCTCTGCCAATGCAGCCGTTCTGGGCCACCGCCGCAATCAGCGTCATGGTCAGAGACTGCGCCGTCGTGCCCTGGCTGGCCATGGGCCTTTATCTAGACCGCCACCGGCGCCTTGATGGCGGGGTGGCTCTGATAGCCTTCGATCAGAATGTCCTCATAGACGTAGTCGAAGATTGAGGCAGGACGCCGCGCGAGACGCAGCTGGGGCAGAGGAAGCGGCGTGCGCGAGAGCTGTTCGCGGGCCTGCTCGAAATGGTTGCTATAGAGGTGGCAGTCCCCTCCAGTCCAGACGAAATCACCTACCGCCAGATCGGTCTGGGCAGCCACCAGGTGGGTGAGTAGGGCATAGCTCGCAATGTTGAAAGGCACGCCCAGAAAGATATCGGCGCTGCGCTGATAGAGCTGGCAGGAGAGTTTTCCGTTGGCCACATAAAACTGAAAAAACGCATGGCAGGGGGCGAGCGCCATATCGGGAATCTGCCCCACATTCCAGGCACTCACAATAAGGCGACGGGAGTCGGGATTGCGTTGAATCTCTGCAACCACCCAGGCAATCTGATCGATCGTGCGATGGGGGTCCTCGGGCCGTGGGTCAGGCCAGGCCCGCCATTGGCGGCCATACACCGGCCCGAGTTCTCCCGCGGCATCTGCCCATTCGTCCCAAATGCTCACGCCGGCCTCTTGCAATGACCGTACATTAGTCTCGCCACGCAGAAACCAGAGCAACTCGTGCACGATGCTTTTGGTATGTACCTTCTTGGTGGTGACCAAAGGAAAGCCATCGGAGAGTGCAAACCGCATCTGCCAGCCAAAGACCGAGCGGGTTCCCGTGCCGGTACGGTCTGCTTTTTCTACGCCATGGGTAAGCACATGGCGCATCAGGTCGAGGTAGGCCTGCATGGGGCTAGCCGGCGTCTAGGCCAGAGGCCACGGTATTAAAGCCAGCATCGACATAGGTGATCTCTCCTGTAATGCCGGCAGCGAGATCCGAAAGAAGAAACGCGCAGGCATTGCCCACATCGTGAATGGTGACGTTACGCCGCAATGGGGCATTTTTCGCGACCACCGAGAGAATCTGACCAAAGCCCTTAATGCCACTGGCGGCGAGGGTCTTAATGGGGCCGGCAGACACGCCGTTCACCCGGATACCCTGCGGCCCGAGGCTAGAGGCCATGTATCGCACTGCTGCCTCGAGGCTCGCCTTTGCCAGGCCCATGGTGTTGTAGGCCGGCACCACGCGCACGGCACCAAGGTAGGTGAGAGAGACCAGTGCGGCCTGCCGGCCGCGCATAAGTGGCAATGCGGCCTTGGCGAGGGCGGGGAAGCTGTAGCTCGAGATTTCGTGGGCGGTACGAAAGCCCTCCCGGCTGAGGCCCTCGAGAAAGTCTCCAGCGATCGCCTCGCGCGGGGCGAAGGCAATCGCATGAACCAGACCGTCGAGTACGCCCCACTCCTGTTGGAGGGCAGACATGGTGGCGTCAATCTGGGAATCTTCTGCCACATCGCAGGGCAGGCAGAGGGTGCTGCCGAATTCGGCAGCCATCTCTCGCACACGACCTTCAAACCGCTCGTTTTGATAGGTAAATGCCAGTGCTGCGCCCTGGGCATGGCAGGCCTGGGCCACGCCGTAGGCAATCGAGCGATTCGACAGCAGCCCGGTGATGAGAATTTTCTTGTGCGCGAGAAAGCCCATGGGGGTGGATTCCTTCAGAAGATAACCAGAATTCCCCCATTCTATCTACGGGGCGCCGATTTCCCCTGCGACGGGGCCGATGCTTTAGGCTCTCGGCGCCCGAGAAACGGCGTGTCGTTGGGTACACTACCGGTGCATGAAAATTTCTGCCTCTCGTCTTTATCTCTCGTCATGGCTTGTGTCCGTCTGCCTCTTGGCCGCGGCCGCTGTAGGGGCTCAGGCGCAGACGGCCCCTGAAGGGCAGGGCTATGTCTCTGCGATGGCCCTGGGCGCGCAGCCGAAGTACGGCCCTGGATTCACACATTTTGATTATGTTCGCCGGGATGCGCCCAAAGGCGGAGAGCTGCGGCTTGCCGCGATGGGGGGCTTTGACAAGCTCAACCCCTTTACGCTCAAAGGCCTCCCCGCACGGGGCATTATCGACCTGGTCTTTGAGCCCTTGGCCATTGGTAGCCTCGATGAGCCGATGTCAATGTACGGGCTCTTGGCGGACCAGATGCGCCTGGCACCCAATGGGTTATCGATGTACTTCCGTCTGAATCCCAAGGCCCGATTCTCAAATGGTGCACCTGTGCTCGCCGAGGATGTGAAGTTTAGTTTTGACACCCTGCGCAGTCCGCAGGCGAGCCCCATCTGGCGAAATTATTGGGCAGATGTTCGCGAGGCGGTGGTGCTTGATGAGCGGACGATTCGGTTTGACTTTGTGCGGCGTAACCGTGAACTGCACATGACGGTGGCGAGCCTTCCGGTGTTTTCGCGCGACTGGGGTGGCGGTCTGGCCTTTGACCAGTGGATTCTGCAGACCCCGATTGGCTCGGGCCCGTATGCCGTTGGGCGGGTTGATCTGGGCCGGTCGATTACCTACGAGCGCAGGGCCGACTATTGGGCCAATAACCACCCCACCCGCACGGGGCAGTTCAATTTCGACCGTATCAGTTTTCGCTACTACAAAGACGTCTTTGCGCGGCTGGAGGCCTTAAAGGCCGGTGAGTTTGATTTCATTCATGAAAATGTGGCGAAGAACTGGGCTCGATCGTATAAGGGGCGC
>CAZKWK010000009.1:26178-26385 GCA_964556335.1 uncultured Bordetella sp. | reverse complement strand
CCTTCACCCAGAGGGGGGGTGAGGGCGTACCCTGGGTGGGGCAGTCGCCCTTCATTGCTGAGAACCATGTCTTTGCGAATATTGGCGATGGCACCTGGTTTCACAGCGGCTCGCTGGCGATTCGCCAGGCCGTGGCCGCGGGCGTCAACATCACCTACAAGATTCTCTACAACGATGCGGTGGCCATGACCGGAGGCCAGAAAGTCG
>CAZKWK010000009.1:20597-26168 GCA_964556335.1 uncultured Bordetella sp. | reverse complement strand
CCCGAGGGGCTCTCGGTGCCACAGACCGTGAAACGCTGTGTTGCCGGGGGCGTACGCGCAGTGGCCGTCGTCACCGATGAGCCACAAAAATACGCAGATGTTGTTCTCGAGGCAGGCGTGTCGGTGCTCCACCGTGACGCGCTCGACGGGCTGCAGAAACGGTTTCGTGAGATTCCCGGCACCACGGTGATCGTCTACGACCAGACCTGTGCCACCGAGAAACGCCGCCGCCGAAAGCGCGGGCGACTCACGGACCCCGATCGTTTTGTTGTCATCAACGATCTGGTCTGTGAGGGTTGTGGCGACTGCTCTAGCCAAAGCAATTGCCTATCCGTAGAGCCCAAAGAAACCCCCTTCGGCCGCAAGCGCGCCATCAACCTGAGCAGCTGTAATAAAGACGAGTCCTGCCTCAAGGGCTTCTGCCCGAGTTTTGTCACCGTAGAAGGCGCTACGCTTAAAAAGCCTGGCGCGAAAGCAGGGGGCTCGGTCGGCGTAGTTCCGAAATTAGACACCCTGCCCACCCCGCCAGAACCTGTTCTGCCTTCGACTGCCCAGGCCTACGGGATGGTGGCAGCGGGTATTGGCGGCACCGGGGTCATCACGATCGGCCAAATACTGGGCATGGCGGCCCACCTCGAAGGCAAGGCAGTGGTGACCCAAGACTCTGCAGGGCTCGCCCAAAAAGGGGGATCCACCTGGAGTCATATTCAGGTGGCTAGCGCAGCCGCCGCGATCGCAGCCACCAAAATCGATATGGCCAAGGCCGATCTCATACTCGCCTGTGATGGCATTGTTGCGGCGGGTGCCACTACGCTCGCCATGATGCAGACGGGCCGCACCCGTATTGCCCTTAATGAGCACCACACGCCCACGGCAGAATTCGTCTCGCGTCCCGACTGGCAGTTTCCTGCCCAGGCCTGCCAGGCGTCGCTGGCACGCGCTGCAGGTGCCGACCAGGTGGCGGGCTTTGATGCACAGGCGATGTCCGTAGCGCTTCTGGGTGACGCGATCTATGCCAACCCCATGCTCTTGGGCTTTGCCTGGCAAAAGGGCTGGGTCCCGCTTCTGCGCGAGACCATTCTTCAGGCCATGGCACTCAATGGCGTACAAGTGGAGCGTAACCAACAGGCCTTTGCCTGGGGTCGCCAGCTGGCCCATGCCCCCGAGGCTGTGCGCGCGCTGCTACCCGGCCTATCCGGTCTATCCGGCCCCACCCAACCGAACAGCCCGTCTCGACAGCCAATTCACTTTGCCGCTCCAGAGACCCTTGCATCGCTCATCGCGCGCCGCGTGGCCTTTCTCACCGACTATCAAAACACCGCCTATGCAGCACGCTACCAGTCACTCGTGCAGCGTGTCGCCGAGGCAGAGAAACAGGCTACCGGTACCGAACGCCTTGCTCAGGCCGTGGCCCGGTATTTCTTTAAGCTCATGGCCTATAAAGATGAGTACGAGGTCGCACGCCTGCATACCCGGCCGGAATTTCTTGCAGAGCTCAAGGGCCAGTTCGAGGGCGATTTCCGTATCGTGCATCATCTGGCGCCGCCGCTATTTTCACAGCGCAACGACAAGGGTGAACTCGTGAAATCTCGGTATGGCCCCTGGGTGCGTTTTGCCCTGCGGCTTCTCGCTCCCCTGAAGGTATTACGCGGCAGCCCGCTCGACCTCTTTGGCTACACCGAAGAACGACGTACCGAGCGGGCGCTCATCACCCGCTACGAGACAACCCTTTTAAAAGCTTTGCCTCAGCTTCGTGCCGATACTCTGGAATCTTTCGTACAGTGGGCCCGTATCCCCGAGAAAATTCGAGGATACGGGCATGTGAAACATCGGCATCTTCAGGCAGTGTCCGCCGAGTGGCAGACGCTTGAAGATGCGATAACCGCCGGTGTTACGCCTTCAGGTCATACCGGTCCGCGTTCATCACCTTAACCCAGGCCGCGACGAAGTCCTCGACAAACTTCTGCTGATTGTCATCCTGGGCATAGACCTCGGCATAGGCGCGTAATACCGAGTTCGAGCCAAAGACGAGGTCGACACGGGTCGCGGTGAACTTGGTCTTGCCGCTCTTGCGATCAACAATGTCATAGCTGTTCTTGCCGGTGGGCTTCCAGTGGTATGACATGTCGGTAAGGGTCACAAAGAAGTCGTTGCTCAAAGCCCCCACGCGATCGGTGAACACGCCATGGGCCGTGCCGCCGAAATTGGTACCGAGAACGCGCATGCCACCGACCAAAACCGTCATCTCTTGGGCCGTAAGGCCCATCAGTTGGGTGCGATCGAGCAGCATCTCCTCGGGCATCACCGCGTACGACTTCTTCACAAAGTTGCGATAGCCGTCGGCCAAGGGCTCAAGAACCGCCATGGACGCAACATCGGTCTGCGCCTGGCTGGCATCACCACGGCCAGGATGGAAAGGCACGCTAATGTTGAAGCCTCCGGCCTGGGCGGCCTGCTCAATACCAACATTGCCTGCCAGAACAATCACGTCGGCCACGCTTGCACCCGTCTCTTGGGCAATTGCTGCGAGCGTGTCTAGCACCTTCGCGAGACGCGCAGGCTCGTTGCCTTCCCAGTCCTTCTGGGGCGCCAAGCGAATGCGGGCACCGTTGGCGCCACCGCGGTAGTCAGAGCCGCGAAAGGTGCGGGCACTGTCCCATGCGGTGGAGACCATTTCCGCTATCGAGAGTCCGCTCGCGGCAATCTTGGCCTTCACGGCCGCCACGTCGTAGTTGCCGTTGCCGGCAGGAATCGGGTCTTGCCAGATCAGATCTTCGTTGGGTACTTCCGGACCAATGTAACGGGTACGCGGCCCCATATCCCGGTGGGTGAGTTTGAACCAGGCGCGCGCAAAGACTTCCGAGAAGTACGCCGGATCTTTGTAGAACTTCTCAGAGATCTTGCGGTACTCGGGGTCCATCTTCATCGCCATGTCGGCATCGGTCATGATCGGGTTGTAGCGAATCGAGGGATCCTCCACATCCACAGGCTTGTCCTCTTCCTTGATATTGATGGGCTCCCACTGCCAGGCACCCGCGGGGCTCTTCTTCAGTTCCCAGTCGTAGTTCAAGAGCAAATAGAAGTAGCCGTTGTCCCACTGGGTGGGGTGGGTCGTCCATGCGCCCTCAATTCCGCTGGTAACGGTATTACGGCCAATGCCACGGCCTTTTTTGTTGAGCCATCCCAGGCCCTGCGCCTCGACCTCTTCTCCTTCTGGGTCCGGGCCAAGATTCGCTGCGCTGCCATTGCCGTGGGCTTTACCCACGGTATGGCCACCGGCGGTAAGCGCGACGGTTTCTTCATCATTCATCGCCATGCGGGCAAAGGTCACACGCACATCATGGGCGGTACGTAGCGGGTCGGGCTTTCCGCCCACGCCCTCGGGGTTCACATAGATCAGCCCCATCTGCACGGCCGCCAAAGGATTCTCCAGCGACTCACGGTTATCACCGGCACCTTCGTACCGATTGGCCGAGAGCCACTCTTTCTCAGAGCCCCAGTAGATGTCTTTCTCGGGATGCCAGATATCCGCACGGCCAAAACTAAACCCATAGGTCTTCAGGCCCATCGACTCATAGGCTACGTTGCCCGCCAAGATCATCAGGTCCGCCCACGAGAGCTTGTTGCCATACTTTTTCTTGATCGGCCACAGCAGGCGACGCGCCTTGTCGAGGTTGGCGTTATCCGGCCAGGAATTTAAGGGGGCGAAGCGCTGGGCGCCCGTGCCACCCCCGCCTCGTCCATCGGAGACGCGATAGGTGCCCGCCGCATGCCAGGCCATACGAATCATCAGGCCGCCATAGTGGCCCCAGTCGGCAGGCCACCAGTCTTGGCTGTCGGTCATCAGCGCGGTCAGGTCTTTTTTCAGCGCCTGGACATCCAGCTTCTTCACCTCCTCGCGATACTGAAACCCCTTAAGCGGATTGGTCTTGGTATCGTGCTGGTGCAGAATGTCGAGGTTTAGCGCCTTGGGCCACCAAGCCATAGGTCCTTGGGCGTTGGTCGTATTTCCTCCGTGCATGACGGGGCATTGGGCGGGACTATTCATAGATTTCTCCTTTCGAAATTGAACGTCGATAGATTATTTAGAAATCTTCGGTCGGGCCAATTCTTTCTCACTATGAAACGGATAGCCTCCACCTGCGTTCCCTGCCCCTCCCGTCCCCACTAGAATGAAGCGCCTTTTGCGAATTGATGCACGCCCCATGACCATTCCCCACAGAATCCTCGCAGCATGAACGCCTCCGTCATCGGGGCGGCCCTCTATGCCGTGGAAGTTATTGGGATCGCGGCCTTTGCCCTCTCTGGGATTATCGAAGCCGCGCGGCGCCGCATGGACGTCGTAGGCATTACTGCAGTTGCGGGCCTGGCTGCCTTTGGTGGCGGTACCCTGCGCGACCTTCTTCTCGATCGTCGCCCACTGTTCTGGGTCGAACACAACGAACTACTCTGGATGGTCTTCGCGCTCGCCCTCGCCGCGCCGCTTTTCTTACGTGGACGACACTTCGGTCTCACCGAGCGGGCCATGCAGCTACCCGATGCGATCGGCCTGGGCCTCTTCTGCGCAAGCGGCACCCAGATCGCGCTGGCCATGGATCTGCCGCTACTCGTCTCAGTACTCATGGGCTTATTCACGGCCATTATTGGTGGCGTGCTGCGCGATATCGTCTGCAACGAAATCCCACGGGTCTTTTCAGATCACCGTCCCTACGCGCTCTGCGCCTTTGCGGGGGGTTGGGTTCTGGTAGGTGCCGACAGTCTGGGCTTTGAAGAGTGGCTCTGCCTCTTTCTTGGGGCCGCCACGGCAACAGTCTCCCGGATTGCTGCGATACTGCTCGACTGGGAGATCCCTCGTTGGAGAACAGACCAGTAAGCGATCTGCGTAATACGACATCCCCAAAACACAGAGCCCAAAAGAACAGCATCAGGCCACGCCGGCAGACTCCCCTTCAGAAGGATGCTGGACGCGCATCACCAGCAAGATAAGGCTACCGAGAACCATAAAGCCCGCGGCAAGATAGAGCCCCACCCGGTAGTCTCCCGTGCGACTCGCCAAGAGGCCCGTGATCGCTGGTGCCATGATCTGCGCAACCCCATAGGCAAGCGTCATGCGGCCCATCATCTTTGCTGGCCGGGTAGGGTAGTAACGTCCCGCCATGGTGAGGACGAGACTCACCATACCCACAAAGGTCGCACCAAAAAATACCGCACCTAGCAGATTAAGTAAGAGATCGTCCGAGAAGGTGGGCGTAAGAATCCCAAGAATCTGAAGAACCGCGGCAAGGATCAGCGCATCATGGGTGCCGAGGCGTCGCGCAACAAAATCCCAGAAAATACAGGCGGGAGCCGCGCCGATCCCTATGGCAATAAAGGCTGCATTGCCCATCGTTTCTAATCCTGGCAGGCGGGTAATGATCGCGACAATAAAGGTCGTGCTCACCACAAAGCCCACGCCCGCGCAGAAATAGGCGGCCATAAACATCCGCAGGTAACTGCGGGGGGGCGGCCGATCCTCTAGGCGCTGACCGCGCTGGTCTATCCCTACTACTTCCGGCCGCGCACGATGGAGCT
>CAZKWK010000009.1:12163-20587 GCA_964556335.1 uncultured Bordetella sp. | reverse complement strand
TATCTGTCGCAGGAAACCATGCCAGGCTTGGAATCAATAAGACCATGGCAACGGCGGTGAATACCCACCACTGTTGCCGCCAATCGAGCGCTGGCGTGAGCAGTTCGACGAGTAGCGCAGCGCCGATCATTCCGAGTCCGATACCGCTGAAATGAATCCCCAATTCGCCCCGAAGATTGTTCCGTATCAGCCAGTTCAGCAGAAGCCCCGTACCCAAGAGCATGCCAGCTGTGCCACTGAGGCCCGCTAAGAACCGAGAAAGCATCCAGAGCCATGGGTGGTCGGTCATCCCCATCAGTGCGGTACTCAAAACGCCCACCACCAGTCCCGTCTGGAACAGACGGTACTTCACCCGTAAGTCTTGAATCAATGAAGCAAGGGTGGCGCCTGTCAGGTAACCCGCATAATTTGTTGCTGCAAGCCATCCGGCCTCTGCAATGCCAAGGCCTGCCTGTGCCTGCATCAGAGGCAGCAGAGGCGTGTAGGCAAAACGCGCCACCCCCAGTGTCAGCAGCAGGGAGAAGATGCCTGCCGAAAGGGCGCGGAAACGATCGGGAAACGGTGAGGCCACGGGGGTCTCCTAAGACGAGACCCCCTCACTCTATCGCACTAGGCGTTGCCAGCTATTTCCCGGGAATGATGGGTAAAAGAAGATAGGCCTGACGCGAAGGACCGGCATGCAGGGTGACATCGCCTCCGAAGACATCCGCGGGGCGATCCCGCGGATCGTTGTGCACGAAAGGACCACAGCCATGCCAGACAGTGCCGAGTGTCTCCAACCCCTTGCTCGGCCCACCCGGGTATTCGTAGTCTTTGCCCCGAATCGTCAGGGCAATACGATAGCCCTTGGGCAAGACCACGCATGTCGGCCAGACCTCCACATCCACCTCATAAACAGCGCCTGGGGTGAGTTTCTGCTCCTCATCATGCGTGTGGTATGGCCGGTACGGCAGACTCAAGGCCGGGTCGAGCTTACGATGTGAGACACGCAGCCATCCCTGGGCAATCGGAGTATTCGGGTCGAGCGCGCCCTGGAACACCACCTCTTTCATGTTCGGGTCGAACGCGCGTACGATGAGGAAGAGGTCGGCATCGTTGGTGCTCGAAGAGACCCAAAGCTTCGCTGCGATCGGCCCAGTAATCTCTGTGGCGGCAGCGAGGGGTGGCGTCATCAGGGTAACGCCTTCACCCAACCCCGCATAGGTCACAGACGCGTCGGCGGACTGCGGCTGCTCAGAAATCTGATGCTCGGAAAGGTGCAGATAATGTCGCGTCCACTTCGTACGTGCCAATGGCCACTCATTCTCATGCCGTTCAACAAACTTCTCGCCTGGGTGCCGCACCTGTAACAAGACCTTGGGTATCTCTGACCAGCCGGTCTTCTCTCCCTTCAAAAAGTGCCCCATAAACTTCTTCTGCAGAGCCAGACCGTAGTTCGTATAAAAGTGCGTCCAGTGCTCAATGCCATGCACTTCTAGCCACTTCTGACTCGCTGCCGCCCGGGTGAAGGCCTCGAAGTTGCCCCGCGGATGTAAGCCCTGCCCGCCCCAGTTGGCTGCAGACAAAAATGGAGTCTTCACCTTCGACCAATCAGGCATACGAGACTGCCAGAATTCATCGGTATCGAGTTTTCGCGAAATACAGTCTTCGTAGAAATTTTTGCGATTCGCGCCGAGCTCTTCATCGGTAAGAGTCTCTGGCCCAGAGACCCAATCACCCGTCAGACGACTTCTGAAGCCACGTTTTCCCCTGCCATTCTGTACCGAATAGACCTGCGACTTCGACCAGTCTTGAACGAAGCCGCGATTAAAGATACCCCCGTGATGGGCCATGTCGCGATAGAAATCAGCGGCAGCCTCCCAGGGGATCATGGCCGCAAGGTGCTTGGGCTGGAGCGCCGCACACTGCCACTGGTTCTGACCAAAGTAAGAAATGCCGTTGAGGCCCACCTTGCCATTCGACCAAGGCTGTACCCCGGCCCAGTCAACACAAATAGCGAGATCCATTGCCTCACGCAGAGACCAGATATCGATGACCCCCTGCGAGCGACCAGCACCACGGCTATCGACCCGCACCACCACATAGCCATCGGGTACCCACTTCTCGGGATCTACTACCTCCCAGACCTGGTACTTGTTGGTGGAGTCGGTGGGCACCTCCGGATGGGTGGCGCACATCGTCCGCCACTGGCTACCGTAGAGGTCTTCAAAGTGCAGCCACTTCCCGTAGGGGCCCATGGTAAGAATGACTGGATACTTGCCCTCAGTAGTCGGGCGAAAGATATCGCACCGGAGAACCACGCCATCCTCCATGGTGATCGGCATGTCCCAATCAATACGCATGCCATCCCGAACCTCACTAATCTCACGATAATCCATCCCTGTCTCCTTACTTTTTCTTTATGGTCGACGTTTACACAAACGTGTCGTTGATTATCAAAGGTTCAACAGCCAGACAGCAAGCAAAACCTTGTCCTAGGGAAAACGCTAGTGGTGGCAAAGCGGATTCCCCTCGTTAGAATGGGACCGTATTGATCAACTGTTCATCTAGAAACAGTCCTTCACCTCAACACGCTCGTGCAGTCCGAAGACTTGCCCTGCTCCTTATCTCGTTAGTTGTTAACGCTATAAGAAGCGCATGGCTGTAATTGGGCTGTGAATCGTGTCAGGGGCAGCGGTTCATAGCCTAAGTTTTTTTCAAAAACTATCCAAGGAGACTAGGCATGAAACGCGAATTCTTAAAACTGCTTGTGGGTGGTGCGGCAGCCTCTGTGGTGATGGGCCATTCGGCCTTTGCCCAGCAGAACACACAACCCCAGATCTGGAAGATGGCGATTCCCGTCGGGGAGAAGTCCTGGTTCGGCGAGATGCATAAGTGGTGGGGTAGCGAGGTCGAGAAGCGCTCAGGCGGAAAGATACAGATCCGCTATTTCTGGAGTGACTCGCTGGTGAAGTGGGCAGATGCGCTGCCTGGTATTCAGTCGGGCATCGCCGATCTTGCCTGGGTCAGCAGCACCTACTTCCCGGCAAAGTTTCCAAACTACATGACGCTAGACCAGATCTTCAACTTCGGTGACGACTATGTGGCCGCGCTCAAGGCGGCCATCGACACCATGGAGAACCAGCCTGATCTCAAGGCCGAGATCGCTAAAGAGGATATCGTCTTTCTCATGCCGCACATCAGCGGCCATGCCCCGGTCGGTACCCGCCAGCCGTTGAAGTCGGTAAAGGAACTCAAGGGCAAATCACTGCGTACCTACGGTGGCGCCCGGGTAGACTTCTACAAAGCCCTGGATGCAAACCCCATCTTTATGCCCTTCGGGGACATGTACAACGCGATCGACCGTGGAACGATCGACGCCCTCGGAGATATGGCCATTCTCCTGAGCAATGCCTTCAAGCTCAACGAGGTTGTGCGACACGTCCACTTCTTGAATCCCCCCGGATCCAAAGGCAACGGAGGGGCGCTGGCGTCGGGCTTCTTCATGACAGGTGCGAAGTTTCGCGCCCTGCCCAAAGAGACCCAGACCATGCTCATGCAACTACGGGCCGAGTACACCGTGCGCTATGGACAGTCGCTCATGGATCTAGAGGAGACCATCAAGGCAGACTGGGTGAAGAACAGCAAGATCGTCTTCCAGCAATCGTCTCCCGAAGATGAGAAGTTCATGCTCGAGCGCGGTAACGCTGCGAACGAAGTACTCTTCAAGCGCCAGGAGGAGGCAGGCCACAAGAACGTACGGGCGGTCTGGGCGCATTTCCAGAATGCGCGCAAGAAGTTTGAGGCCGAGCGTGGGGTGAAGCGATAGCCAACTAGGCCAAGACTTTTCGGAGCCAACGCGCTACCAATGATGCGACCTTGTCTTCCACGCCGTTGTAAAAATGGTCGCAGTCTTCGACGATCACTACCTCGCAGGGCCCCATGCACCGTTCTGCAAAGGCCTCTGCGGGGTAGAGATCACGCGGCTCTTTGTCTCCCCGAATATACAAAACCGGGCATGAAATCTGCGGTGCCAATGCTAGGGTGTCCGGCAGGCCGGCAAGCTGATCAAGAAAGCTTTCCGCAGTCATGACATACCACCAGCCAGGCAAGAGCATGAGCCCCTTGCCATTACCCGCAGCCACCATTGCCCGGGCCTGCTGCGTAAACTCCGCAAGCCGATCCTGGGCCAAGAGACCGGCAGCGCTGGCGCGCGGCAGCATATCCGTACCACCGCAATGGGCCGACAACAAAACCAAAGCCTGGGTCTGAGGATGATCCGCCACATGCTTCACCGCCAACATCCCGCCATTGCTATGGCCGATCACCACCTGACGAGGATAACCACGGGAAGCCAGCCACTGGGCGGCCAGCCGGTTGTCCTCCGTCGCCTGGGTGGCCGTCTGAAAGGCTGCACCCTCTGCCGCTCGGCTGTTACGAATCGCAAGAATATCGTGTCCACGACGGTTAAAGGCAAGGCACGACAGGCCTGCCTCGGTGAGCACTGGCGGAAGAAACCGCAGGCTCCCGGTGTAGAAGTTCATGGTATTGCCATGAAACAGCAGGGCTGCCTGACTGCCACCGTCAGCAGGTGCTGCCTCATAAAACAGGCCGTCCAGAGGCGTCGAGTCTGTGGGAATGCTGACGAGTTCAAGCTGCATATTTTTTCTGCTGTTAAGTGATCGGATGTTCAATAGTGTACGGTGTTGGCTCAGGTATGGGCAGTGCCAGATTTATTACTCCAGAGAGGATCTAAAGAATGGAACAACGACAGTTAGGCAAGATTGGACCGAAGGTCTCCGCACAGGGCTTAGGCTGCATGGGTATGACCATTTTCTATGGACAGCCCGATGACGAGGCCTCTATTGCCACCATCCACCGCGCCCTTGATATTGGCGTCAACATGATCGTTACCTCAGATGCCTATGGCAATGGGGTCAATGAATCGTTGGTCGGAAAGGCACTCGCCGGCCGTCGCGACAAGGCGGTGGTCTGCACCAAGTTTGGCAATCTTGCCCTCGCCGGGGGCGGCGACACGGGCTTTACCGGCGGGCATCCCAGCCACGTGATGATTTCTTGCGACCGCTCCTTAAAGCGCCTTGGGGTCGACGTGATTGATCTCTACGCCCTCCACCGAGTCGACCCCACCGTGCCCATCGAAGATACCGTCGGTGCCATGAAGCGGTTGGTGGAGCAAGGCAAGGTGCGCTATCTCGGGCTCTCCGAGGCAGGTTCCGAAACGATCGCCCGGGCCCATAAGGTGCACCCCATCGCCTCTCTTGAGACGGAATACTCGCTCTGGAGTCGCGACATCGAAGACGACATTCTGGCCACCTGTCGCCGCCTTGGCATTGCCCTCATGGCTTACTCGCCCCTAGGCCGGGGATTTCTTACGGGCACGATCAAAACCACGGACGCGTTGGGCGAGAAAGATGGACGTCGGAATCAGCCCCGCTTTAAGCCCGAAAACATCGGAAAGAACGTCGCCTTGCTCGAGAAGATGGAGAAGATGGCGCAGCAGAAGGGTGTCACCACAGCCCAGTTGGCGCTTGCCTGGGTACATGCCCAGGGCCAAGATGTATTCCCCATTCCGGGTACGAAGCAAGTGAAGTACCTCGAGCAAAACGTAGCGGCCGCTACCCTCACGCTCTCTGCTGAAGACCTAGCGACCCTCAACCAAATGTTCCCTCGAGACTCTGCCGCGGGTACCCGCTATCCAGAGCCCGCACTCAAAGGACTGGGTATCTAGCAGGTCTTCCGTCGATCCCCCAGAAGCGTCGCCAGGCGAGACATGCAGGCCCATCCCCGCGCACTCGGACGCGCACAGATTCTTGTCTGTGCTGTCTGTATGGGCCTGCTCGTCTCCAACATGTATTTCTTTCAGCCGCTGACCCCCGCCATTGCGGCGAATATGGGATGGTCACTCGCACAGGCCAATGCACTCAATATCAGCTGCCAGGTGGGTGTCGCGCTGGGGCTTTTGTTCGTGGTGCCCCTAGGCGATCGTATTGCAAGCCGCACGCTCGTCCTTGCCATGATCGCACTCATTGTGGTGAGCCTTAGCCTCATGGTAATCACCTCGGACTGGGCCTTGCTGCTTGCCTTGTGCCTCGTGCTGGGTGTCGGACTCTGCGGCGGGCAGATCATGTCGCCTTTCATTACCAGCCTCTCGGCACCTTCCCAACGGGGCCGAACATTCGGCACCCTTATCGCTGGTGGCATGCTCGCGGTGACACTCAGTCGTCCGTTGGCAACGACTCTTGCATCGTCCGGCACCTGGAAGACGGTGTTTTTTGTATCCGCCGCCGGCATGAGTCTCGCGTTCTGGGCGGTCTACCGCATTCTTCCCTTGGTCAAGCCACGGCCCCATGGCAGCTACGCAGAGTTCGTGAGCGCCCAGTTCCTGCTCTGGCACCAGGTACCGCTCTTGCGACGTCGGGCGCTCTGCCAAGGACTTCTCTTTGCAAGCCTCAGTGGCTTTTGGTCGGTGGTGCCCGCACTGCTGGTCTCTGACGCCATCGGGCTGAGCCCGCACCAGATGGCCAGCTTCACCCTCATTGCGGTCTGTGGGGCAATTGCTGCACCACTGGCCGGCCGTCTCACAGATACCGGTCGGTCGGCAGAGGGTATTCGCCTCTCCCTTTGGCTTTCCGTCATTGCAGGCATCATCGCTGTCTCCGCAATCGTCGATAGTTCCGCATGGCGTGTGGGCCTGCTGCTAGCCGCTGCTGCGCTACTCGATTTCTCCGTCACCCTGCATCTGGTCTTAAGCCAGCAGGCCGTCTTCGAATTCATGCCCGAGGCACGAAGCCGTCTCAATAGCCTCTTTATGGGCACATTTTTTGTCGGTGGGGCCCTGGGCTCCTGGGCGGTTATGGAGGTATTCAGTGGCTATGGCTGGCCAGCGGCATCGGCTGTTGTACTCGCACTCACAGGCGCAGCCGCTGTCGCGCAACGCTACTGTGCCCATGCACCTGATGCGACGAGGCGTCCACCCACACCCTAAACGGCAGGTACAAGAAAGGAAGTATCCAATGAAGGCGGTATGGTACGAGAAACAGGGCGCTGCCCGCGATGTCCTGCAGGTTGGCGACCAGCCTACCCAACCCCTCGGCGAAAACGAGGTGCGCGTTCGTCTGGCCTTCTCGGGGCTTAACCCCTCCGACCTGAAGCGTCGTGTCGGCTTTAACGGTCAGCCCCATGCTTTTCCCCGCATCATTCCCAATAGTGATGGCGCGGGTCAGATCAGCGAGGTGGGAAGCCAGGTGCGCGGACATACCGTCGGTGACCGCGTCTGGGTATTTAATGCCCAATGGAAGCGGCCCTTTGGTACCAACGCCCAGGAGGTAGTGCTCCCGGCCAGACTTGTCCAGCCTCTGCCCGAGCGCGTGAGTCTTGCTTATGGGGCCTGTATTGGTATTCCTGCGCTCACCGCCCATCGGGCACTCTTCTCCGATGGGCCGATCGCCGGGAAGACTGTACTCATTCAGGGGGGCGCGGGCGCCGTGGGACATTGCGCCATTCAGCTTGCCCGCTGGGGAGGTGCCCGCGTCATTGCCACCGTGAGTTCACCACAAAAAGCAGAAAAGGCATCTCAGGCCCGGGCCCACCACATCATCAACTACACTGAAGAAGACGTAGCCGAGAAGGTGCTATCACTGACCAACGGCGAGGGTGTTGATCGCATTGTGGAGGTGGCCTTTGGCCAGAATCTCCCGACGACACTCAAAGTGCTCAGGCCCCATGGCGTGATTGCATGTTACGCCTCTGACCGGCAGCCGACCCCTTCCCTCCCCTTCTATGCCTTCATGATGAAGAATCAGACGCTGCGTTGGGTTTTTATGTATGAACTACTACCCGCCGACCTCACCGCCGCCTTAGCCGACATCTGCCTCTGGCTATCGGGCGTTGGGGCAGATATCACCGTACTTGAGCCGCCTGTAGACCACATCGATCGCGTATTTCCGCTCAAAGACACGGCCTTGGCCCATGAATACCTCGAGTCGGGCGCAGCCACCGGCAATGTCGTCATTGCCACTGAAGGCTAGATGCATGGAAAACGGGACTCCCCCCGCCATACCTACCCGCTCAGTGCGTCTGGGGCCCCGGTTGTACCGCGATCTTACGAACGGGTGATTCCGTTGCGCTTTTCCATAACGGCGCAGACCGAGGCCGTGTCGTGCAGTTCAAGCCCTTGGGCAATAGCCTCGTTATGTACACCGGCGGCAACCGCAAAGAGCGGCGTGTCGGCGCCGAGAGCATCGATGTAGTCGCCAATAATCGAAATGTCTTTGTGCATGAGCCTGTGGGTTGCCGATAAGCCCGTAAGGTAATCGCCTGCGACCATCATCGGCCCGCGTACCTCAAAAATACGGGAGCTTCCGGCGCCCCCAAATACCGCCTTGTAGGCAAGCTCGGGGGCAATTCCGGCCTTCTGGGCAAAGG
>CAZKWK010000009.1:0-12153 GCA_964556335.1 uncultured Bordetella sp. | reverse complement strand
TCCGGCTGACACGTTATGAATCGTAACCAGCAGGTTGGCGACATACTTCATCTTCGAACCGTTGCCAAAAATGCCAAGGTTGTGGGTCAATCGGCCAATACCGGAGAAGGCCGGCATCATCCGCTCGATGCCCTGGGCATCACCACTGGCAAAGACGATCAGATCGCCCTTCGCCGCCTGGGCTCCGGTACCACTCACCGGACAGTCAAGCAAGAGGCCGCCTGCAGCCTTCATGCGCTCCATGGCCTGCATCTTGTCTGTCATCGCCAGGGTGCAGGTATCAGCCACCACAATCTCCGTCAGGCGACTCCCGAGCGTTAAGAGTTCTTCCACGACCTGATGCAGCGCCTGCGGGCTTGGTAGAGAGGTGATGATCTCGCCTGCCTGTCGGGCGACATCGCAGGCTGACCCTGCCGCCTGCATGCCCTCGGCCTCAAGCTCAGCAACCCGCCTCTGGTCCAGGTCGTAGCCCACGACCGCAAAGCCATTTTTCAACAGATTACGCACATAGGAAGACCCCATAATGCCCAGGCCAATCACGCCGACTGTCTGCATATTTTTGCCCCCTTTTTTATTGATCAAAAGATTACTTTTGGTATATAAACGCCATACTACCCTTACAAAAAATCATGAGGAGACGGTCATGGGACATATTGGGGAAATCACTGGCTTAGGCAGCCAGACAGCACAGGACGCGCGTACGGCCAACACCGACCATCGGGCCCTTCCTGTTGTCGATCTCGGGCCACTCATGCGCGGTGAGCCAGGCGCGGTGCAGAAGATTGCCCAAGACTGGCGCCATACCTGCGAGAACCTCGGATTCCTGTGTGTGATCAACCACGGCATCGACCTCTCGCGCATTGAAGACATGGAACGACAGTCTCGGCGTTTTCATGATGACCTCAGTGTCGATCAGAAAATGGCAGTCCAAGTGACACGAGACCAGAAAGGATTCGTTCCCTCTAAAGCCACGATCATTACCCACTCCTCCTATCACGCCCACACCAAACTCGACAGCGTGGAGTGCTTTGTCGTCGCGACCGACTTCCCGCCAGACCATCCCGAGACCCTCAAGGGCACACAATTCTATGGGCCCACTCCCTGGCCGCGCGAGGCCGAGCTGCCGGGTTTTCGCGGCGCGGTTACCCAGTACATGAAGGCCATCGAAAACCTGGGGCTGTCGCTTCTTCCGGTGTGGGAAGCCGCACTCGATTTAGAGGCAGGCTTCTTTAAGCCTTTTTTCACCGATCCCTACTGCTACCTGCGCATCGCCAAGTATCCGAAGGTGGATTTCGTACAAGACAATGAGTTTGGCCTTGGCGCCCACGCCGATACCGGGTTCATGACTTTCCTGCCGCCAGCCCGAGAGGCTGGGTTGCAGATTCTCGATACCGATAAAAAATGGTTCTGGCCCATCGTGCCCGAGGGAGCCATCATCGTAAACATTGGACAGTTTTTATCGCGCTGGACCAACGACCGGTTCCGTGCCACGCCCCACCGCGTCCTTCCCCCAAAAGACAACGATCGCTACTCGTTTGCCTGTTTCATCAACACCAACCTCGATGCCGTGGCCGAGTGCCTGCCCAGCTGCTTTCCTACCGATGGCCCACCGAAGTATGAGCCGCGCAGCTACTGGTCATTTTTTGAGTGGTACATGAAGCGTACCTATGTGCACTACAGCGACTTTACGAACGCAGAGGAAAAACCCGGTACAACAACGCGCTGATGTGCGAACGCTATCCTGGGTCTGAACCGCTTAGCGAAAATCCCTTGCAGGGATCTTCTCGATCCATAGTGGGCGTAAGCCAGATAAAGTCGTAGCGCTGTTGATCCTCTAAAGAAGGCCACTGCCGGGTGTCTGTTTCAGCCACAGGGCGGACCGGATGATCCGGTGGTGGTGTATCTCGCTCAAGAAGACCCACCGACCAATAACGTGCGGCCGGATACAACTGCTGCACGTACTGAGGAATGCCGAATATTTTCTGCACATGGCCGTTACCTGCAATCACGATGGCAGGCTGTTCAGCCTGTGCCGTAAGCAGTAAAGAGAGATCGGTCGCCTGCTGAATCAGGCGCATAACAGGCGCCATCGAGGCGGGTAACTTCCCACAATGCCCGTCCACCAGCGCACGATCCAACGCCTCCCGGGCCACCCCTGTCAGCGGTGCAGATAGAAGCGCCTTCTGAATCGAGGGCGGCAGCGCCTGTGCACCCTCAACATAGACACGCCGCCCGAGACCAGCCGGAAGATTTCCCCCAGACACGGGAATTGCCAACCGCTGCGCCACAGAGAACAAGGGTGCATGCAAAGGCCAGCCCCAGGCCTTGTCCTGGAGACCCTGGGCACGAAGAAGGCTGAGAAGATCGGTCGCTTCTGGTGAAATCGTAAATCTGCCTTGCGCGGGTAGCTGCTCAAAAACGAGGCGCAAGCCCGGGCGAGCCAGATCGGCGATAAGCCTGGCGCGCACCTCGTGATGAAAGGGGTTGTCGTGCTGTTCCCCTAAGAAAACCAGATCAGCCGTACGCAGCGTCTGCACAAACTCGGCATACGGGAGCCAACGCTGGGCCGCAGTTGACCAGATCGCATCGGGCGCGGGCTGGGCGCCTAGGCCCGGTGCCATAAGTAAGACGGCAAGGCCTCCCAACAGACGAGGGCAGCGCCGCAGAAGACGGCCGATCCATACCAGCGGCGTCATCACCGTCGGTAGGCCACCACGTGGTCGACCTCAAGCCGAATACCGATCTTCTCGCCAATCGCATGGTCGTGGTGAGACGGCACCAACGCCAGTACCTGGGCCCCGCTGGGCAGCTTGAGGGTGTAGATAAACTCCGCACCGCGAAAGGCTTTGCGTGCGACCTCTGCAAGCATAGGGCTCGCATCGTCGTGCACGATATCGTCGGGACGAATCAAGACCTCGACCTGGTCCCCCTCATCAAAGAGGGTCTCCGCCCCCGCCTCGTATTCGGTCGCCTTCCCACCTGAGAGGTCTCCGAGTTCTATCGCAATGCGATCGCCCTGCAGAATCCTTCCGGGAAGGAAGACGCCTTGCCCGATAAAGTCGGCAATAAATCGTGTGTGCGGCTCGTGATACAGGTTGTAGGGGGTATCCCACTGCTGTATCACACCGTCTGTCATGACCCCAACAACATCCGCAATAGCAAAGGCTTCGAACTGGTCGTGGGTCACCAGCAGGGCCGTAATACCCTCTTTCTTGAGAATCTCTCGCACCTCAAGTGCGAGCTTTTCTCTCAGGGCCACGTCCAGATTAGAGAAAGGCTCATCTAGCAGTAAGACACGGGGCCTCGGAGCGATGGCACGGGCCAGTGCCACACGCTGCTGCTGGCCACCGGAGAGTTCGTGCGGATAGGCATTGGCCCGCCCCTGAAGGCCCACAGTCTCGAGCATTGCAGACACCCGTGCCTGCTTCTCCTGGGCCGTTAAGTGTCCAAGACCAAAGGCGATGTTACGGGCCACGGTAAGGTGGGGGAAGAGCGCATAGTCTTGAAACATCATGCCGATCTGCCTGGCCTCTGGTGGCAGCGCCGATCCATTACCGCTCACACGTTCGCCCGCAAGAAAAATCTCCCCCTTACCGGGCGCATCAAACCCGGCGATCAGGCGCAAGACGGTGGTCTTCCCGCAGCCGGAGGGCCCAAGAAGACAGCCCACCTCACCCGGTGCGAGACGAAAACTCACGCCATTAAGTACCGACTTCTGCCCGTAGCGGTGTTCGAGAGCGATAACTTCTAGGGCGTATGTCATGGGTGCACGCGCAATCCTCGGGCGGTAGCGAACGCTGATTATGGTGGTGTAAACAAATGAGAATCGTTCTATTTTACAATAAGTGCTCTCATTTGCGTTTCCTCCTATGGCCCAACGCCGTCTCCGATTCCCCACCCTGCTCGTCATCGCGGTTGCCCTCGCGGTCTTTGTCTCACTGCCGCTCATCAGCGTGGTGATCAATATCTTTCAGCCCGATACCCAAGGGGTCTGGTCGCATCTCGTGCAGACGGTACTCGGAGAGTACATTGCCAATAGCCTCACTCTTGCCCTGGGCGCTGGTCTTGGCGCAGGATTACTTGGTACAACCACCGCCTGGCTAGTAGCCATGTACCGCTTCCCGGGCCATCGGATACTGCAATGGGCCCTGCTTCTGCCCCTCGCCATGCCCACCTATGTGATTGCCTATGCCTACACCGATTTTTTCCAATATGCGGGGCCGGTGCAGAGCCTCTTACGAGAGTCGCTCGGATGGTCACGCGGCGACTACTGGTTCCCAGAGATTCGATCCCTCTACGGTGCCATTGCAATTTTCAGTCTGGTCTTCTATCCCTATGTCTATGTCCTCGCGCGCGCTGCATTTCTTGAGCGATCAAGCACACTCATCGATGCGGCCCAATGCCTGGGGGTCACCAAGGCGAGCGCCTTTTTCCGTGTGGCCCTACCGCTGGCACGCCCAGCGCTCGCGGGTGGTATTGCGCTCGTGGTCATGGAGAGCCTCGCCGAATTCGGAGCGGTCTCCTACTTTGGGGTACCCACCTTCACGACCGGCATCTACCGCGCCTGGTATGCCTTTGGTGATCCCATCGCCGCCTCCCAGCTGGCTGCGAGCCTGCTCGGCGTGGTTGCACTTGCGCTGCTTCTCGAGAAAGCAAGTCGCGGCCGGGCCGCATTCGACGACAAAGGCGGCCGACCCGCGCACCGCCCGACCTTAACCGGATTACCTGGCTGGCTCGCTTCTCTCGGCTGCTTACTGCCACTGATCGGTGGCTTCCTCCTCCCTGGGGCCCTGCTGCTCGCAATGACCATCACCGAGGGCGACCCAGAGTTTGGACAGAAATATCTCTCCCTGGCGACAAACAGTCTAGTACTCGCCGTGATCGCGAGCCTACTCGCCCTCGTGGTTGCCCTACTCTTAGGCTACGCGGGTCGCATGTATCCCGGAAGACTCACCGCCGGCATGAAGCGGGTTGCCTCTCTGGGCTATGCGGTTCCGGGTACGGTGATTGCGGTGGGGGCCTTGATTCCTCTCACCGCACTAGACCACCTCTTGATTCACTGGGCCAAAACGCAGCTTGATCTGCCCTTAGGGCTTGTCATTACGGGTAGCGCTACCGCCCTCGTGTTTGCCTATCTGGCACGATTTCTCGCCGTGGCGCTCAACCCGATTGAGTCCAGCCTCTCGCGCATACGACCGAGCCTTGACGAGGCGGCAAGAATTTTGGGTAGCAGTCGACTCGGCGTACTCACCCGAGTGCACATGCCCCTGCTCTCTGGCGGTATGGCCTCAGGCCTCTTACTGGTCTTTGTCGATGTCATGAAAGAGTTGCCCGCAACCATTGTGCTGCGCCCCTTTAACTTCGACACCCTCGCCACGCAGGTCTACCTCTTGGCCGCCGATGAGCGGCTAGCGGAGGCGGCCACACCCTCCCTCATGATCGTGGCCGTCGGACTTATTCCTGTCGTTCTACTGTCAAGGACACTCAAACGTTAGCGATACCGGGCCCGTATCGGGTGCAAGACCACGCATTACTTCCAGCCCACTTGGTCAATGAGTCGCTGGGCCTTCGGGGTGTATTGGGCAAGCGCGCCAGCACGTAGCGTATCCACTTTAAAGCTGCCAAGGCGATCAAGGGTGGTGTTATTGCGCTTTACCGTGGCCACCACAGGCCACTCGTTGTTGCCGTTGGCAAAGTAGGCCTGTGCCTCATCTGAGGTGAGGTACTCCAGGAATTTTTGTGCGGCTGCCTTGTTCGGTGCCGTCTTCAGCATTCCTCCCCCAGAGATATTCACATGGGTGCCCTTCCCGTTCTGGTCGGGAAAGACAATACCTACGCGGCGCACCACCGCTTGGTCGGCGGGCTTATCCGAATCCATAAGGCGGGCATAGTAATAGTGGTTACTGAGCGCGACATCACACTCCCCAGCTGCCACCGCACGGATCTGATCGGTATCCCCGCCCTTGGGTGCCCGCGCGAGGTTGGCCACAATGCCTTGGGCCCAGGCGGTGGCCTTGTCATCCCCCTGGTTATAGATGATTGAAGCTACGAGGCTACGGTTGTAGACATGCCCGCCAGAGCGCACACAGAGTTGGCCCTTAAACCGCGGGCCTGCGAGGTCTGCATAGTTCTGCACCTCCGATGGCTTGACACGCTCTTTGTTAAAGAAGATGGTCCGCGCCCGATAGGAGAAACCAAACCAGCGGTTCTCCGTGCCCCGAAACTGGGCCGGTACACGAGTCGCAATCAGCGCTGACTGCACAGGGGCAAAAAGGCCGGCCTCATCGGCCGCCTGAAGATTGGCTGCATCCACGGTAAGAAAAACATCTGCCGGACTCGCGGCGCCCTCACGACGAATCCTCTGAATGAGCTCGTCTTCCTTGCCATCAATTCGATTGATCTTGATGCCTGTGGCCTTCGTAAAGTTTGCGTAGAGTACCTCGTCAGACTGGTAGTGGCGGGAGCTATAGAGATTGAGGACCTGTGTCTGGGCCAATGCAGCGCCCGAAAGGAGCAGGCCAAAGGCGAGTGAGGCTGCACGCAAGGGGTGACGCATGATGAATTCCTTATTAAGAGAGTGACGCAACGGAGGACCCTCTGCCCTAGGGGGCAATGAAAAGCCCTCAATGCGCATCTTAATGAGAATGTTTCGTATTTGCAAATATGGGCGTGCCCCCCATTCTAAAGCGGCCAATGCACCATCGGAAGGCCTGCAACCGGCGACTGGAAGTAGGGAATCCGATTGCCCTGCAGACTCCCGATATAGGCGGTCTTGAGATCGGGACCTCCAAAGGTGACGCTGGCCATCCAGGGCGCCACCGTGCCCCGTGCGCGCTGCATGTCTTCAGTTCTTACCGTGCCCTGGGCCATACGCGTCAGCAGATTCGCACTGGCCTGTGGATCACCGTCATCGAGCAGCACGAGCTTATCGCCCTCGGGGGTGAGTGCAATAAGTTGGTCCACCATGATGAGGGTGCACCAGAGATTGCCGAAGCTGTCAAAAGCAATACCGTCGGGGTATCCACCCAGATGGCTCGGGCCAAAGACCTCACGGTCGACCAGTCGAATATTGTCTGGGTCGCGTTCATCCAAGCGCATGCGGGTAATGTGGGGACCGGTCGTCTCTACGATGTAGAGCCACTCCTCTTTCGCGTCAAAGCGAATCTCATTGGTGAACCGAAACCCATCAGCGACAATACGAAGGCCATTTTTATCGACCAGCGCCACGAAGCCGTCTTGTACCCGGGTGGCAAAGGCCTCTGTCCAAGGATTCACCTTGGTCGATACGGTAATCCAGACCCGGTTCTTGGAATCCCGGAGCACAAAGTTCACCTTCCCGATGGGCTTTCCATCGATCGTGTCATAGAGCGTTTTGGTTGCACCCTCACGCGTCATGACCTCCAAGAGGTCGGTACCAAAGTTCGAAATAAGAATGTCGCCGTTCTGCGCAAAGGCCAGACCATTGGGTAGTGTTCCCTGCGTAAACTTCGACTCAAACCCCTCGGCTGTCTCTTCGGTGCTGCTCCCAAATTTCCCGCTCACGGTCGGACCCACAAAGCGCTGGGTACCATCGGGGGCAATGTGCATGACACCCCCACGGGAGTCGGCCACCCAAAGCGACCCATCGCGCTCGGCCAGAATACATTCTGGTCGTTGGAGGTCTTTTCCCACATAGCGAAGGCTACTGCGATCAACGGTAAAACCACGGAGAGGGTTGGACGTAGTCATAAGACAATCCTTTTTAATTGTTGGCATCCACTGCGAAGCAGGAACCGGTTAGGCACTACGAAAAATAAAGTACACAGCGCCCACAAGACAGAGCGCCGCCCAGAGGTAGTCGAGTTTCATCGGCTCGTGCATGTAAAAGAGCGAAAACGGTACGAAGACACAGAGGGTGATGACCTCTTGCATAATCTTGAGCTGCCCAAGACTCAAATGCGCGTAGCCGATACGATTGGCGGGCACCTGGAGCGTGTATTCAAAAAAGGCGATGCCCCAGCTTGCCAAAACTGCAATCCAGAGCGGCGCAGTCGCTAGGCTCTTCAGGTGTCCATACCAGGCGAAAGTCATAAAGAGATTCGACAGTACAAGTAGCCCAACGGTAAGCGCGATGGCAAGCGACGGAGAAAGACCAGCGATCACGATGCCCTGCCCTCCATCGCTACCATGAGGCCAATCAACTCCGACATAAAGCGCTTGCTATGCCCGGCATCGGCCTGCAAGGCAAGCGCCTCGGCGACCGACTGCGCCACGGTATCTGCCGCCCGCGCCTCCCCTGCCATTTCGAGGTAATAGCGCAGGTCTTTCAGGGCGTTGCCGATGGCAAAGGGTACGCACTGGGTATTGCCTTCCAGCATGGGCGGGGAAAGCCTCTTTAAGGCTGCACCAGATCCACCGCCTGTCTCAAGCACCTGAACAAAAGTAGAGAAATCAACACCACTGGCCTGGGCGTGGGCGGCTGCCTCGGCCAATAAGGTCATAAAGCCAAGGGATACATAGTTGTGCAGCAGCTTCATCCGATGACCTGCGCCCGTTGGCCCCACCAGAGTAATATTCTCGGCAAAGGCCTGTAACACGGGCCGCACGGCCTCGAGCGTCTGCGACGTACCACCGACAAGAAGGTTGAGCCGCCCCTCGCGGGCCTCTTTGGCGAGCCGTGTCATGGGAGCATCAAGAAATGTACAACCTCGTTCCTCTAGGAGTTGGGCCATGCGCAGGGTGGTCTGCGGTAAGGAGGTCGAACAATCGATCACGCAGGTACCAGGACGAAGCGCACTGGCAAGACCCGTCTTCCCTACAAGCACCGCCTCGACCTCAGGCGCACCCGTCACACAAAGAATCACCACCGCAGCCTGCTCGGCGATCTCTGCAAGGCTTGTACATACCCGTGCTCCGGCGGCCGTCAGGTCACCGAGCGGTTGATTACCCGGGTGCGCGAGAAGAGAAACGTCAAACCCCTTCGTCACAAGGTTAAAGGCGATGCCGTGCCCCATAAGCCCAACACCCACAAGCCCAACAGCTGTGGCCATAGTCTTCCCCGCTTTTTTGTCAATTAAATGAATAATAGTCCGTGCAACCAACAAAAAAATACTCAGGGAGTCCTCATCATGCAGCCATCAGAAATCAGACCCACCCCCTCGGTGAAACAACGGATTCGTGAGGGCCAGAAAGTTATCGGCGCGTGGATGTGCACGCCCTCTCCCGCCTTTGCCGAGCTCGCCTCCTCCCTAGCACTCGACTTTCTTGTGGTCGACATGGAGCACGGGGCGATTGACATGGCCGATCTGCCGAATATTCTGCGAGGATTCTCGGGCAGCTGCGCGCCCATTGTGCGCATTCCCTACGCGCATCCAAGCTTTGTGGCCCGAGTGCTTGACCGCGGTGCTGCGGGGGTGATGGTGCCCCGTGTCGATACCTTGGCACAGGCCCGCGAATGCGCACGTGCCGCGTACTACCCCCCCGAAGGCGAGCGTGGCAAGGCTATTCCCATGATTCGCGGGTCGGAATATGGATTGCAAGAAGACTATCGAGACCGCAGTAACCACGATGTCTTTGTCTGCGTGCAGATCGAGTCTACTGAGGCTATCAGTGCCCTTCCCCAGATCGCTGCGGAACCACTTGTTGATCTTTTGTTTATCGGCCCCACCGACCTCTCGGCCAACCTTCGGCTTGAAGGCCCGGAACACCGGGACGCCTTCTGGAGAATCATGGATGACATTCAGACAAAGTGCGCGCAGGCGGGCATGGCAGTTGGCACCATCCCGTTTTCTGGGGTCACTGCACCCGCACTGTTCGAAAAGGGCTACCAGATGGTTGCTGCTGGCAGCGATGTCACCATGCTGCGCGAGGGCCTGCAGCAGCTGAGAAAACTCAGCTAGTACACCGCCTCGTGATCGCCGACATTGATCAGAATAATCTCATGTTCGGTAATGATCATTTCTATAGTGACGCGGTACTTCAAATTAATCGAAACACTATGGAGCCCCTCAAGCCGCCCACTGAGCGCATGAAGGCGTAGCGATGGATGATGGGGATTGTGTTCGAGAAGCTCGAGCACCTTGACATACTGACGTTCAATAGCAGGGTTACGTTTAAGAAACTTGGCGACGCGGCGAGTGTATTGCTCTGTAAATATTAGCTGCCACGTCATTGTGCTGTTTTTTTCAACTGCTTAAGACGCTTAATATGCTGAGAGACAGTCTCTTTCACAAATCGACCCGAAGCTAAGTCGGCTTTAGATTCTGCTAGCGCGGCTTCGAGCTCACACTCCCGAAGGTACTGGTAATGCTCCTGACTCATGACCACATACTTCACCTGCCCACGAACCGATAAAGCGGCCTCTGGTTGCGTAAGCAACGCGTCTTCTATGGCCTTGATGCCCTTCGTCTTCAGGTCGTTTGCAGCAACCGTACTCATAAGCACTCCTTAAACAATACGCTTTTTCGTATTATAAAAGAACCGAAATCGCGCATTCCATGATTCCACCAACCTCCATCGCCACTGCACGTCCCAGCCTTCATGCAAACCACGTTGAGGCTTCGCTCGACCATCTGGTTGTTGCCGCACGCACCCTCGAGGCGGGAGTGCGATGGTGCGAAGAAACCTTGGGCGTGACGCCCCTGCCCGGAGGCGCACACGCGCTCTTCGGTACCCACAACCGGCTTCTTCCTCTCACCTCGCCCCACCATCCGCTAGCCTACCTAGAGATCATCGCCATCGACCGGTCGCTTCCTCCACAGAGCGCCTTACGACTACCACGATGGTTTGATCTTGACGATGCGACGATTCAATCCCAGTTAGACGAAGAAGGGCCACAACTTTTGCACTGGGTCGTTCGCGTACCGGATCTGCGTGCAGCACTTGAAAGATGGGGTTCGCTAGGGATTTCGCGGGGACCAATGATTGAGGCCTCCCGTCCAACACCTAACGGCCTTCTACGCTGGAAGATCTCTGTGCGTGAGGACGGGCAGCGATTATTCGATGGTGTCTTGCCCACCCTCATCGAATGGGGATCGGATCATCCGCGCCATTCCCTTATCGGCCCTACGTTCTCCCTAGAATCGCTCAACCTTGCGCACCCACAATCCAACCTGATTCAGAAAGCCTTTGACGCCATAAACCTTCCGCATGTGGCACTAAAAAGTGGGCCTGCAGAAATTCACGCGCGGTTTCGTGCGCCTGATGGCACTACCAAGAGTGTGCGCTATGTGGCGCGGATCGGGTAAACGCGAAGTTCACGCCCACACCGCCGCAATGCGCACAGAGAAACCGTATCTGGCGACCGAATGTTGACTGAAGTTTTGGCGGGCCTTGTGCTCACGTTACATCTTCTCATCGCCGCTTTCATAACCGCGGGGCTCGTTCTCATTCCTCTTGGCGGGTGGCGTCACTGGCACTGGGTGCGCCGGAGGCGCATTCGGGCGGTACATGCCGGTCTGATGTGTTTTGTCGCGCTCGAAGCTGTCCTTGGGCTCACCTGCCCGCTCACGATTCTCGAATACGCCATGCGGGAGGGCGCGCCTCCAGAGTACTTCTTGGCTGCGCTGTTTCAAAGAATCCTTTACTGGGATCTGCCCCCATCGGTCTTCTTGATCACCTACCTTGCAAGCGCCGCCTGGGTGGTTCTGCTGTGGTGGTGGATACCCCCTGAGAGGGCGAACTCAGAGTGATGTACGCAGTCTTCGGCGTTTAAACAGCACCCAGGCGGTATTCATTCCCGTAAACAACATCACGGGCCAGAGAAAGCTACAGAGTAAGACCCAGAATGTCTTGCCATCGAGTACCGTTCCTTCTTGCGCACCCTGGGCTTGGGTTGGCCCCTCGCTGAACAGGTGGCGATGCGAGAACGAGAAGAACCCAAAGCAGGCACCAAAGACGAGAAAAGCATAGATGTAGCCGTTCATAGAACCTCCCAATCGCCATCGAGGCGTGGTGATGGAGCGTCCACGCGCCCAAGTCGGGCGCAATGATGAGAATCGCTCACGGCTATAGTAACTCTTTTGTTACACGTCTTGTGTAACTATTTTTAGACTGTTTTTGGTCTCTGGCTCCCCGACCTGGGCTCGAACCAGGGACCTACGGATTTTTTCATTTCCGCAACTCCTTCACATACGCTTCGGCAATTCTCAGCCACCACAAATAAAAAAACCCAAC
>CAZKWK010000008.1:0-30086 GCA_964556335.1 uncultured Bordetella sp. | reverse complement strand
AGCGTCATATGACGACGGCTCTGGTCGTTGATGATCTGGGCGTATTCTTTGTAGGAAGAAAACTGGTTGGCCCGCACCGAATGCTGTAGCTTGGCGATGGCATCGGGCGTCCACATATGGTCTTCGCCCCGCACCCGCCAGGCATACTCTCCGCCAGCATCGAGCATGGTGGCAAGCACTGGGTCATCGCCAAAGGCCTGGGCATGCATGCGCAGGGCCTCCTCAGCCATTTCAAAAATGCCGATGCCCTCGACCGCACTCGGGGTGCCCGTGAAGTACTGATCGATCGTGGCCTTGTTGATGCCGATGGCCTCAAAGATCTGGGCGCCGCAGTACGACATGTAGGTCGAGATGCCCATCTTGGACATGATCTTCGAGAGGCCCTTGCCAATGGCCTTCACATAGTTGGCCACGGCCTTCTCGGCGCTCAGCGCCCCGGAGAGCTCTTTGTGCATCGAGACAATCGTCTCCATGGCCAGATACGGATGCACCGCTTCTGCACCGTAGCCCGCGAGCACGGCAAAGTGGTGCACTTCACGGGCCGAGCCCGTTTCGACCACGAGACCCGCCTGGGTGCGCAGTCCCTCGCGTACCAGATGCTGGTGCACGGCAGACAAAGCGAGCAAGGCGGGAATGGCCACCTGGGTGGGGGCCACACTGCGGTCCGAGAGAATCAGGATATTCGCGCCCGCACGAATGGCCTCAACAGCCTCCGCACACAGGGTGGCAAGCTTGGCCTCGACCCCCTCCTTACCCCAGCCGAGGGGGTAGGTGATCGAGAGCTGTTCGGATTTGAACTTGCCCCGTGTATGGGTCGCGATATTGCGCAGCCGCTGCATGTCCGCAAAATCGAGAATCGGCTGGCTGACCTCCAGCCGCATCGGCGGGTTGACCTGGTTAATATCGAGCAGGTTTGGGCGTGGCCCCACGAACGAGACCAGCGACATCACAATCGCCTCGCGGATCGGATCGATGGGCGGATTGGTTACCTGGGCAAAGAGCTGCTTAAAGTAGTTGTAGAGCGGCTTGCTACGGTTGGAGAGCACAGCCAGAGGCGAGTCGTTGCCCATCGAACCCACGGCCTCTTCGCCTGCCTGGGCCATGGGGGCCATCAAAAATTTCAGGTCCTCTTGCGAATAGCCAAAGGCCTGCTGACGATCGAGCAGAGACACCTCTGTCGCGAGCGGCGTGTTCTTCTCTTCGGGCGAAAGGTCTTCGAGCGCGATGCGCACATCTTCGATCCACTGCTGATAGGGCCGCGTCTTGGAGAGCGACGACTTCAATTCTTCGTCGTGGATCATGCGCCCCTGGTCGAGGTCAATGAGGAACATCTTGCCTGGCTGCAGGCGCCACTTACGCACGATCTTGCTCTCCGGAATCGGCAGTACACCGGACTCCGAAGCCATGATCACGAGGTCGTCTTCGGTGATGCAATACCGCGACGGACGCAGACCATTCCGATCAAGTGTGGCGCCGATCTGGCGGCCATCGGTAAAGACCAACGAGGCCGGGCCATCCCAGGGCTCCATCATCGCGGCATGGTATTCGTAGAAGGCTCGGCGCGCGGGGTCCATCGCCGCATGCTGCTCCCAGGGCTCAGGGATCATCATCATCACCGCATGGGCTAAGGGATAGCCTGCGGCCACCAGGAGCTCGAGACAGTTGTCGAAGGTGGCCGTGTCGGACTGCCCGGCAAAGCTAATGGGATACAGCTTCTTGAGGTCGGCGCCGAGCACGGGTGAGGACATCACCCCCTCACGGGCCCGCATCCAGTTGTAGTTGCCCTTCACGGTATTGATTTCGCCGTTGTGGGCCACCATGCGATAGGGGTGGGCCAGCGGCCACTCTGGGAAGGTGTTGGTGGAGAACCGCTGATGCACAAGGGCCAGTGCCGAGATGCATCGGGGGTTGGACAAATCTTGGTAGTAGACGCCCACCTGGTCTGCGAGCAGCAGCCCCTTGTAGACGATGGTACGGCTCGACATCGAGGGCAGGTAATACTCCTTGCTGTGCTTGAGCTTGAGATGTTGTACGGCCGAGGAGGCAGTCTTGCGAATGACATAGAGCTTGCGCTCCAAAGCTTCCTGGACCACCACATCGCCCCCGCGGCCGATAAAGATCTGACGGATCACCGGCTCTTTTTCGCGCACGCGGGGCGACATGGGCATCTGGCTGTCGGTGGGTACATCCCGCCATCCGAGTACCACCTGGCCCTCGGCCTGTACCGCCCGCTCTAGCGCACGCTCACAGGCCATGCGCGAGGCGTGTTCTTTGGGAAGAAACACCATGCCCACACCATATTCCCCAGGGGGCGGCAGGGTTACGCCCTGGCGGGCCATTTCTTCCGCAAAGTAGTCGTGGGGAATCTGAATCAGAATGCCTGCGCCATCGCCCATAAGGGCGTCGGCCCCCACCGCGCCGCGGTGGTCGAGATTCTTGAGAATCAGGAGCCCCTGCTCGACGATGCCATGCGACTTCTGCCCTTTGATATGGGCCACAAAGCCGACACCGCAGGCGTCATGCTCTAAGTCCGCCCGATAAAGACCGGCTTCCTCGGCCAAAGCCTGCGGTAACGGGTTGTCGGCCAAAGGCCCCTGCACAGGGAGAGGGGAAAGCGGCACACGCGGCTGCGACATAGACAGGCTCCAGATCGAAATAAGGCGGACGGGTATTATGCGCACCCCCGCCGCCCTCTGACCCGAAAAACGCCCTTCTTTCCGGCTTTGTTCCTATGTTTTAAATAGGGTCAGAACAAAATTATTTCGACGAAGTCTCTGCGTAGGTAAAAAAGCGGGACATCAAAAAATCAGGCGATTTCGGAGCTCCGTTCGATCCGGGGGCGCCCACGAGGACGCCGAACCCAGGCCTGTCGCTCGTCCTCCTCAAGCGACTGCCAGACGGCCGCGCTTAAGACCGGTCGCCCCTGGGACAGACCACGCTGCATGGCCTCCAACAGATCTGGCCCGAGCGGCCGGTCTGCCAGGGCGGTATAGGCCGCCTCGCGCTCAAACGGGGTATTGCCTAAGGCCCAGTAACTCTCTAAGGCCCGAAAGGCCCCCGGACTCGGCGCGGGCCGCACCCCCCGCAAGACTCCAGCGCTCGACCAGAGCCAGTCTTGGGGGTGTTCGCAGAAACCCTGGCGGGCAGGGAGCGATTCCATCCAATGGGCAACCGAGAGACCGTAGGCCTGGCCGTCGATCCAGTAACTACGATAACGGCCATCCCAGGGCGATCCGGAGCGCCGCCAGCGTCGGTTAAAGCCACGGACATAGCGTCGACCCAGTTGCTGCATGACACTGGAGAGCGCATCGGGGCGCTGGGGCGTGACCAGCCAATGGGCCTCGCGATCCAGTACTGACCAGGCGTGGACCCAGAGCCCGCGGCCCAGGGCCGCCTGCATGAAGACGGCGATATAGTCGGAGCGGTCCTGGCCATCGAGACAAAAAGCAGCACCGGCATGTCCGCGCTGGCAGAGGTGATAGCACCGGCCGGCCTGGGCCGAGCGTGCGCGCCGTGGCATGACGATCGCTGCCTTCGGTGGAGAGCGGCTGCTAGCCTGCCACGCCTACGGCGGCGATCGTCTCGGCGACCCGATTCGAGGCCACCGCTCGCAGCTCCGCCTGTCCCAACCCCTGGAGTAGCACATAGCGAATCTCTCCGCCCTCGGCCTTCTTGTCATGGGCCATGGCCGCCAGATACTGGGATGCCGGCCAGGCGGGGGCATGGATAGGAAGTTCGGCCCGGTCAATCAAGGCCACCAGCCGATTGTGATCGGCTGCCCCCAGCCGCCCCAGACGTGCCGACAGATCGGCCGCCATCACCATGCCACAGCCCACGGCCTCCCCATGCAGCCAGCGACCAAAGCCCATACCCGCTTCTATGGCATGGCCAAAGGTGTGGCCGAAATTCAAGAGTGCCCGCAGCCCTGCCTCCCGCTCGTCGGCGGCCACGACCCGCGCCTTGATGGCGCAAGACCGCTGCACCGCAAAGGCCAAAGCCTCTACATCGCGCGCCATGAGCGCATCCATCGACCCTTCCAGCCAGTCAAAAAACCCGCGATCGAGGGCGGCGCCGTACTTGATGATCTCAGCCAGTCCCGCGGAAAACTCGCGGCGCGGGAGTGTCGTTAAGACATCGAGGTCGATGAGCACCGCACGCGGTTGATAGAAGGCGCCGATCATATTTTTGCCCAGCGGGTGGTTGATCGCTGTCTTCCCGCCCACCGACGAATCCACCTGAGAGAGCAGTGTGGTGGGTACCTGCACAAAGGGGATGCCCCGCTGGTAGCAGGCTGCCGCAAAGCCCGCCATGTCCCCAACCACCCCGCCCCCAAGCGCGACCAATGTGGCCTTGCGCTCAATGTGTCGGGACATGAGCCCATCCATGATCTGCATAAAGCTCTCGATGGTCTTGTAGGCCTCACCGTCCGGCAGCACGATCTCAGAGACCTCGCGCCCCTGGGCCTCAAGCCCCTTGCGCACCACCGCGAGGTAGAGCGGCCCCACCACCTCGTTGGTCACCACCACCACCTGCCGCGTCGCCACCATTGATTTCCAGAGCGTGGGGTTCCCCAGAAGGCCAGAGCCGATGTAGAGCGGATAGCTCCGTTCCGCAAGACTGACCTCCAGGCGGTGATGGAGCAGTCCCGGGCCATCGCCAAGCAGCGACGCAGTCTGTGCCTGCTGCAACGCGCCTGCATCTGGCGGCGCAGTCACGGCCGTCACGTCAGGAACCGGTGGGGGAGAGATCATGATCGTGACCCGTCTTTCTAGTGCTTCGCGGAGAAAGCGAAACAATACCCTGCTCGGTGAGGCCCTTTTCGATCTGAGACAAGACCTGACCTAAGGAGCCCCGTGTGCTGCAGACCACCAAGTCAGCCAAGGACCGATAGACAGGGTCACGCTCCCGGTAAAGACGCTCGAGGGTGGCCTTCGGGTCGGGGGACTGGGCGAGCAGAGGCCGTGACTGGTCTGACTTGAGGCGTTGCCAGAGTTGGCGTGGATCGGCATCCAGATAGACCACAAAGCCACGCTTCAGCAGAGGCCGGTTGACTTCCGCCATGGGGGCACCGCCCCCCGTCGTCACCACCTGGCCCTCCAATGCCATGACCTCTTCGATGACTTTTGTCTCCCGCCGACGAAAGCCCACCTCCCCCTCCAACTCGAAAATGACCGGAATCGACGCGCCACAACGCCGTTCGATCTCGTGATCGGTATCGATGGCTGGCCAGCCCAGCCTCTGGGACAGGCGCCGCCCGATGGTGGTCTTTCCGGCACCCATGAGCCCAATAATGACAATCGAGGTGCGCTGAGGAAGATTCATGGTTTTTTAGTCTAACAGGCGATAATCAAGCCGGTCATGCATCCCGTCCTACGCCTCCTTGCCATTCCCCTTCTGGGCCTACTCAGCCTGGTCGCCCTCTTTGTGATGGCGATGAGCCTCGCCACCTCGCGGCTTCCCGAGGTGCAGGCGCTGGCGGATTACCGGCCGAAGGTACCCCTGCGGGTGATGACCGCTGATGGGGTACTGATTGGCGAATTTGGTGAAGAACGCCGCAGCGTGGTGCGCGTCGAGCAGGTACCGAAGGTTCTTATCGACGCCATCCTCGCCGCAGAAGACGAGCGATTCTTTGAGCATTCCGGCATCGACCCGCTGGGCATTATGCGCTCGGCAGGCACCAACATCCTCACCGCAAGCAAGGCCCAGGGTGCCAGCACCATCACCATGCAGGTGGCGCGTAACTTCTATTTGTCGACCGAGAAGACGTTTACCCGCAAAATCTTTGAGATGCTGCTTGCCTTAGAGATCGAACGCAAACTCAGCAAAAACGAGATTCTCGAGCTCTACCTGAATCAGATCTTTCTCGGACGGCGGGCCTACGGGTTTGCCGCGGCCGCCCAGATTTATTTTGGCAAGCCCATCCAAAAACTTACCCTGGCCGAATCGGCCATGCTTGCCGGGCTGCCCAAGGCCCCCTCAGCCTTTAACCCCGTCGTAAACCCCCGCCGCGCCAAGGTACGTCAGGAATATGTGCTGGGTCGTATGCTCAAACTTGGTCTCATCACGGAGCCACAGTTTCGTCGGGCGGTGCTTGAGAATATTCGGGTCGTCGGCCGCAGTGACGACTACAGCGTGAATGCCACCTATCTCGCCGAGATGGTGCGCATCCAGATCGTCAACCAGTTTCGGGAAGAGGCCTATAACCGCGGCCTCACAGTCTTCACCACGGTGCGGGCCGATGAGCAGCGCGCCGCCTACCAGGCGCTGCGAACGGGGCTCATTGAGTACGACCGTCGATTTGGCTGGCGCGGGCCCGAGGGGCAGGTGGAGCTCCCGGAAGGCAGTGAGGCGCAGCAAGATGCCATCGACGACGCGTTGAATGAGCGCGCCGATAGCGATGGGCTCTTTACTGCCGTGGTCACCCAGATCGACAAAGACCGGGTGCTGGTGATGCGCAGTCAGGGACGGCAGTTCTCAATCACCGGCGACGGCCTGAAATTCGCCCAGCGTGGCCTTGCCGCCAATGCGCCGCAGGCGCTGAAGATTCGCCGCGGCTCCGTGGTGCGCATAGGCTTGATGCCAAGCGGCGAATGGGAGATCACGCAGCTTCCGGAAGTCGAGGGCGCCTTCGTGGCGTTGCACCCCGAGACTGGCGCCATTCGTGCCCTGGTGGGCGGTTTCGACTTTGCGCGCAGTAAGTTCAATCATGTGACCCAGGCCTATCGCCAGCCAGGCTCTACCCTCAAGCCCTTTGTCTACGGCGCGGCCCTGGAGAAAAACTTTTCGCCAGCCACCCTGGTGAACGATGCCCAGGTGAGCTTCGACCCGGGCGAGACAGGCGGACTGCTCTGGGATCCGAAGAACTATGACGGCACCTACGAGGGCCCGATGACATTGCGCCAGGCGCTCGCAAAATCCAAAAACATGGTCTCCATTCGCCTGGTGCATGCCATTGGGCCACGGTATGGTCAGAGTTACTTAAGCCGCTTTGGCTTTGAGGCCGACAAGAATCCGCCCTACCTCACCCTGGCCCTTGGCGCGGGCAGTGTCACCCCGCTGCAGATGGCTACTGGCTATGCCGCCATCGCGAATGGCGGCTTTCGTGTCACGCCCTACTTTATCGACCGGGTGATTGATGACAGCGGCGAGCTTCTGAGTCGCGCTGAGCCGGCCCGCGCGGGTGGCGAAGCGCCCGCCATTCTTGACCCCCGGCATGTCTATATTTTGAACAGCATGTTGCAGGATGTGATCCGCAGCGGCACTGGCCGCAAAGCCTTGTCGCTCGGGCGCAGCGACCTTGCGGGAAAAACCGGCACCACCAACGAGGCCCAAGACGCCTGGTTTGCAGGCTACCACCCACAGATGGCCGCTGTGGCCTGGGTGGGCTTTGACCAGCCCCGATCACTCGGCGAACGAGAGACGGGGGGCGGCCTTGCCCTTCCCATCTGGATCTCGTTTATGGCCGATAGCCTCAAAAAGGTACCGGTCACACAGATGCCTGTCCCGCCCGGGATTATTCGGGTCGGAAACGAGATCTACACCGCAGAGAGTGCCCCGGGTGTGGGCGTGCGTACCCTCGGACTCGAGGACCCCATTCCCTTGCCCGGTGCCGAGACCCCCGCCTCAGGCGGCAGCCAGCCCGGGGAGACTCGCCAGTAGTCGCGCGTGGCGTACAAAGATCTCCTCAAAGACGCCGTGGCCTCGGGTGTCTATCCATTGGCCGTCTTTCCACACGAAATGGTGAGCCCCTTCGATCGAGGCAAGCCACAACTGCTGCGTAGGCGCTTGGGCATTGACGATGATCTTCTGACCCGACTCAAACTCGGTCTCAAGCACCGGGCCGTGACGGCCGGTTTCTAAGACAAGATCGTGGTCGGTATTCCAGACATCCACCCGTGACTCGATCCAGACAAACGCCTGGTCAACTTTTTCGAGATACTCCGTTTCGGTCATACTCCAGCCTTCTTTGAGAAGAATCCTGATTGCATTGTCTATGAAGGACGCGTTTCTTTTCGGCAATCCCGCATCCCGCACTGCCCTATCGACTGCCGCCTGTAGCAGTCGTCAGGTCATGGTGATCTGTCTGGTCGTTGGAACACTGTCGGTTGTGGGATGCGGCCAGAAAGGCCCCCTGACGCTGCCCAAGCCTGAACTGCAGACGCCTTCGCCAACAGACTCGACACCTTCACCACCTTCACCACCAAGAACACCCAGCACACCCAGCACACCCAAAACATCTTCGGCCCCTGCCATGCCTGCATCGCCTGCGGCCCCTGCGATTCCACCCCTCCCCTCTTCTGACGCGCACTCATGACACCGTCTTCTGCTGTGGCCGCCACCCATCCCATGCTGCCAGCCTCCTTCTCCTGGCAGGAGGGCGCACTCTGCTGTGAGGGGGTCCCGCTATCGACCATCGCACAGACCTATGGCACACCCGTCTATGTCTACGCCGAGCGGGCCATCGCAAACGCTTACCAGGGATTCACACAAGGCCAAGACCCAGCGCAGTTGCAGGTCTGCTACGCGGTGAAGGCCAATCCGAGCCTTGGCATCATTCGGCTGCTCGCCCAGAAAGGTGCTGGCTTTGACATCGTCTCTCAGGGTGAACTCCAACGCGTGCTGGCTGCGGGTGGGGACCCCCGCCGCGTGGTCTTCTCGGGCGTGGGGAAGACCGAGGCAGAGTTGCGATTTGCCCTCTCGGTAGGCGTGGGCTGTATTAATGTGGAGAGCCTGCATGAGATGCGGGCCCTGGGTCTGCTGGCCGCGGGCATGGGCCTGCGGGCCCCGATCTCTGTGCGCATCAATCCCGATATTGACGCACAGACCCATCCCTACATTTCCACAGGTCTCAAAGAAAACAAGTTTGGGCTGGGCCTGACCCAGGCCCTTGACGCCTACAAAATCGCTCAGGGCCTGCCAGGACTTGAGATCATCGGCGTGGATTGCCACATCGGATCGCAGATCACGAGTCTTGCGCCCTTCCTTGCCGCGACAGATCGGGTGCTGGCCTTTGCTGATGCCCTCGCCGAGATGGGTATCCACTTGGGCCACATCGACCTGGGTGGCGGGCTGGGGGTCTGCTACCACGACGAGACCCCGCCAGAGCCTAGCGCGCTGATTGAGGCCCTCACGGAACGGGTAACGGCCTGGGCCTCCAAACGTGCAAGGCCCATGCCGAAGCTTGTCTTTGAGTTTGGCCGCGCACTCGTGGGCAATGCGGGCGTGTTGCTGAGCCAGGTGACGTTGCTCAAGCCCGGCGCCGAAGCCGCCGACCGACACTTCGCGGTGGTCGATGCCGCTATGAATGATCTGATGCGGCCAAGCCTCTACGGCGCCTGGCATGAGGTCATTCCTCTAAACAGGGGCCCTTCGGCAACAGCGCAGGCCCGGGTCTGGGATCTCGTGGGCCCGATCTGTGAGTCCGGCGACTGGCTCGCCAAGGCGCGACCACTCACACTGGCCCCAGGCGATCTACTGGCCTTTGCCTCGGCCGGCGCCTACGGCAGTGCGATGGGCTCGCAGTACAACAGTCGGCTGCGGCCCCCCGAGGTACTCGTGCGCGCCGACGGGCGCATCCAACTTCTCAGGCGACGCGACCGGTTTGAAGATCTCATACTGACCGAGCAGATTCCAGACGATCTCTGAGACCGCCCGCGTTTATCGCAGCCTCGCGGCCCTGCGGGGCCAGGCTTTCAGAACTGCCACCGCAGCAAAGGCCGACGCATAGACCCAGACCTCGCGATAGTCGTTCTTCCCCATTTTATGGAGAAAGAAATGGACGAGGCTCAAGAACACAATGAGGTGCACCAGGCGGTGCAATGCCTTCCACCGCGCGCCCAATCTGTTCATGCTGAATCGATTAGACGTTACGGCCAGGGCGAGCAGCAGACCCAGACCCAGGAGACCGACGGAAACAAACGGCCGCTCGCCAATATCCTTCACCACCGCGAGCAACACGCGATCATGCTCAAACTGCAGATACGCAAGAAAATGAATCGCCGCATAGCCGCAGGTCCAGAGGCCCATGGCGCGCCGGGCGGCAAGAATCGCGGGGTCCATCCATCGGGCCCAGAGTGGTAAGGCGTAGACCCAGAGCAGCATGCAGAGACTGACCTGACCCAAGCCGCGCAAGATTTCTTCCTGTGGATTGGTTCCCAGGCCCTGGCCCGAGACGATCGCCCAGGCCAGAAAAACCAGCGGCAGAGCCGCCCAGAGCATGAGGGCTGATCGCAATACCACCCCGAAGGCGGCCCTTAGTAGAACCGACGCAGGTCCATGCCAGCGTAGAGCCCCTCAACCGCCTCAGCATAGCCGTTGAACATCAGCGTGGGCCGTCGTGGCGCAAATAGGCTGTCTTCACCAATGCGCCGCTCGGTGGCCTGAGACCAACGGCGATGGGGCACGTTGGGGTTTACGTTGGAATAAAAGCCATACTCCTGGGGTGCAGACACATTCCAGCTGCACTCGGGCTGATTTTCCACAAAAGAGATGCGTACCAGCGACTTCGCACTCTTAAAACCATACTTCCAGGGCACGACAAGCCGCACCGGGCCCCCGTTCTGCGCCAGCAGTGTCTGACCATAGGCCCCGAAGCAGAGCAACGTGAGCGCATGGTTTGCCTCGTCAAGCCGCAGCCCCTCGTGATATGGCCAATCGAGTACATCGGAGCGCAGTCCAGGCATCTGCTGCGGATCCGCCAGGGTGGTGAATGCCACATATTTGGCCGACCCCAAAGGCTGCACCCGTTGGATGAGTGCTGAGAGGGAATAGCCAATCCATGGGATCACCATCGACCAGCCCTCGACGCACCGAAGCCGATAGACCCTCTCCTCCATGGGCGAGAGCTTGAGCAGGTCGTCGATGCCAAATGTCTGCGGCCGAGCCACGAGGCCATCGACCACCAGACGCCAGGGATCCATCTTCAGTCGACTCGGGGCATGGCGCGCGGGGTCAGACTTCTGCGTGCCAAACTCGTAGAAGTTGTTATAGGTCGTGGCATCTTCCCAGCGGGTATGCTTTTCCATGCTGACCCAACGGCTCGTGCGAGCCGCCAGCGGCCGAACAGGGGTGAGCGCGTCTTTGGCCGCGCTTGCGGCAGGGCTCGGCGCCACAAGCGTGGCCGCTATCCCTGTCGCCCCAGCCAGATGCACAGCGGCCGAGCCCGAGGTCTGTAGAAACCGACGGCGGTCCTGCCAGACCGCATAGGGCGTTATCTGCGCGGCAAGATCGTCGCCTCGACGTTGTCGGTCTAAGCGGCGCAGGCCCATGAACGCGTCACCCTAGAGTTGGCCGTAGGAATGCAGACCCGAGAGAAACATATTGACCCCCAGGAAGGCAAAGCCGGTAATTAGTAAACCCACCAGAGACCAATAGGCAGCAAATTGGCCACGCAGCCCCTTCACAAGCCGCAGGTGCAGCCAGGCGGCATAGTTCAGCCAGACAATCAGTGCCCAGGTTTCTTTAGGGTCCCACTGCCAGTAAGTGCCCCAGGCCTCAGCAGCCCAGAGGGCTCCCAGAATCGTAGCCACTGTAAAGAAGGCAAAGCCGATCGCAATCGCCCGATACATGACATCGTCGAGTACCTCCAGGCTTGGCAGTACCTCGGCAATGCGGCGACGCATCGCGATAATGCCGCCCACAAATACCGCAGAGACACCAAAGTAGAAGGCCCAGTAATCGGGCAGGCCTGATTTACGGAAGACCAAGGGTTCAGCGCAGAGCAGCACGCCAAGAATAAATAAGGGGGCGAGCGAAAGGACCGACTGGGCCTCTGCCTTCACCTTAATAAGGTAAGCAAAGCCCACCATCGCTGCGATAGAGAAGGTGCCATAGCCAATAAAGTTGGCTGGCACATGGATCTTCATCCACCACGACTGAAGCGCAGGCACCAGGGGCTGTATCTCGTGGGCCGACCGGGTGGCCGAGTACCAGAGAAGAAATCCCACCGCCGCGACGATGATGATCGAAACAAAGCCGCCAAGGGTACGGGTCTGATAACGACGCTCATAGAACAAATAAAAGAGCGCCGTGACGAGCGCAAACAAAATGAAGACCTCGTAGAGGTTGCTCACCGGGATATAGCCAATATCCGGCGAGATCAGGTACGACTCGTACCAACGCACCAAGAGTCCGGTGAGTCCCATGACAGAGGCAGCCCAAGTAAGTACCGTCCCCATCCAGAGGGCGGTAGCCCCGCGGGCAAAGAGCCCCACCCAGTAGGCCACACTGGCAATCGCAAAGAAGGCGCACATCCAGAGAATGGCCGACTGCGAGGACAAGAAATACTTCAGCAGAAACGCCTCGTCAGCCCGCGCTAGGCTGCCTTCATAGGCATTAATCCCAACCAATGCGAATGCGGCAACCCCTAGCAGATAGACACGCATGGCGGGCCAGAGCCAGCCAATAAAGACGATGCTCGGTACGCAACACCAGAGAATGGTGAGTTCGTAGACGTCCATGAACGCCGAGAAACGGGCTGTCGCATAGGCCGCCCCCAGGGTCAAGACAAAACCGAAAACGAGGTCGATCCACGAGAGCCTTCCCCCGCCCACCGCGTAGGAACGCGCCTCAGAGGAACTGCCCGACATTACCGTGGTGTTCATTGCGTGCTCTCCCTAGACTCTACTGTCTGATGTGCGGGGCTAGGTTGAAGGCCGGCCCACGGCGGTTTTTAGTTCCTCAAACTCACGATCGAAATCCAACGACGGACGCGGGGTCGAGGCCGATAGGCGCACTGCCCGTGGTCGCCCCTGTGCATCGTGACTCAGCCAGACCCAGACCCGACGCTCGGGGATATAGAGCATCGCGAAGATTCCAAGCACCAGCAAGAGACACCCCAGGTAGACTGTGGTCTTGCCAGGTGAGCGCGTGACCTGAAAGACTGAGGCCTGAATATGCTGATAGTCATTGAGGGCGATCAGCATCGGCGCGTCGTAAACCAGGCTATCGCTAAACGCGTTTAGGGCCCGCTGGGTGAACTCGAGGTTGTCATCTGTACGCTCGAGTCGTGGCAGTCGCTCGGCCTGTCGGGCCAACTGCCAGACCTCCCAGAAGGCGCCCGTAAGCATACGGACGATGACATCAGCGGCCTGATCCCGCTCCTCTGTCGGCACCGAGCGCTCGAGAATGTCGGCAAGGTTTTGCAGGCCCCCTTCGGCCACGGCATCCAGGGCCCGCTGCGCACTCTCCGCAAGGGCACCAACCATAGGTTCCGGGGCCGACGACCGGGCGAAGGCCAGCGCTGCCTGCCGGCGCAGACCAGCATCTGCCATGGCGGCGCGAATGCGCAAGAACTCGTCCATGGAGTCTTTCTCGTCGGCAGGGATTCTTAAGTACCGAAACGACTCATCGGGTGAGGAACGAACGCCGGAAAGATAGACACGGGTCCCTTCGAGTTCGACGGGCAGCATGTAGTTGTGGAACTCTTTCGCCTGACCCGCCGCATCGCGGATCTTGTAGTTAAAGCTCGGCCCGACATTCTGGAGTGTCTTTTCTTTGTCCGTGTTGGCAGCAGGCGAGACCACCGAGGCCACATGGCGTTGAAAACCCTCGGTGGGGTCCTTGGCGTCATTGAGGCTTTCGACGTTGATGGGCTTAAATCCCGAAACCTCCAGCGTCACCGTGCGCTCACCACTGCGCAGCTCAATGGCCTGCCCCACCGCCAGCTCAAGCGGCAGGACCTTAGTAAGCGGCCCCTGAAAGGGATGGGCCGCAAGACTCAGCTTCGAGCCGCCGTCATCGAAACTGGACTGGTAGACCGCAATGCCTCTGTGAATGAGCGGCTTATTGACCTCGATGGTTTCCTCTCTGAGCTGCCCTGTGGCCTTGTCTTTTAACACCACATCACTGGCGAAGAGTCGCGGCATCCCGGTGTTGTAGTACTCCACACGAAATGCCTTGAGATAGAGCTCAAAGGGCAGATCCAACAACAGAGAGCCACTCGGGTGGCTCAGCACGGCAATATCTGCGGTCTGCCCCTCGGGGACCAGCAGGTTTGCCCGATAGCTCGGGGTGGCCTGGGGCAGGCGGGCGGAGTCGGGTACCCGGTCGGATTCGTCAAGCGAATTGAGTTGCACCGGAGCCTTGTCCCACCACCAGACAGACAGGCGCATAGGCAATTCGCTATCGAGCAGGCCCCCGAGCGAGACCACCACAATCGCAAGATGGGCGGCGATGTAGCCAAGGCGATTACTGCTGCCTTTTTTGGCCACCATCACGGGGCTTGCGTCACCGGCCGCGGGCTGACGAATCGCAAAGCCCTTTTGCTTTAAGGCCGCACCGACCTGATCGAGCACCGACTGCGCCTGGGCTGGGTCTGCGAGCGCGAACTCAGCACGGTGACCGAAAGCCTGGTAGGCCTGCTCACGGACATTGAGGCGCCACGACCGCGCATCGCGCAACATCTTGGGCGTGTTGCGGATCAGGCAGAGGCTGGTGGACACGAGCATGAGGGCCATAAAGACCATAAACCAGCTCGCGTTGTAGACCCGAAAAATATCAAAGGCCGAAAAGGCCTCCGCCCAGAAAGCCCCAAACTGATTGACGTAATTGATCGGAGGGGAGTTCTGCGGAACGATCGTACCAATCGCGCTGGCGATACAAAGCACCGACAGGGCGGAGATGGCAAACCGCATGGAGCTCATCAACTCCACGAGCTCCCGAAGCCAGCCCGCCCCCGACTGGAGCTCAATGCCGGTGGTGCGAATATCTACCGACCGGGCACCGGTTGAAGCAGCACGATCCTCGTCGGTGAGGTGCGCAGACTGCGCAGCGGACTGGCCTGGGGTCAGCCCTTCGCTCATCTATCGGAGTCCGGCGACGTACTCAGCCACGGCCCGAATATCGCCGTCGGACATTCCTGCAGCAATGGCCGACATCTGGCTACTGTTAGCCCGCTCTTTTGACCGGAAGGCGGCAAGGGTGGAGGCAGTGTAGTCGGCGTGCTGCCCCGAGAGTCGCGGATACTGCGCGGGTATACCAGCCCCATTGGGGCTGTGACAGCCTACACAGGCGGGAACGCCTTTGGCGGGAATGCCGGCGCGATAAATCTGCTGTCCGCGATCAATCAATGCTTTGTCAGAGGCCACGGCGGGGGAGATGCGCTGCGCCGCATAAAAGGCGGAGATGTTGCGAATATCGTCCTCAGAAAGCATGGCAGCAAATCCGGCCATAACCGCATTGGCCCGCTCTGCCTGAGTGGCGCCCGGCTTCACCTTGAAGTTGTGGAGTTGCTTACTCAGGTAGGCCGCGTGCTGACCCGCAAGAATGGGGTTTAGGGGAATGACACTATTACCGTCGGCCGCATGGCAGGCCGCGCAGACCTGGCCGGCAAGCGCCTGGCCCTTCGCAATATCGGCCTTCACCACAGGCTTGGCAGGGTCCGCCGCGACCACCGCAGATGGTATGGCCATCGATAGGCCCGAAGCCAGAATCAGGCATGCCAACGCCCAACGGCCGGCGACCGCAAGACGATGCGCCTGTGCTACCCGCGTCGTAGTGGAAAAATGTGTGTCAGACTTTCTGTTCATGGATTCTCCGTAGGGCCCTGGTCGTGCGGCGATTCTTCCGTAATGGCGCCGTGCGTGATTAACCGGCATAGTTTAGTGCAAACCCGCAGGTCCCAGCCCAATTGTCCAGCCTCCGCCCCGACAGAAACCCCATTTCGCTCGTTGCTAAGCTCGCGGCACAAGTGCAGTTTCTGCAGAGTGCTGCCAAGGTCTCCCAGCTTCCGCGGCCTTCGGTTCCCGAAATCGCTATTGCTGGCCGGTCGAACGCAGGAAAATCCACCGCACTGAATGTCATCTGCGACCGCAGACGGATGGCCTTCGCCAGCAAAACCCCTGGGCGCACCCGGCTGATTAACCTCTTTAGTCTTGTCTGGCACGAACAGGAGCTCGGGCGGCTCGTGGATCTACCGGGCTACGGCTATGCGGCAGTCGATGCGAGCACGTTACGCGCCTGGCAACAGCAGTTGAGCCGCTACCTCGCTGGGCGACAAAACCTCGCGGGCCTCATCCTCGTCACGGACATTCGACATGCCTTGGGGCCACTCGATCAACAGATGCTGTCTTGGTTTGGTCAACGACAGCGCCCTGTGCACCTGCTTCTCACCAAGGCAGACAAACTTAATCGGGCAGAACAGCAGCACTGCCTCGCCAAGGCGCAGAAGGCACTCGAGGCGGCCGCCCCAGCCTGGGGTCAGCCGGTCTCGGTATCGTTATTTTCTGGGCTCAAAAGAACCGGACGTGAAGCCGTACTGGACCAGATTGGACTCTGGCTTGGCCTAGACAGCCCGGGGCAAAAAAAAACCGGCAGCACTGCTGCCGGTGATAATGCCTTTGTGAAGGCGCCCGCTCAGGGAGGAGAAGCGGGGGACATGACGTCTGTTGTCTAGGACAGAACATCACGACGACAGTTTTACAGAATTCGAAAAAAAAAGCATCTTTTTTTAAAATTTTTTTTGAAGTCCCTTTGGATGAATGCGGAGAACAACATGGATTCAGCCCAATTCCCGGCGCTCAGACTACGCCGTAACCGACGTGACGACTGGTCACGGCGTCTTGTCAGGGAGCATTCACTTTCCTCTGATGACCTCATTTATCCGGTTTTTGTTCTAGACGGTAAAGGACTTCGGCAGCCGGTAAGCAGCATGCCCGGCGTCGAGCGGCTCAGTCTTGACCAACTTCTGCCGGTTGCAGAGCGGATTTCCCGGCTGGAAATTCCGGTACTCGCGCTCTTTCCCGTCATCGACCAGGCCAAAAAAGACCCCCACGGATCGGAGGCCTATAACCCCCAGGGCCTCGTGCCACAGGTCGTAGCCGCCCTCAAAAAAGAATTTCCTGCGCTGGGCGTCATGACCGATGTGGCGCTTGACCCCTACACGAGCCACGGCCAAGATGGGCTTCTCGATGACCAAGGCCGGATTCTTAACGACCCGACGACCGCGGTGCTGGTCAAGCAGTCGGTCATGCAGGCGCAGGCGGGCGTGGATATTGTGGCCCCCTCCGACATGATGGACGGACGCATCGGCGCCATTCGCCGAGCGCTAGAGTCAGAGGGCTGCATCCACACCAGAATCATGGCCTATGCCGCCAAGTACGCCTCCCACTTCTATGGGCCATTCCGCGACGCAGTGGGCTCTGCGGGAAACCTCGGCAAGGCCGACAAAAAGACCTACCAGATGGATCCGGGCAACGGGGATGAGGCCCTGCGAGAGGTGGGCCTCGACCTGGCCGAAGGCGCGGACATGGTCATGGTCAAGCCCGGACTGCCCTATCTCGACATTGTCTGGCGCGTGCGGCAGGCATTTGGCATGCCGACCTTTGCCTATCAAGTCAGTGGGGAGTACGCCATGATCAAAGCCGCAGCCGCCAATGGCTGGCTTGATGAGCGGGCCTGCGTGCTGGAATCCATGATGGGATTTAAACGCGCGGGGGCCCATGGCGTTCTTACGTATTTCGCGCCACAGATCGCCCAGTGGCTCAAGGAGGCCTAAGAAGATGCCCGTGCGACTTCCCCTTCCCACACGAGATGGACTCCAGGCGATCCCCGGTGTCACGTTATCCGTGGCCGAGGCCGGTATCCGTAAGGCACATCGCAAAGACCTGCTGGTCATGACCTTCGCGCCCGGGACAACCGTGGCCGGTGTCTTCACCCAGAATGCCTTCTGCGCCGCGCCCGTTCTCGTCTGCCGCCAGCACATCGCCCAGCCCGAGACGATTCGTGCCTTGATAGTCAACACCGGATGCGCCAACGCAGGCACAGGAGAACTCGGCCTGAAAAACGCGCAGCGCAGCTGTCAGCTTGTCGCCGAGAGACTCGGCCTGCGCCCCGAACAGGTCCTGCCGTTTTCGACGGGCGTCATCCTTGAACACCTGCCGATGGAAAAGCTGGAAGCGGGTCTCGGTCTGCTGCGCGCGGCCGACTGGCTCGATGCGGCCGAGGCCATCATGACCACCGATACACAGCCCAAGGCCTTTTCGCACCGGGTGCGCCTAGCAGCCGGCGAGGTGGTACTTACCGGAATCTCCAAGGGCGCCGGCATGATTCGGCCGAATATGGCCACCATGCTTGGGTTTGTCGCCACCGATGCAAGGGTCTCCGCCGCCGATCTACAGGGCCTCTTATCGCAGGCGGCAGACCTGTCATTTAATGCCATCACCATTGATGGCGACACCTCCACCAACGATTCGCTGGTGGCCGCCGCCACGGGCAGCTCGACCATTGCCTTGTCTCCCAGCCACCCAGACTGGCCGGCCTTTGCAGAGGCCTTCATCGCAGTCTGCCAGTCTCTCGCCCAGGCCATTGTGCGCGACGGCGAAGGTGCAACCAAGTTCATCACCATCACCGTCTCCGAGGCACGAAGCGCACACGAGGCACGACAGGTTGCCTATGCCATCGGCCATTCGCCCCTGGTGAAGACAGCGTTCTTTGCAAGCGACCCGAACCTCGGGCGCATCCTCGCCGCCATTGGCTACAGCGGGGTGCCCGGCCTGGAGGTGGAGAAGATTCGGGTACACCTCAACGGCGTGCTGGTCGCAGAGCACGGAGGCCGTGCAGCAAGCTATACCGAGGCGGCAGGCCAGTCGGTGATGCAGTCCGAAGAGATCACCATCTCGGTGGCCCTCGGTCGTGGTGCAACCCAGGCGACCGTCTGGACCTGCGACTTATCGCACGACTATGTTTCTATCAATGCCGATTACCGGTCCTAAGCGCTCCTAAACCACACGGCCCTCAGTGGCTCTCGGTGGTTTTCCGACCCACGCCACCTCTTCACTTCTCTCGCCCCATGTCCCTCTCCAACCCTCCGCCCTCTGCCGCTGTTAGCCCCCTCGAGGCCCTCATTCAAAAGCTCAACGCCCTGCTGCCCGAGCCTCCCGCACCGCCCAATTTTGAAGACGACATTGCCTTTCGCTGGGTGCGCCGGTCAACACTCTTGGGTGAAGTCTCTTTTCTGAAACCCATCCCGCTCTTTGCAAAGATTCGCGTCGCCGACCTGCTGCATGTGTCTCGCCAGGTCGAACGGGTGGTCCAAAACACGCGTCGATTTGTCGATGGCCTGCCTGCCAACAACGTGCTGCTCACGGGCTCGCGCGGCACAGGCAAGTCTTCTCTGGTACGTGCCTGCCTCACGGAATTCTCTGGCCGGGGGTTACGACTCATTGAGGTTGATAAAGACGACCTTGTCGATATGCCTCGTATCGCGGAACTCGTGGAGGCGCAGCCCCATCGATTTATCGTGTTCTGCGACGATCTGTCTTTCGAGTCGGGAGAAGGCGGCTACAAGGCGCTCAAGACGGTGCTCGATGGCGGGCTTGCAGCCCAGTCCTCCAACCTCTTGGTCTATGCCACCTCCAACCGGAGACACCTCATGCCCGAGTCCATGCAGGAAAACCTCGGCACCTCCTACGATGCGCAGGGCGAGATCCATCCCGCCGAGGCCATTGAGGAGAAGATCTCATTGTCCGAACGGTTTGGCCTCTGGGTCTCCTTTCATAGCTTTAATCAAAACGACTACCTGGATATTGTCGACCACTGGCTCCACCAATACGGCCTCTCACGCCCCCAACAAGAGGCGGCCCACCGCGCTGCCTTGCAGTGGGCCCTAGAGCGTGGATCTCGTTCGGGACGGGTCGCACTTGCCTTTGCAAAAGACTGGGTCGCCAGCCAAGAAGCCCACAGGCCCTGAAATGACCGACGCAGCACTGGTCCATGTGGCGGTAGGCATGATTCGGCATCCCACAGACCGAACCGTGCTGCTGGCCTCGCGGCCACGGGGAAAGGTCTATGCCGGCTGGTGGGAATTTTCTGGTGGAAAACTCGAACCGGGCGAGGCCGTAGACCAGGCACTTGCCCGCGAGCTCCACGAAGAGTTGGGGCTCTCGGTGATTTCAGCCCAGCCGGGCTGGCAAATCTCGCACCGCTATGCGCATGCCCATGTGCAGTTACATTTCTGGTGGGTCGAAGAGTGGTCGGGAAACCCCAGTCCCCGAGAGGGACAGCAGCTCTGCTGGGTAAGGCCAGAAGGGCCCTACCCCCATCCCCTGTTGCCTGCGACAATTCCTGCCTTAGAAAGGCTACGGATTGAGGCCGGGCGAGCCCGAGCCCACCAGACCGCAGCGACTCTCTAGAAGTCGCAGAGCGCCAGCTCGAAGGCCAGTGGCCCTTCGATGGCCTTGAGGTGCAGCTCGGTATCGAGGGTGCGAAACCGCACAGCCACCACATACTTATTCGCACTCACCTCACAGACGTATTCGGGACGGGCCGGCAGCGTCACGCGAATCAGTCGGGCGAGCCGGCCTTCTGGATTGAGTTCGAAGGTGCCATTGGTGGCGACGTAATTCTGGGGCTCTGCGCCCTCGCGTAACAGCTTCAGGCAGAGATCGGTGGCCTTCATCAGTGGCGCGAGCGTATTGATCCACCGGGTCAGCGCCCGATACCGCTCCTCGGCGGGTCGATGCAGCCAGATAAAGTAGGACGGCAGATCAAACGGGCAGCTCCCCGCGGGAATGCCCACGCGGCCCTTCAGGCTCTGGAGAAAATCAAATTCCGGAATGTGCGGCCCGAGCCGAACGGGAACATCGGCAAGCGCCGTATGGGCCTGGGCAGCCTCCTGCAAGATGGCGTTAAGCCGCTCCACCGAGACGCCAGGCTGACCCATAAACCGGTTGAGTTGGGCCCGCTGACGATCGAGCTCCTGCAAGAGTTCGTTCTTGATATCACCCCGGCTCGATAAGAGTTCGTAGAGTTCAAACAAGGCATGCAGACAGGCCTCATGGGCAAACTGATCGGACTGCTGCGCAAAATAATGAATCCGGCGTGTCATGCACTCTACGCGCAACAAAATGCGGACCCGCTCATTGCAAGGAAACTCAAAAACCCGCATTCCCGCAGGCGTGTCGAGGCAGCCGAGTGTCGCACCGGACGACAGGGCAGCCGGAGAAAGTGTTGAGGTCTCCACAGTCATGCCATCATTATGTCTGATTGGCGTGCGCTTCTGCTGCGGCCAGATCCCGTAAGAGCCGGTCGTGCAGGCGGGCTATCGCAGAGGCCAGGGCCTGCGGCCCCTGGTCGTTGGTAACCGCATAGTCGGCAATCGCCAGTCGCTCATTGCGGCCTGCCTGGCGGGCAAGCATCGCCCGAAGGGTCTCCTCGGGCATGGGGCTGCGGGCAAGAATTCGGGCCTGCTGCAACGCCTCCGGCAGGTCAATTACCACGACCCGCCAGGCCCAGGCGGGCCAGTGTGCGCGGTCTGCGCCCTGGCGTTCGACCCACAAAGGAACCATATAGACCGCATAGGGACTTTCGGCCGCGAGAAGACGCTGCTCTGCCTGCTCGGCCACGAGTGGATGCACGATCGACTCCAGCCTCTGGCGTATCGCCGGATCTTGAAAGGCCCTCTCGCGCATCGCCACCCGGTCTAGACCCGTGGCGTCACTGACCAGCGCCTCGCCAAAGGCGGCCCGCAGCGCAGGAAGCGCCTGGCCTCCAGGCCCCGTCACCGCGTGGGCCAGCGCATCCGCATCGACCACAGCAATACCATAGTCCGCAAAGACGCGGGCGGCCGTCGACTTTCCGGCCCCCATCCCCCCAGTCAAGATCACCACCGGCGGCATGCGCGATGCGTGGCTATCCAAGCCCAAACCCCGTCCAGGGCAGCAGGAATAACCCCGAAAAAGAGAGTGCGGGACCAAAAGGCAAGGCGGTAGATAGGCGCCATCGGTTGCGGATGAGTCCCCAGGCAGCGATCGGGAGCATGCCAAGGCTCGCCAACACCAATACCAGAGGCAGATTAGAGAAGCCCAGCCAGACCCCGAGGCCAGCAATCAGGGCAAAGTCGCCGCGGCCCATCGGCAAGGGGTCGGACTCCGAGCGCAGTCGGCGCCGCTTCCGGCTCACCATCGCCAACAGCCACGGCAGACAGTAGCCAATCACACCGCCCAAGAGGGCCTCGCCCAGCGACACCGACAGGCCCAGGAGCGCTGCGACCACTCCAACCCCCACCAGCAGCCAGGTGATGCGATCAGGTAGAAGTCGGCAACGAAGATCCACCATGGCCGCAAGCAGAAGGGCCGCGGTCAGAACCCCCATCGCAAGGCTGCTCGCCAGTGACGGGGGACCCTGAATCGCCGACACCACAAGCACCTCGAGGGCTGCGGCTACAAAGGCAAGAATTCGCCAGACAGCGGGGCGAGAAAGAATCTGATCGGCCTGGGCCTCAGACAGCCAGTAGACGAGCTCTGGGCGCGCCCAACGTTGGAGCAGAAAAAAGCCCAACCAGGCGGCCGCCGCCGCGGCCAGTGGCAGGAAGAGCGGGTCGTCGATTGCCAGAGGGCCCGTCACGAGGAGTCCGCTTCATCGGCCGGAGTCGCCGCAGGCTGTGGGCTCGTCTCACCCGAGAGAGGACGAAAGACCTTCACCCGACGAATCATGCGCCCCTGCAGCTGCAGAATCTCAATAGGTACCTGCCCAATCTTCACGCTCACCGAGGCATCGGGAATGTCCTGAAGGGCCTCTAGCACCAGTCCGTTGATGGTCTTTGGGCCTTCGATGGGCAGGTTCAGGCCAAGACTGCGGTTGAGTTCCCGCACGCTCGACATGCCATCTACCGTCACGCTGCCGTCTTCGCCCCATTGGGCCTCGCGGCGAGCATGGGGGCCTTGGGTAGAAAACTCGCCCACCAGCTCTTCGACAATATCTTTCAGGGTGACCAGGCCCTGGACCTCCCCATATTCATCCACCACGATGGCCAGGTGCTGTCGGTTTTCCTGAAAAAACTGCATCTGGGTAAAGAGTTGGGTGCCCGTGGGCACAAAATAGGCAGGCTGCAGGGCCTCCTTGAGAAGCGTCTTGGTAAACGACTCGCGGGAGACCAGGGCCAGGGCCTTGCGCACATGCAAAATGCCCTCGATCTGATTCAGATCGCCGCGATAGACCGGCAGCTTGTTATGAAAGCAGGTGGAGATCTGCTCAATCAGAATGGACTCGTCTTCATCGAGATCTAAGGCCTCAATGCGCCCCCGCGGCACCATCACATCGTCAACCTGCAGATCTTCGAGATCAAAGAGGTTGAGCAGAATCTTGCGGTGCTGGCTGGGAATAAAGCCCGAGGACTCCAGCACGGCAGAACGCAACTCCTCGGTGGTGAGACCCGTGCTGCCGTTGGTATTCGACCGAAACCGGAGAATTCTCAAAAGCACCGATACCAGCCCATTGACGACAGCCACCAGGGGTCGGGCCACAAAGACCAGCGGCCGCAGGCCATAGCTTGCGCCCATGGCTACCGCCTCAGGGCGGTTCGCGCCAATAACCTTGGGCAGAATCTCTGCAAAGACAATAAGCAGGGCCGCCGCACAGGCGGTCGCAATCGCCAAGACCTCGTCGTTGTTTCCAAAGGCACGAATGGCAAACGCGGTGATCAGTGCGGTCAGTGCCGCATTGACGAGGTTGTTACCGATGAGAATCGTGGCCAGCAGCTGGTTGGTCTGGCCGAGTAGGGCCAACACCTGCCTGGCGCCTCGCCGGCCCTTTTCTGCAAGGTGCCGCATGCGATAGCGATTGACGGCCATCAGGCCGGTCTCGGACATAGAGAAAAATGCCGAGGCCAAGAGAAGCACCAGAAGGGCAAGCCCCTGGGCCCACAACGGAAGCTCGCTCAAAGATTCCTACAAATAAAATGCGAAGGCCACAGTGTATCGGGATTGAGACCAACACGAAATGGTCGGGGTGAGAGGATTCGAACCTCCGACTCCTGCGTCCCGAACGCAGTACTCTACCAGGCTGAGCTACACCCCGACATGCCTACGGCACGCGACCAAGCTCGAATTGTATACCCGCACTTGCGCCGCCAGACAGGAATGTGATCGCGCCCCAGTGGGCTAACTCTCCCGGGTCAAGACAAAGTCCAGAAGATCCAGAAGGGCTGTCTTAAAGACCGAGGCGCCGACACCTAAGAGCGCGGCATGCCCCAGCGCGCATTCATTTTTGGCTGCCTTGCGGGTGTAGTCCAGGGCAGGCGATGCCTTGACCAAGGCGACGATCTGGTCCAACGCTGCCTGCTCCGGAGACTCAATGGCCTGCCGCACCAGATCGCGCTCGGCTGCGCTCCCCTCACGTAGCAAATAGATAAGGGGCAGGGTGGGCTTGCCCTCCCGCAGATCATCGCCCAGGCGCTTGCCCAGGGCATCTTCGGATCCGCTGTAGTCCAGGGCATCGTCGGTGAGCTGAAAGGCGGTGCCCAGGTGACGCCCATAGGCCGCGAAGGCCTGGACCAGGTCTGCAGGACAATCCTGGGCCACCGCCGGAAGACAGGCGGCCGCCTCAAAGAGCTTGGCCGTCTTGTAGCGAATCACCTGCAGGTAGCGCGACTCATCGACATCGGGATCCTGGCAATTCATGAGCTGCAGGACCTCGCCCTCAGCAATCACGTTGGTAGCCTCTGCGAGGACCGCCATGACCGGCATCGAGCCAATCTCGACCATCATCTGAAACGACCGAGAATAGAGAAAGTCGCCCACGAGCACGCTAGCGGCATTACCAAAGACGGCGTTGGCCGTCTGCCGCGACCGGCGCAGGCCCGACTCGTCAACCACATCGTCGTGCAGGAGGGTGGCAGTATGAATAAACTCAATAATCGCAGCCATCTGGTCGAAGGCCGCGGAGGGTATGGGGCGCAGAGGGCGCGCAGCTCCCGAGGGGCCAGCCAGGTGGGACGCCACCGCCTTGGCGCAGAGCTGCAAGAGTGCCGGACGCAACCGCTTACCACCACCCTGGATAATGTACTGGGCCACCTGTTCAACCAGGGCGACCTCACTGGAGAGCCGGGACTGTATAACCGCGTCCACCGAGGCCATCTCGGATGCAACGAGGCTCAAGGCATGGGTGTACGCATTTGGGGCGGGGCTAGACATCTGGCGGCATTATGCCTGACCCTTCTGCCACCTTTTTGGCGTTGTTGAATTCGCCGTTTGGCTGAGGCATACTAGAGGGCTTCGATTTTTTACTCTTAAACACATAAGAGAGATGGCTATGTATGCAGTGATTAAAACCGGCGGAAAGCAATACCGTGTGGGCCTCGGGCAGACGCTGAAAGTAGAAACGCTAGCGCTTGATGTGGGCAGCGAGTGCGTTTTGTCAGAGGTGTTGGCCCTTGGAGAAGGCGAGAGCCTGGCTGTGGGTACGCCCGTACTTGCTGGCGCTAGTGTGAAGGCCCGGGTGGTATCCCATGGGCGTGGCGAAAAAGTGCGCATTTTCAAACACCGCCGTCGTAAGCACTACGCCAAGACCCAAGGCCATCGCCAGAACTACACCGAATTGTCGGTAGAGGCCATGGTGCGCCCGGATGGCTCTGTGGTGAGCGCATAAGCGTTTCGATGAGATTTAGGAGATTCGGCCAGAAATAGCCGGGCGAACAACAAAAGGATTTCGACATGGCACAGAAAAAAGGCGGCGGCTCTACGCGCAACGGTCGTGACTCAGAGGCCAAACGACTTGGGGTAAAGCGGTTTGGCGGCGAGACCATCTCCGCGGGCAATATTCTGGTTCGCCAGCGTGGTACGGTCTTTCATGCGGGTGAGAATGTAGGCATGGGTAAAGACCACACGCTTTTTGCCTTGGTCGATGGCAAGGTGCAGTTCTCTGTACATGGGCCCCTGCAAAAATCCGTAGTCAGTGTGGTGGCAGGCTAGGTCTGGTTTTACTCAAGACCCACCACACCCGCTAAAAAGCCCCGCCCCGCGGGGCTTTTTTGTATGCCATGAAATTTATTGACGAAGCCACCATTGAAGTCCATGCCGGTAAAGGCGGTAACGGCGTGGCGGCCTTTCGTCGCGAGAAATTCATTCCCAAGGGTGGGCCAAGTGGCGGCGATGGCGGCAAAGGCGGCTCTATCTGGGGCCTGGCAGACCGCAACATCAATACCCTCATCGATTATCGATACGCCCGGGTGCATCGGGCACGAAACGGCGAGCAGGGTCAGGGTTCCGACAAGTACGGCGCGGGCGCCGACGATCTGGTGCTACGCATGCCGGTGGGTACCCTGGTGATTGATGCCGAGACCCAGGAGACGCTCTTCGATCTTTCAGAAGACGGCCAGAAGGTGCTGCTCGCGAAAGGCGGCCGGGGCGGCCTTGGTAACCTCCACTTCAAATCGAGTATCAACCGGGCTCCGCGGCAGTGCACCCCAGGCGAACTCGGGGAGTCTCGCCGACTAAAATTAGAACTCAAAGTCTTGGCCGATGTGGGCCTGCTAGGCAAGCCCAACGCGGGCAAGTCCACCCTGGTCGCGGCAGCCTCCAACGCCCGGCCCAAGATCGCCGACTATCCCTTCACCACCCTAAGCCCGCAACTCGGCGTCGTACGCATCGGCGTAGCCCAGAGCTTTGTAATCGCCGATATCCCCGGGCTTATTGAGGGTGCCGCAGAGGGCGCGGGTCTCGGCCACCAGTTCCTTCGGCATCTGCAACGCACCCGCCTACTTTTACACCTCGTAGACTTCGCCCCGCAAGGGGTGGAGGCACAGACGGAGACCCAGACGGGTAAACAGCTCGCCCAAGAGGTGGTGGCTTTGGCCAAAGAACTCGCCCGATACGACCCAAACCTCGCTGCCAAGCCACGCTGGCTGGTGCTCAATAAGGCCGATATGCTCACCGACGAACAGCGCGACGCGCGCTGGGCCGCGATGAATAAGGCCTTGAAATGGAAGGGCCCCGTCTTCTACACCTCGGGGCTCACGCGTGAAGGCCTCGAGTCGCTGATGCAGCAGATCTACCTCTGGCTCAGCGCGTCAGACGGCAGGCCGCCCGCCGAGGAATCATGACCGCCACGCAAGGCCGCGAAGAGGTCGCACAGGCCCGACGCTGGGTGGTGAAGCTGGGCTCCAGCCTCGTGACCAACCAGGGTAAAGGGATTGACCCCGCGGCGATTACCCGGTTTGCGGCACAGATCGCCGCGCTGCGGCGCCATGGCTGTGAGGTCGTTCTCGTCTCGAGTGGCGCGATTGCAGAAGGCATGAAACGGCTGGGATGGCGCGAACGGCCTAATGAAGTCCATAGCCTGCAGGCCGCCGCGGCCGTAGGGCAGATGGGGCTTGCCCAGGCCTATGAGGTGGGATTCCTCGCCCACGGTCTGCAGACTGCCCAGGTTCTGCTCACCCACGAAGATGTCTCGGACCGGCGTCGCTACCTCAATGCCCGGGCCACGCTCAACACCCTGCTCGCACTCGGTGTGGTGCCGGTAGTCAATGAGAACGACACAGTGGTCACCGACGAGATCAAACTCGGGGACAACGACACCCTGGGTGCTTTGGTCACCAACCTGCTAGAGGCCGAGCTGCTGGTCATCCTCACCGATCAGGCAGGCCTCTACACCGCCGATCCCCGCAAAGACCCACAGGCACAACTGCTCCCGCGGGCACGTGCCAACGACCCCGATCTCACCGCCATGGCAGGCGGTGCCGGCAGTGCCATTGGTACCGGAGGAATGGCCACCAAGGTACGTGCCGCCCAGCGCGCCTCGCGCAGCGGCGCCCACACCGTGATTGCCAGCGGCTTAGAAGATCAGGTACTCCCCCGACTGCTCGCAAAAGAGCTGCTTGGCAGTCTGCTTGTCGCCGATGTGCCCATGCTCGCCGCGCGCAAGCAATGGATGGCCGATCAACTCCAGCTGCGTGGTGCCCTCATGCTCGATGCGGGGGCCACAGGCGTGCTGGTCTCGCGCGGCCGATCACTGTTGCCTATTGGGGTGGTGGGGGTGCAGGGCAGCTTTGACCGTGGCGATGTGGTCTCGTGCCTTGATCCGAGCGGCACCGAAATCGCCCGGGGGCTTGTGAACTACTCGGCCAGCGAGACGCGGCGCATTATGGGCCGCCCCTCGAGTCAGATTGAAGAATTGCTTGGCTTTGTAGAAGAGCCCGAACTCATACACCGGGACAATCTGGTGCTGACCTCGTCGGCCGAAAAAATATAAGGCGCGAGTTCGCCAAGGGCGAGCCGATAGACGTCGCGTTTAAATTCGATCACGGTTTCGAGCGGCACAAAGAAGTCATGCCAGCACCAGGCGTCAAACTCGGGCTTCTCTGTGCCCGAGCGCAGCTGAATATCAGAGTCTTGGCCAAGCATACGCAGCAGATACCAGATCTGCTTCTGGCCCTTATAAAGGCCGCGCCATTCTCGCCGAACCCACCGCGTGGGCACATCGTAATGCAGCCAGTCTTGTGTGCGGGCAAGGATCTGAACATGCTCAGGCCGCAGGCCTGTTTCCTCTTGTAATTCGCGAAACATGGCCCGCTCGGGATCCTCTCCGCGCTTGATACCGCCTTGCGGAAACTGCCAGGCCTGCTCCCGCACCCGCTTGCCCCAGAAGACCTGGTTGACATCGTTTATCAGGATAATGCCCACATTGGGTCGGTAGCCAAATTCATCGAGCATAATCCTTGAATTATACGAACCACTGCATCCTTCTTCTCAATTAACCCTCCAAAACAGTCTACGGTCCATGCGCGCCTCTGCCTTTCACTTTCAGACCCTCAAAGAAGACCCGGCCGATGCGGAAGTTGCCAGCCATCGGCTCATGCTGCGCACCGGCATGATTCGCCGCCTGGGCGCAGGTATTTACTCATATATGCCCCTGGGGCTTCGGGTGATCCGCAAGGTCGAGGCAATTGTTCGCGAGGAGATGAATGCCGCAGGAGCCATCGAACTCGTGATGCCTATCGTGCAGCCCGCCGAACTCTGGCAAGAGACCGGCCGATGGGAAAAGATGGGGCCCGAATTGTTGCGGGTGAAAGATCGCCATGGTCGTGACTTTGCTTTTCAGCCCACAAGCGAAGAGGTGATCACCGACATCGCCCGGGCAGAGCTCAAAAGCTGGAAGCAGCTGCCCAAAAACTTCTATCAGATTCAGACCAAGTTTCGCGATGAACGCCGCCCGCGGTTTGGGGTCATGCGAGGCCGCGAGTTCGTCATGAAAGACGCCTACTCTTTTGACAAAGATGTGGCCGGTGCCGAGGCGAGCTACGACAAGATGTTTGCGGCCTACCGCAAAATCTTTGACCGCCTGGGGCTGCGCTATCGGGCGGTGGCGGCCGACACCGGGGCTATTGGCGGCTCGCGGTCACATGAATTTCAGGTGATCGCCGAGACCGGTGAGGACGCCATCGTCTACTGCCCCGCGTCGGACTACGCGGCAAATATTGAGCTCGCCGAAGGCATGCCGCTCTTGTCTGAACGCGCGACCCCCTCTGCGCCGATGCAGACCGTTCCTACCCCGGGCAAAAGCACCTGCGCCGAGGTGGCCGCTTTTCTGGGGCTGCCCCTCACCCAGACGGTGAAATCGATTGTGCTGGCCACCGACCCGGCGACCGACAAGCCGCAACCGGGGAAGACAGCGACGGGAGGCGGCGCGAAGATTTTTTTATTGCTACTGCGGGGCGACCACGACCTCAACGAGGTGAAGGTTGGAAAGCTTGCCCCCTTGGCAGAAGGATTTCGGTTTGCCACCGTTGAAGAAATCGTGGCGCATTTCGGCACCGAGCCGGGTTACCTCGGGCCCGTGGGGCTGCCTACGACGGTGACAGTGATTGCCGATCGCACCGTGGCCCTGATGGCAAACTTTGTGGTCGGGGCCAACCAAAAAGACCACCACACCACCGGTGTGCACTGGGGGCGTGATCTGGCCGAGCCTGCGCTGGTGGCCGACATTCGTAATGTGGTGGAAGGCGACCCCTCACCCTGCGGTAAGGGCCCACTCAAAATCGAGCGGGGTATTGAAGTTGGCCACGTCTTCTACCTAGGCACCAAGTATTCAGAGGCCATGAAGGCCACCACGCTGGACGAAACCGGAAAGCCCCGGGTCATGGAGATGGGCTGCTACGGCATTGGCGTGACCCGCATTGTGGGCGCGGCCATTGAGCAGAACCACGACGAGAAGGGCATCTTCTGGCCCCGGGCCTTAGCCCCCTTTGAGGTGGTGGTTTGTCCGGTGGGCGCGGGCAAATCCCCCGCGGTGAAAGAAGCGGCTGAGAAGGTCTATGCAGAACTCTCCGCCGCGGGCTATGAAGTGATTCTCGACGACCGCGACGAGAGGCCGGG
>CAZKWK010000007.1:29298-30239 GCA_964556335.1 uncultured Bordetella sp. | reverse complement strand
GAAATCGGCGAACTGCATCGGGTAGTCGGCATAGCGACGGGGCATGCCGGCCAGGCCCAGGAAGTGCATCGGGAAGAAGGTGATGTTAAAGAAGATCATCGAGGACCAGAAGTGCAGCTTACCCAGGGCCTCGTCATACATGTGGCCGGTCCACTTCGGCAGCCAGTAGTAGACACCGGCAAAGAGTGCAAAGAGGGAGCCAGCCACCAACACATAATGGAAGTGGGCCACCACATAGTAGGTGTCATGCAACTGGATATCGATGGGCGCCACCGAAAGAATAATTCCGGTGAGTCCGCCGATGGTGAACACCACAATAAACCCAATGGCAAAGAGCATGGGCGTTTCGAAGGTCATCGACCCCCGCCACATGGTGGCGAGCCAGTTGAAAATCTTCACGCCCGTGGGTACCGCAATAAGCATCGTCGCGTACATGAAGAAGAGTTGGCCCGTCAGAGGCATGCCCGTCGTAAACATATGGTGCGCCCAGACCACAAAGGACAGGATGGCAATCGATGCCGTGGCATAGACCATGGAGCTGTAACCGAAAAGCTTCTTGCGACTAAAGGTCGGGATGATCTCCGACACAATGCCGAAGGCCGGAAGAATCATGATGTAGACCTCGGGGTGCCCGAAGAACCAGAAAATATGCTGGTACATCACGGGGTCACCGCCAGCAGCCGCGTTAAAGAAGGCGGTGCCAAAGTGGCGGTCAGTCAGGGTCATGGTGATAGCACCAGCCAAGACGGGCATGACGGCAATGAGCAGGTAAGCGGTAATAAGCCACGTCCAGACAAACATGGGCATCTTCATGAGCGTCATGCCCGGGGCCCGCATGTTCAGAATGGTGGTGATGATATTGATCGACCCCATGATTGACGAGGCACCGAGAATGTGGAGAGCAAAAATACCCATGTCCATTCCGATACCCATCTGCAGCG
>CAZKWK010000007.1:12208-29288 GCA_964556335.1 uncultured Bordetella sp. | reverse complement strand
ACGAAGAAAGAAGCCACCAGCAAAATCGCCGCGGGCACCACCAGCCAGAAACTAAGGTTATTCATGCGCGCAAAGGCCATGTCCGCCGCACCGATCTGCAGCGGAATCATCCAGTTCGCGAAGCCTACGAAGGCCGGCATGATGGCACCGAAGACCATGATCAGCCCGTGCATGGTGGTGAGCTGATTAAAGACCTCAGGCTGAATAAATTGCAGTCCGGGCTGGAAGAGTTCTACCCGTATACCGAGCGCGAGTAGGCCCCCGATGATGAACATCGTGAAACTGAACCAGAGATAGAGCGTGCCGATGTCTTTATGGTTGGTGGCATACACCCATCTCCGCCAGCCATGAGGGTGGTCGTGGTCATGGCTATGGTCGTGGCCTGCGAGGCCCTGGGGTTCTAGCACTGCACTCATCGCGCTCTCCTGTGGATCGTCTTTACAAGATTCGTTTTAAAAGTAAGCCTGGTTGGTCTGTCTGATCGGGCAAAGTCTTTGGGGGTTTCGCTTACTGGGCAGAGGCCAATACCGCGGTGGGGGATACAGCAGCGGCCTGGGCCGCTGCAGCCTTCTTCTCTTTTACCCATGCGGTGTATTCGGCGTCCGTGACGACACGCACCACGATAGGCATAAAGGCATGGTCTTTGCCGCAGAGTTCCGCGCAATGGCCGTTGAAGGTACCTACGCGATCGGCCCGAAACCAGGTGTCACGTACAAACCCAGGAATAGCGTCTTGCTTCACACCAAAAGCGGGCACCATCCAGGCATGAATCACGTCGTTGGCCGTGGTGACCACGCGAATCTTTTTACCGACGGGAACCACCAAGGGGTTGTCGACCTCAGACAAATAGTTTTCTGTCTTAGGTGCCTGGTTAATACGCTGCTCATAAGGGGTGGTGAGCGTCGACAAAAACGAGATGCCTTCCCCTTCGCCTTTTAGGTAGTCATAGCCCCACTTCCACTGGTAGCCCGTGGCCTTAATGGTGATGTCGGCATTGGTGGTGTCCTTCTGGGCCATCACAATCGGCGTGGCGTAGACACCGATCACCACAACAATAAGGAAAGGAACCACCGTCCAGGCAATCTCCAGGGTGTGGCTATCGGAAAAGTCGGCCGGCTTATGGCCCTTTGATTTCCGATGGGCGTACATCGAATAAAACATGACGCCAAAGACCAGCACAAAAATAATGAGACAGACGGCAAGCAAGAAGTTGTGCAGGGTATACAGACTCTCTGCCATTTGAGAGGCGGGCGTCCGCAGGTTGTACCGCGTGGTCATGTCGTTGGCCAAAGAAGCCACCGGAACCGCCAACCCCGCACCGAGCCCCAGCCAAGCCGCCGCCAGTCGCCCCCCTAGGCCCTGCATCTCATTCTTTTTCATTGTCTACCTCTGTTATCGATCGTACTTGTTGTTTTTCGCCCTAGACCGCGCCCTGCGCCATGGCCTGACGAAACTCCCTGAAAAACTGCTTTCTTCCTTCTCCGTCTACAAACCGGCCCACCTCTGCCTGCCGACCACCCGACCTTAAACAGACGAGCGCATCGGCACTAGCGGATGCCATACGCACCACAATGCCTTGTCGCGGGAGTTCATGCACGACCGACCCACCCCCGACCATTTCTTCAATCCTTACCACAGCGCCAGACAGGCTCACCATTTCACGGTCTTGGGCATGCCGGCAGTAATACAAAAATGCACCGCCAAGGGCGAGGCATTCCAAAACCGCGTAGGGAAGGATGGCCCAGTGCCCCAGAAGCCCCCACACGATCGCAATACCCATGGACACGAGGGCCACAGACAGAAAGACTGCCAACAACTGGTAAGGGGAAATGGCGCAGTTGCGACGCAACACCCACTCTCGCGGAGACGACTCCGCGACACCGCCCAACGTCTGCGCTGTCGAATGCTGCATGTTTGTGCCTTGTCCCTACTGATTTGAAAGCCGTTTTTTTGAAGAGTATATGCCTTTTGGCGTATACGGGGAAAGAACCCCGTCCCGACCTTAGGGGCCATAGGGGGTCTGACTCACCCCCTGCGAGGGCGGTGCCACTGCACCGGAACCGCCCGCCCTTCACCCGAACGGACGTGGGAATCGGGTTGAGGGATCGGCTTCCAGGCGTGCGTAAGCACACACTCAATTCGCAGCGCAAGTTTGTCCTCACGATCCCGTTGTGCCTCCAGAGCAGCAAGAAGGTCGCGCCGATGGCCCTGACCCATCAGGCCGACAGAGACTCCAGACCCCTCCGCAGTACGCAGCGGAAAGTCGCGCAGGTCACGCAAGGCCGAGAGGCTCCGCGTATAGGTGAGCACCAGTCGTTCTGACTCGGCGACGGGCGCAGCGAACCCGGCAGCGGCCATGGCATCACCGAGGTCGTGGAGGTCGTGCCAAAAAGCGCTTGCAGGCACCGGTCGGCCCCAGGCCATCCAGAGATCGGCCAGCGTAGTAGGCCCTGGGCTCAGACAGAGGTAAAGCCCACCCGGCGCGAGCAGCCTTGCCATCTCGGCAAACCAGGCGCCGGGTGGCCATCCCACCCCGAGCCCACCGAGGTCGATCACCACGGACTGACTACCGGCCTCCAGTCCTTCAAACTGGCCAGCAGTCGTTGGGGCGTACATCACCACTGACCTCTTTTGTGGCCTGCGCCCGCCCCCTGATAGGCCATCGGTCAACCGCTTAACGATGCGCGCAAGCGGGCCGCGCCCTTTCTGCCCACTGGCCTGCGCGTCACGGCCCAGGGGTGTCCCGTGCGTGGGCAATCCAATTGCACGCGCCACAGGAAAGGCGTCAGCCAAGGCCACCACTGCAACGGGGCCAGACGCCTGCGCGGTCGGCCAGACCGCATCCAGAATTGATGGGGTCAAGCCTCCGAGTGGGTCAATCACCAGGCGTGGGCCCTCGGGCAGTCGCATGTCCATGAGTCGCTCCCGCACCAGGCTGACTGCATGGGAGAGCACGGGGTGGGGGAGATCCGCCGACGCGCGCCCAAGCCTGTCACGACGGCGTCGCATGAAGGCGGTCACGGGGCCATCGGTCAAAGGGCGGGGGGCATCAGACATGGGCTGCTGAGTATAGTCGGCCGATGCCCAAGACCCCCTGGAGACCACGGCTGCGCGCCTTTTTGCGCTGGCTTTCGGGTGTGACAGACACCCCAATAGCTACCGAAACTGGTCTGATGGACTTTCCCCTCACAGAGGCGGGTAACACCCTACCCGTCCTTTACCTCAGCCGATATACCGACGAGATGTCGCACCATATCCATCGGGCCAAGTACGGCGCCGACTGGGCCACCGCCATGGCGCTCGCGCGACGCATGGAATCCCTCCCCACCGCAGTTCCCTGGGACACGCAGGGCGCCCACCTATTACCCGTCCCCCCCGACCCCGAGCGGCTGCGGACCAGAGGGTTTCACCTTCCCGCGCTACTGGCCAAGAGCCTTGGGGCTCATTGGCAGATGGCTGTATCGCTCGGTGGGCTGAAGAAGGTCCGCCCAAGCCCGGAGCAGGCGAAACGATCTCGGCGAGAACGGCAGGCGATTGACGCGGATCTCTTTACCGCCACTGGGCGATCGCACAGGCAACGCCGGGCCGCGGTGCTCGTCGACGATGTGATGACCACCGGAGCGACGCTGCGTGCGGCAGCCGATGCCTGGCAGCGTAGCGGCGGGGAGGTTCTCGGCGCGGTGGTTCTGGCCTATGTGCCCGCCCCAAGCAGCCCAGGGCAGGGTCCGGCGGGCGAGCCACGCCAGGAGGCAGCGTCTGCACAGGTACGCAAGGCAAGATGGCACGCCGGACTCTGGGAACGCACCGAGGGCATCCGTTAGCCCGGTACCCAAGCCGCACGCAGCAGGCGCTCCTCTAGAATGCGAGCGCTATGCATACTGACCACACCGACGGCCCCTTCCTGCAGGTGGTCCTTGTAGAGCCCGAGATTCCCCCAAACACCGGCAACATTATTCGGCTCTGCGCCAACACGGGAGCCCGTCTGCACCTGGTCGAGCCGCTAGGCTTTCCCCTGGACGATGCAAAAATGCGGCGGGCGGGGCTGGACTACCGGGAATTCTGCGACCTCTCGGTCTACCCCTCATGGGACGCCTTCTGTCATGCCCAGGGCTGGGGTGACGGCCTACTGCCCACGCAATGCTGGGCCATGACCACCCGGGGCAGCGGGTCGTTCTTTGAGGCACGCTTTGACTGGGGCCACTGGGTCATCTTCGGTGCGGAGACCCGGGGGCTCTCCACAGAACAACTAAACCGGTTTACGGCGGGTAACCGGCTACGGCTGCCGATGCAGCCTGGGAGCCGCAGCTTAAACCTGTCGAATGCGGTGGCGGTGACCGTCTATGAGGCCTGGCGCCAACAGGGATTTGCAGGGGGTCAGTAGGGTCTCGCGAAGACCGATCAATGGTCCTCATCCACGGGGTCTCGGCTGAGAAGGTCCTGTAGGACCGCCTGCACCGGCGCGCCCTGAATGAGCCGGCAGACTGCCTGAACAATCGGCAGATCCACGTTCTTCTGTCTCGCGAGCGAGAGGATCGCGGGGGCTGTGGATACCCCCTCAGCCACATGGCCAAGCCCACCAAGAATCTCCTGAAGCGACTCCCCCGCCGCGAGGGCCATACCTACCCGACGATTACGCGACAGGTCGCCCGTAGCGGTGAGTACGAGATCGCCCAGCGTCGCCAGCCCCATAAACGTCTGGGGTAAGGCCCCCAGCGCATGCCCAAGCCGGGCCGCCTCTGCCAGACCGCGGGTAATGAGTGCCGCACGGGCATTGGCACCGAGTGCAAGTCCATCCGCCACCCCCGCAGCAATCGCCAACACATTCTTGATCGCCCCCCCAAGTTGGGCGCCGATGAGGTCTGCGCTGGCGTAGACCCGCATCCCGCCCCCATGACAGAAGCGGGCTGCTTCTCGGGCAAAGACCGTATCGTGGCTCGCCAGGGTCAGGGCACAGGGCAGTCCCCGGGCCACCTCCTGGGCGAAGCTTGGGCCCGTGAGGGCGCCGCGCGGCCAGTCTGGTAGCGCGCGGGCCACCAAATCGTCGGGCCAAAAAAGCCCCTCTGGGGTCACCGAGAGCCCCTTAGAGAGCCAGATGAGGGCCTCATGAGGGCGTGCCGCTGGGCCCAGTAGCTGAGCAACCGCCTTCGCCGTTGCCTCTAACCCCGCCACTGGCGTTGCAAAAATAAGTAGCCCCAGGGTCTCTTGCCGCGCGACGGCCTCTCTCCACTGGGCCAAGGCAAGACCGAGGTCACTGGCAATCGCAAGCGAAGACGGAAGGGTTATCCCCGGAAGATATTTGGCATTGGCCCGCTCTTCGTGCAGCCGTGCGACCAGCGCGGGGTCACGAACCCAGAGGCTGACCTGCCCTGCACCCGCGCGCTGTGCCAGATGCACGGCCAGCGCGGTGCCCCAGGCGCCCGCGCCAAGAACCAGGGCTGGGCCGCGTAACTCGTCTGTCACCGCCGCGGCCCCTGCCAAGCCTAACTGGGCAGAATAAGCCCGCTCTCCGACCGGCCCGCCCCGTCAGAGGGGCTGGTGCCGCCCGCCTGCTGCGCGAGATGGGCCTGTTTCTGCTGAAAGAAGGCCTCCCAGTTGATTTCAGCCAGATGAAACGGGGGGAAGCTGGCACGTTGCACGATGTCGGCGAGGTTGGCCCGCAGATACGGATACACAATGGAGGGACAGGAGATGCCCTTCAAAAGGGCTCTCTGCTCGTCGCTGACCCCCGCAATCTCGAAGACGCCCGCCTCACTGGCCTCCACCAGGAAGGCGACGCGATCACCGACCCGGCAGGTGACGGTGCACCGAATGGCCACTTCCACCATCGTGCCGCCGAGTTCGCGATCAGAGGTGTCGAGCTGAAACTCCAGCCGCGGCTCGGCCGCATCCAAGAAGATCTCGGGCACGTGGGGCGCCTCAAGAGAACAGTCCTTCAGATAAATACGCTGCAGCCCAAAGACGGGGCGGCCTGCCTCATCTTGTGCAGCGGAATTGCCCGAGGGAGGGGCGGCGGGGGAGGCTGTGGTCATACAAATCCTTCAACGATAAAAGGGGAAAAACAAGAACAAAAAAGGGCGGGCCTGCGTTGCCTCTGGCCCAGGGGCCCGCAAGCGCGTTCAGCCCGCGAGCAAGGGCGTGAGCCCACCCTCACGATCGAGCGCAGCCAGGTCGTCAAAACCCCCGACATGCTGCTCACCAATGTAAATCTGCGGCACTGTGCGCCGCCCGGTGCGGGCCATCATCTGATCACGGGCGGCCGGATCAAGATCGATACGAATCTTTTCAATCGTCTCTACACCGCGCTGACGAAGTAAGGCCTCCGCCCTCTGGCAGTAAGGGCAAACGGCGGTCGTGTACATCAAAACAGTGGCCATGGTGGGGTCCTCCGAGGCGCGAGTTCTAAAAGGATGCAAAGGGGAAGGGGCAGGCAGACGGTTCAACGGCCTATCCGCCGCGATTGGGCTTCTGAGAAACCGGGAGACCCGCCTGCTTCCAGGCATCAAAGCCGCCCTCAAGGCTGTAGACCTCCGCAATGCCTGCCTTGCGCAGCTTTCGGCCTGCCTGCGTGGATCGAAAGCCGCTCGCGCACATCAAGATAACGGGACGCGGCTTCTTGCCTGACTGCGCGAGCCGCGAAATCTCGTTGATCTGCGAGGCGAGGGTTGAGCCGGGCATATGGGTTGCCTGCGGCACCTGACCCTTGGAGAGTTCTGCGGCTTCACGAATATCAATCAGCAGCGCATCCTCCGCGTTTAAGAGTTGCGTGGCGCCAAGGGTGTTGACCTGGCGGGCGCTGCTGCCGCGTGTGGCCAGGGGCCAGACCAGCAGACCACCGCTGATAAAGGCGGCAAGAATAAGAAAAATGTTGTCCAGAAAAAACTGCACGAGGAAGAACTCCTGTCAGACGTTAGGCTTCGATTATAGAATCGGGGGTTTCGGTAACAGACAGATTATGCCCCCAGCTCTCATTCTTCTTCGCCATGGCCAGAGTCAATGGAACCTTGAAAACCGTTTCACGGGATGGGTTGATATTGACCTAACCGAGGTCGGCCACGAAGAGGCGCGTCGTGCCGGAATGCTCCTGAAAGACCGAGGCTTTGTCTTCGATATGGCCTACACGTCGGTGCTCAAGCGGGCCATTCGTACCTGCTGGGTAGTGCTGGACACGCTTGATCAGATGTGGATTCCCGTGACCAAAGACTGGCGACTGAATGAACGCCACTATGGCGCCCTTGCGGGGCTCAACAAGGCAGAAACCGCGCTCAAATATGGCGAGGCCCAGGTGCTACGCTGGCGCCGCGCCTACGATGTGCGCCCCGACCCGATGGATCCTCAGAACCCTCTCTGGGAGGGCCACGACCCCCGTTATGCGCACGTAGACCCCGCCCGCCTTCCCCGCACAGAATGTCTGGCCGATACGGTGGCACGCGTCAAACCCTTCTGGGAGCAGGAGATCCTGCCGCAGCTGCGGTCCGGAAAGAGGATACTGATCGCAGCCCATGGAAATTCGTTACGCGCCCTCATTAAAGTGCTTGAAAACATGTCCGATGAAGAGATCATCGATCTGAATATCCCCACCGCCCAGCCCATCAGCCTGGAGTTTGATGCGCAGTTCGCTCTGAAGGCGCGACGTTATCTCGCTGACCCGTCAGAGATCGAGGCCGCCATGGCCGCGGTGGCCAACCAGGGCAGAGCCCAGAGGCCATAAATCATGAGTGGATCACGTCTTAAGGCGGCAGGATGGGTGGGCATCGGCATGGTCAGCGGCCTGCTGATCAGTGTCGGAATCTCCGCTGTCGCCCAGCGCGACGGCCGGCTCGCCCTGCCCGTTGAAGAGTTGCGACAGTTTGCCGATGTCTACGGAGCCATCAAGGCCCACTATGTGGAGCCCGTCGATGACAAGAAACTCATCACCGAGGCCATCAGCGGCATGCTCACCGGGTTGGATCCCCATTCGGCCTATCTCGATGCCGAAGCCTTTAAAGAATTGCAGGTGGGTACCCAGGGAGGATTCGGCGGCCTGGGCATCGAAGTTGGCCTTGAAGATGGCTTCGTGCGTGTGGTCTCCCCGATTGAAGATACCCCGGCCGCCCGCGCGGGCGTGCGGGCTGGCGATTTGATTATTAAGATCGATGACAAGGCCACCAAGGGCATGAATCTGCAAGACGCGGTCAAGCTCATGCGCGGCAAGCCCAAGACCTCGATCACACTCACCCTCTCGCGCAAGGGTGAGCCACTGCCTATCGTCGTTACCATCGTGCGCGATGTCATTCGTGTGCAGAGTGTGCGGTCCAAGTATCTCGAACCCGGATACGCCTACCTGCGCATCACCCAGTTCCAGGAACACACCGTGGGCTCGGTGGTATCGCACCTTAATAAGTTGCTCGCACAGTCCGAAGCCGACAAGACAAAGCCCATCAAGGGCATCGTGCTCGATCTGCGTAACGACCCGGGGGGCCTGCTGCATGCGGCGGTGGGGGTCTCTGCGGCATTCCTGCCCGCCAACACCCTGGTGGTAACCACCGACGGCCGACAGACCGATGCCAAGCGCACCTTCTCGGCGCGGCCTGCCGACTACCTGCGTGGGGGTGCAGACCCCTTGTCGGGCCTCAACCCCAAGATCAAGTCTCTGCCCATGGCGGTGCTTGTCAACGGCGGATCTGCCTCGGCATCCGAGATTGTTGCCGGTGCCCTGCAAGACCACAAACGTGCGCAGATTCTCGGCACGCAGACCTTCGGCAAAGGCTCGGTGCAGACCATTCTTCCGCTTACGAGCAATACCGCGATCAAGCTCACGACCGCCCGTTACTACACCCCCTCGGGCCGCTCGATTCAGGCCAAGGGCATTCGACCCGATTTCTGGGTGGAAGAGACCCCAGAGGGCGATGTCACGGAGCAGTTCCGAGTGCGCGAGGCAGACCTGAGCCGACATCTTGAAGGCGGCCCCGCCTCAAAAGGAACGGGTGCTGGCGCAGACGGACAGCAGGGACAACAAGGGCAGGGGAAGGCAGGGGGCCCCAACAATGCCAAGGCCCAGGACAAGCCCACTGCGCCGCCTGCAGGTCAGTCGCGGCCGCAGATTGAGTTTGGCTCAGACTCCGACCACCAGCTGCGCCAGGCACTGAACCATCTGCAGGGGATGCCGGTAGCAACATCACCCGCCCCACCAGCGGTGCAATAAGACCCTACTAGGCCGAGCAGCCTGGCGCTCAAGCCTCATGACCGATGCATCCGTTGGTGGGGGCGCTGACGAGGAACGGCTCACGCAGTTTAGTCGGCTACTGCTGCTTGCCGACTTCGATGAATCAGACCTGGCCCGCCTTCAGACCCAACGCGTACTCATCGTTGGGCTCGGAGGCTTGGGCTCGCCTGTGGCCCTGTATCTTGCCAAAGCGGGACTGGCCGAGATCCGGCTGGCCGACTTTGATACGGTGAGTCTTTCTAACCTGCCGCGGCAGGTGCTCTACGGGCGCCAAGATATCGGACGGCCCAAGGCAGAAGCGCTCGCGGAGGCGCTGAGCGAGCTCGCGCCAGAGACGCGGTTTGTGGCAGCCACCGAGAAGGCCGATGCCCAGACGCTAACCGCCTGGGTAGAGACGGCAGATCTCGTGCTCGACTGTACCGACCAGTTTTTCACACGGCAGGCGATCAACCGCGCCTGCCAACAGGCCCAAAAGCCGCTGGTCTGCGCATCGGCCCTGCAGTGGTCTGGACAGCTTATGGTGATTGATCCCGCCCAGCCCGACTCGGGCTGCTATGCCTGCCTCTTTGACCCTGCATCGCCCCCCGTTGAGGCGGCCTGTGGGGCCTATGGCGTGATGAGTACCGCTGTGGGCACCATGGGACTACTGGCTGCCAATGAGGCGCTCAAGATCCTCATGGGCCAGACCCCTGCGACGGGACGCCTCACGGTCTTCGATGCCAAAGAGCCCAGACTCGATACCCTGCGATTTCGCGCCCGCAGTGCCTGCCCCGTCTGTCAGGTGCGGTCTATCAGGTGAGATACGGCCTTGAGAAAAGCGGCTGGCCGCTGCAGCGACCTTAGGGAAAAAGTGCCGCGGCGATCACGTCCGCGGACTCGCTGGGCCGCGCACGAAAACCGGTCTTCGAAAACCGAAGCCATCGTCCCTGCACAAACCCCATCGCGAGGCTTGCCTGCAGGGCCGGGTCGAGCAATGCATGCGCCGCTGGGCTGGCATCGGCGAGCCCGAGTTTCAGGCACTGCCGCAACGAGGCCTCGGTGCGATCGAGCAGTTGGTTTACCCGTTGCTGGAGGCGCAGATTCTCATAGGCCAAGGCCTCCCCAGTAAGGACGCGGGTCATACCAGGATTGGTCTCGGCAAAATTCAGAAGCATCAAGACAATAGAGCGTGCCTTCTGGGCGGCAGGGTCCGCCTCGGCATCAATCTGATTGATCAGGCCAAAAATCGTCTGCTCAATGAACTCGAGCAGGCCCTCATACATCTGGGCCTTACTCGCAAAGTGTCTGTACAGGGCTGCCTCTGAGACCTGCAGGCGTGCTGCCAGCCCGGCGGTGGTCACCTTCTCCGACTCTTGCTCAAGCATCAAGGCCATGGCCTGCAAAATCTGAAGCTTGCGCTCCCCAGGCTTTAGCCGCTTTCGCGAAGAATCGCCTGCCTCCACATCCTGCATCATGGTCTCCCTTGTGGACGGAATCCGACACGACGGATCAACGATGGCCAAGAGTTTACTTGAACCCGCACATACAGAGGCCGCACCGCAGACACCGGTCGTCCGTGCGCCCAGGCTACCTTTCTCTGGCTCGCAGAAGCCCAGAGGCGGGCCGTAGAAATACCCGCCCGATGGGCCGTACGCAGATTAATCGCACTGTCGTCGATCAGGCAGAGGTCGGAGGCACGACGGCCAGAGGCTCGAATGAGTCGGTGCCAGAGAATGGGTGAGGGCTTCGGGCGAAGTTGCGACACCGCATGCATGTCATCGATACAAATCTGTCGATGAAAGCAGTGGGCGATACCGAGTATCTTTAAAAGCCGCTCGGTATAGTCGCGCGGCGCATTGGTGACAAGCCAACGCTCACCGCGCAGCAGTTGTACCTTTCGGCGCAGGCCCGGAGCCTGGGCGACATACTGCAGCAGATCACTGCCTGGATGGGTCTGGGCCAAGAAATCTTCGGCCGCAACGCCATGGTGTCGAATCAGGCCAAGCAGGGTAGCGCCGTATCGATGCCAATAGGCCGTTCGCAGGGCGCTGGCCTCTTCCAGAGGAAGGCAGAGTCGATCTGCAACAAAGCGCGTCATGCGCCGGTTGATCTCGCCCATGAGGCGCCAGCTCGCGTCGTGCAGCGTGTTGTCGAGATCAATGAGCCAGACACGGGCGCTACGGCGTTGACCGTCAGTCGCCCACCGGCCGATACGGCCATGGCGATGGAGCATTCCCAAGGGACTAGTGCGAGCGAATCATGGTGCCCACCCCCTCATTGGTCAGGATCTCCAATAAGAGGCTGTTGGGCACACGGCCGTCGATGATGTGCACCGACTGCACACCCCCCCGTGCGGCATCCAGGGCCGAACTGATCTTAGGCAGCATGCCGCCCGACAGGGTGCCATCGGCAAAGAGGGCATCAATTTCACGCGCTGTGAGCCCCGTGATAAGGCGGCCGTTCTTATCTAAGACACCTGGCGTGTTGGTCATGAGCACGAGCTTTTCGGCCTTCAGGATTTCGGCGAGTTTTCCGGCGACCAGATCAGCATTGATGTTGTAGGTCTCGCCCTGCGCACCCGAACCAATCGGGGCAATGACGGGAATAAAACCGCCGCGCAGCAGCGAATGCACAATGTCGGGATCCACCTGCTCAATCTCCCCGACCTGCCCAATATCGAGCATCTGGTCTGGGGCATCCTGGGCGCTGAGCATGAGCTTGCGGGCGCGGATAAGGCCCCCGTCTTGGCCGGTGAGGCCCACGGCCTTTCCACCGGCATGGTTGATGAGTTCTACGATCTCTTTATTTACCTTGCCCGCGAGAACCATCTCCACAATATCCATGGTCTCGGCATCGGTAACGCGCATGCCCTGTACAAACTCGCCCTTCTTGCCCACCCGAGAGAGGAGTTCTTCTATCTGTGGGCCGCCGCCGTGGACGACCACGAGGTTAATGCCCACAAGCTTCAGCAGCACCACATCGTGGGCAAAGCCCTGCTTGAGCGCCTCATCGGTCATGGCGTTGCCGCCGTACTTCACGACGACGGTCTTGCCATGAAACCTGCGGATGTAAGGCAGGGCCTCGGCAAGAATCGCCGCCTTCTGCCGCGTATGCTGGAGATCGGCCATCGACGTTACCTGGCGCTAGTCGCCGTACTGCTTCTGACGTAACTCACGCCGCTGCTGGGCCTCGACCGAGAGCGTGGCAGTAGGACGGGCCAGAAGCCGCTGCAGACCAATAGGCTCGCCTGTTTCCTCGCAGAACCCATACTCACCCGACTCTATGCGCGCAAGCGACTGCTGCACTTTTTTAATCAGCTTGCGTTCACGGTCGCGAGTGCGTAACTCCAGGGCATGCTCTTCTTCGATCGTGGCCCGATCGGCAGGGTCGGGTACCAGGACTGTCTCCCGAAGATGCTCGGTAGTCTCACCGGCGTTGGTCCGTAGCTCAGATTCGAGCGCCTGCAGCCTGCGACGGAAAAAATCGAGTTGGGCGGAGCTCATGTACTCCGATTCGGGCTGCGCGAGCAGCGCCTCCTCGGAATCGATGACGACACTAGCGGCAGATTTCATTGCTTCACCTTCAATCAAACAGGGTCATGCCACCTCAACCTCAGACAAGACACTGGGTGAGACCTTTTTCGATTGTATCCCTCGGCAGGCTGCGGCCGATGAACACGATGCGACTCTGCCGCTTCTCTGAGGGCTTCCAGGGCCGGCCTTTGTCGCCCCCCATCAGCATGTGGACCCCTTGAAAAATCATCTGATGGTCGCTGCCTTTGAGCCAGAGCACACCCTTATAACGAAAGAGCTGCGGCCCATAGGCCTGGCTGACAGCGGAGATGAAGGCCTCAAACTTGTCCCCATCAAAGGGGCGGTCCGCCTTGAAGAGAAACGAGGCGACATCGTCAGCATGATGGTGGTGTTTGTCCGTGTCGAGAAAATCCGGATCGATTTCCAGGGCGGAATTCAAATTAAAGCCCCGAATATCGAAGACCTCGGCGATATCGACCTCGCCAAAATGCACCATGGCAATCGGGGCCCGCGGGTTCATCGCCACGAGTCGTCGGCGCAGGTCGGAGAGTGCCTCAGCCGACACCAGGTCGGACTTCGATACCAAGAGCCGATCCGCAAAGCCCACCTGCGCCTGGGCCTCGGGGTGTGTGCTGAGTTGGGTGGGCCCATGCACCGCATCTACCACCGTAATGACGGCATCGATCAGGTACTGCTCGGCAACTGCGTCGTCGACAAAAAACGTCTGGGCCACCGGCCCGGGCTCTGCCAGCCCCGTAGTCTCAATAACCACCCGATCAAAGGAGATCTCGCCTGCCTCGCGCCGCTGGGCAAGACGCCCCAGCATGTCCACAAGATCGCCCCGCACGGTGCAGCAGAGGCAGCCATTGTTCATCTCAACAATGCGCTCCTGCTGGTCGGCGAACAAGAGTTCGTTGTCGATACTCTCTTGGCCAAACTCGTTCTCGATGACCGCAATCTTTTGTCCGTGAGACTCAGAGAGCACGCGCTTGAGCAGGGTGGTCTTGCCTGCCCCTAAAAAACCGGTGAGGATCGTAACGGGAATCATCGACTTATTGTGCCAAAAGGGGCCGGGGCCTTTGCAGCCACATTAAAGGCCACAGGCAGCACGCAAGGCCTGCGCCCTATCGGTTGCCTCCCAGGTGAACTCTGGCTCTTCCCGTCCAAAGTGGCCGTAGGCCGCCGTCTTGCGATAAATCGGCCGCAGCAGGTCGAGCATCTTGATGATGCCCTTAGGCCGCAGATCAAAAATCTCGGCTACGGCCTTAGCAATCCGCTCATCGGGCACGATCCCGGTGCCTTCTGTCGTGACCCATACCGAGGTTGGCTTGGCCACACCAATCGCATAGCCCACCTGAATGAGCGCTTTCTGCGCGAGGCCCGCGGCAACGATATTCTTGGCCACATAACGACAGGCATAGGCGGCAGAGCGATCGACCTTCGAGGGATCTTTACCGGAGAAGGCACCGCCACCATGTGGGGCTGCGCCTCCGTAGGTGTCCACGATGATCTTGCGGCCCGTTAAGCCGCAGTCGCCCTGGGGGCCCCCCACCACAAAACGCCCTGTGGGGTTCACGAGATATTTGATTTCGCCTTTGACGAGTTCCTTGGGCAGCACGGGCTTGATAATCTCCTCGATCACCGCCTCGCGCAGGGAGGCAAGCGCAATGTCTGGTGAATGCTGTGTGGAGAGCACCACGGTATCAATACGCTCGGGGCGTCCATTTTCGTATCGCAGGGTCACTTGCGACTTGGCGTCAGGACGCAGCCATGGCATGCGTCCATCACGGCGCAGAAGAGACTGCCGCTCTACCAGGCGATGCGAGAGATAAATCGCCGAAGGCATCAATACCGGCGTCTCGTCGCAGGCGTAGCCAAACATCAGCCCCTGGTCGCCCGCCCCCTGATCGAGGTTGTCATCCTGGGCGGCGTTCACTCCTTGGGCAATATCCGGGCTCTGCTTGTCGTAAGCCACGAGCACTGCGCAGCCCTTGTAATCAATGCCGTAGTCGGTATTGTCGTAGCCAATGTTCTTAATCGTCTCGCGGGCGACTTGAATGTAATCGACGTTGGCCGTGGTCGTAATCTCACCGGCGAGTACCACGAGACCCGTGTTACACAGGGTCTCTGCCGCAACACGGGCCCGAGGATCTTGGGCCAAGATGGCATCGAGTACGGCATCGGAGACCTGGTCAGAGACCTTGTCTGGGTGGCCCTCGGAGACCGACTCCGAAGTAAAGAAATAGTCTTGAGACATAGCACTCTCCATCGAAAGGACCGCCTGCGGTCGCTCTAAGTGCCTGCCTGGGACGCCAGGGTTGCTCGAACCCGGCCTTGTGTCGCGTATGGCAAACGCTTTAGCGGTATTTGAACGACAATCGCCCCGCAAGTTGTCGATTAAATCGGCGATTCACTCACTATAGTGCTTATGCAGACTCTATTCAAATTGGCCGCCTTCGCGCCCCTGCCCCTTCTGCGCGCGGCGGGGCTCCTGTTGGGCCTAGGGGTCTGGATGGCATCGGCCCGTTATCGACAGGCCTTCAATACCCAATGGCATCAGGCACTGTCCTACTGGGCCTCCGGCCGCGCCGGGAGCTCAGGGCCCGCAAAGACACCCCGAAAAATCGCTGCGATTGGTCAGTCCGGTGTCCTGCTCTCTGAACTTCCCAAGATTTGGTGTCGGCCCGAGACCACGCGGGCGATGCAAAGCACTGGCTTTGCAGAGATACAGGAGGCCCTCGGCCGCGGCAAAGGGCTCATCATCCTCACCCCACACCTGGGGGCCTTTGAACTTGCGGCACGCAGAATTGCGCGGGAGTTTCCGCTCACCGTGCTCTACCGTCCCGCGCGAAAACCCTGGGTAGAGGCGCTCTTGCAGGCCTTTCGTTCGGCCGAAGGGGTGCGAGCGGTACCCGCCAACGCCCAAGGGGTGCGGCAGTTACTACGCGCCCTACGTCAGGGCCAGGCTATTGGCCTGCTTCCCGATCAGGTGCCATCACAGGGCGAGGGTCTCGTGTCCGATTTCTTTGGGCGGCCTGCCTACACCATGACCCTACCGATACGGCTCGCCCAGGCCTCAGGGGCTGCGGTCGCCTGGGCCACCGCCCTGCGAACACCCGGCGGCTGGAGCCTCACACTGGAACTCTGGAAGGCCAACGAAGACGGCGCAGACACCGATGTCTCCGCGCGGCTTGCCGAGATGCCGCTTGCGGAGGCGCTCGCCTGGATGAACCAGGGCCTTGAGGCCCGAATCGCGCGCGCGCCCGAGCAGTACCTCTGGGCCTATAACCGCTACAAGCGCCTATAACCATGGCACGGGTCGTCGAATCCCTCCTCGCGCGCCTTGGCATTCTGCTCGGCGGCCTTCTGGGTCGCCTGCCCATCGCCACCCAACGAAGATTCGGGCGCGGCATTGGTCGGCTGATTTATCGTTTCTCGGTGCGTCGACGACACATCGCGGAGCGAAACCTGGCGCTGTGTTTTCCTCACTTCACCGATGCCGACCGTGACCTGGTTCTGCGGCAATTTTTTGAGCACTTTGCCTGCGCACTGGTTGACCTCTTCTGGCTCTGGCAGAGGCCTGCCGAGCAGATCATCGCGCGTATCACCTGGCGCGGCGAAGAACATCTGCGTGCGGCCGAGGCCGCGGGCGCCGGCAGACTCATTATTCTCGCGCCACACTTTCTGGGCATTGATGCCGGAGGAACGCGGCTACAAATCGAACGTCCGCTCGTCTGTCTCTATGCAAACCAGTCGATTCCAGCGATTGATGCCTGGATTATCCGAGGCCGCGCCCGCTTTCATCAGGCCACACTGGTCTCTCGGCGAGAGGGGATTGGTAAGCTCGCACGCCTGTTACGCAGCGGCATGGCCGCCCACTTCTCTCCCGATATGGACTTTGGCACCAAGGGCAGTGTCTTCGTGCCGTTTTTTGGCGAACTAGCCGCCACGCCCACCAGCCTGGTGCGGCTTGCCCAACTTGCCCACGCCACCGTCGTGCCTATGATTACCCGACTGACCCCAGACGGCTATGTCTCCACCTTCTATCCGGGTTGGCGATACGAAGAGGGCGAGTCGGTCACCGACGCCGTGGCCGCGATGAACCGACAGATCGAGGCCTGGATCCGCGAAGACCCCAGCCAGTACCTCTGGACCCACCGACGATTCAAGACACGCCCCGCCGGCGTTCCCTCGGTCTATTCCTAGGCCGCATAATCTCAGGATATGCGGATTTCCTTCACCAAAATGCAGGGCGCGGGCAACGATTTCGTCGTGCTCAACGCCCTAGAAGGCCTGGACCCCGCAGTCTTGCGCCCTGAGCAGATCCAACGCCTCGCGGATCGCAAATTCGGTATCCTCTTACTAA
>CAZKWK010000007.1:0-12198 GCA_964556335.1 uncultured Bordetella sp. | reverse complement strand
TTTAATGCCGACGGCCACGAAGTCGAACAATGCGGCAACGGCGCCCGGTGCTTCGCCCGTTTTGTGGTCGACCAGGGCCTGGCAGAGGGCCCCGCGATTCGCGTGAAGACGAAGGCCGGAATCATCGTGCCACGCCTGCAGCCCAACGGCGAGGTCGAGGTGAATATGGGCTGCCCGGTCTTGCGGCCCGAGGCCCTGCCGTTTCAGACAGAGGGCCTGGCGCAGGAGCAGTGCGCAGGACAGACCTGCTATGCCCTGACGGGTCCCACAGGCCATGACCTCTGGCTTGCCCCAGTATCCATGGGCAACCCCCACCTCGTGCAGTGGGTGACGGACCTCGCACACCATCCGGTAGAAGAAGAAGGCCGATTTCTGCAGTCCAGTCCCCGGCTGCCGCAGAGCGTGAATGCCGGGTTTGCGGAACGACTTGGGCCTGAAGCCATCGGCCTGCGGGTCTACGAGCGCGGCGCCGGAGAGACGCTGGCCTGCGGTACCGGGGCCTGCGCCGCCGCGGTAAGCGGCATCGCCCAGGGACTCCTCACAGCCGACGCGCCGATTGCGGTGCAGACCCGCGGTGGGCTGCTGACACTGCGCTGGTCGGGCCATGCCCACGACCCGGTCTGGATGACGGGCCCAGCCACCACCGTCTTTCACGGAGAAATAACCCTATGAGCACAAGCGCCGTGCCCCCTTCCCCATCAGTCAGCGATAGCACTGCGCAGCCATCACCGACCCCGACCCCTGCAGCAGTCGCCCAGTTCCTGCACGACAATCCCGAATTCCTTATTCATCAACCCGCCTTGCTTGCCCAGCTTGAACTTCCTCGTCAAGAGAGTTCAGGTGCCATCTCCTTGGCGCAGCGCCAGACCCAGGTGCTGCGTGACCGCATTCGACTGCTGGAGTCGCGACTCACCGAGATGATGCATGTCGGGGAAGAAAATGACGCCATCGTAAAAAAGATGACCAGCTGGATTCGCGACACGCTGCTGGCCCACGACCCGCTGGAGCGTCTGGCGGTACTCACCGAGGGGCTCGCCAAAGGGTTTTCTGTGCCGATTGTGGCGCTGGCGCTCTGGGGCAGAATGGCAGCGCTACGGGTTCCCGGCAGACTCATGCCCTCTGCGGTGGTCTTCTGTGAGAACCATGACGAGGTCACCGCTCTGGCCGGTGCCCTTATTCGACCGCTCTGCCTGCCGGCCCACGCCTACCAGGCACGACTCGCACTTGGTCTGACCTCCGACAGCAGCGCACAGAACGGGTCCGTTGCGATGATTCCGCTTCGGCCTGGCGCCAGCCCCGAGGCTTTTGGCCTCTTAGTACTGGCCTCGGCAGACCCCGGACGCTTCTCCCAAGACCATGGTGTGGACCTGCTCAACACACTGGCCGAACTCACCAGCGCATCCCTGCTTGGGCTTACCCTCGCAACGCCGCGGTCATCCGCATAGCAACGCGACACCCTATGGATCCGCGCATCGAGGCGTTCTTGCAGGCACTCGCCGCGCGACACTATGCAGTGCATACCGTTGCCTCGTATCGCAGAGACCTGGCAAGTCTTGCGGCGTCGACCCAGAAACCGCTGCCCGATCTTACGACCCAAGACCTTCGACAGGCGCTCGCGCAAAGCGCGGCCAAGGGCCACTCTCCTCGCTCACTGGCACGGCGTCTGTCCTGCTGGCGGCAGTTCTTCGACTGGCTTCTCCAGTCCGAGAGCTCTGGCGGGGCCAGTGGCACCAGCGGTGCCAGGCCCAACCCGGCCACAAACCTGCGGGCCCCTCGGCCAGGCCGGCCGCTCCCCCGAGCGCTACCGGTCGATGCCGCACTGGCCTTTGTCGATGGGCCCAAGGCCACGCCATCCACCCCAGTGGCCTCTGACTGGCGTAGCCTTCGAGACCAGGCCATGGTGGAACTGCTCTACGGCTGCGGGCTACGACTCTCCGAATTGATTGGTCTGGACATACAAGATACCGGCCAGAAGAACGGATGGATCGACCTCCCAGGAGCCGAAGTCACGGTCTGGGGGAAAGGGGGAAAGCGTCGCAGTGTGCCCATGGGCCAGCCAGCCCTAAACGCCCTCAAAGCCTGGCTCCTGGCGCGCACGGAACGGCAACAACAACAGCCTCAAGATGTCCCAAAGAGTCGCGCGGTATTTCTCAACGACCGGGGCCAACGCTTATCCGGGCGATCGGTGCAGCGCCGCCTGCTTCACCGTGCCCAGGCGATGGGCATGGGCCAGGCGGTGCACCCGCACATGCTGCGTCACTCCTTTGCCAGCCATCTGCTGCAATCGAGCGGCGACCTGCGTGGCGTGCAAGAGCTTCTCGGCCATGCCCAGATTTCGACGACCCAGGTCTACACCCACCTGGACTTTCAGCGCCTCGCCCAGGTCTATGACCAGGCCCATCCCCGGGCCCATAAAAAGTAAAAAAGGCAAAGCTTTGACAAGGGTGCCCAAAACCCCCAGAATCCGGGGCTTGCTTAAGGAGCGTTGCGAGGGTAGCGATCGGTAGACGCTAACTCCCAGGCTTAAGCAGTCTCTTCTTCCCCGCCCTCATGCGGGGTCCATGGAGAGATCCTTTGTAACGGCGCTCGCGAAACTTTTCTTTACTGAAAGGAGCGCGAGATGAGCGCTGTTTTAAAACCTCTGACCACTCAAGACTATGTTGTCGCCGACCTGTCGCTTGCCGACTGGGGTCGCAAAGAGATCAAAATCGCCGAGACCGAGATGCCGGGCCTGATGGCGATTCGTGACGAGTTCGCCAAGACCCAGCCACTCAAAGGCGCTCGCATTACCGGGTCGCTGCACATGACCATTCAAACCGCGGTACTCATCGAGACACTCACAGCGCTCGGCGCTGAGGTACGTTGGGCCTCGTGCAATATCTTCTCTACCCAAGACCATGCGGCGGCCGCCATCGCTGTCAACGGCGTCGCGGTCTTCGCCAAAAAGGGCGAGACCCTGGAGGAGTATTGGGAGTACACCCACCGCATCTTCGAATGGACAGACGGCAAGCCCAGCAACATGATCCTCGACGATGGCGGCGATGCCACCCTGCTGCTGCACCTTGGCGCGCAGGCCGCACGCGACATTCACGTACTCGACCATCCCAAGAGCGAAGAGGAAACCTGTCTCTTCGCCTCAATCAAGAAGCAGCTTGCAAAAGACGCTGGCTTTTATCAGCGCAACCTTGACGCCGTGATTGGCGTCACCGAGGAGACCACCACCGGCGTGCATCGCCTGAAGGAAATGTCTGCCAAGGGGGAGTTGGCCTTCCGCGCCATCAACGTGAATGACTCCGTCACCAAGAGTAAGTTTGACAACCTTTATGGCTGCCGTGAGTCCTTGGTCGACGGCATTAAGCGTGCAACCGATGTGATGATTGCGGGCAAGGTGGCTGTCGTGGCGGGCTATGGCGATGTAGGCAAGGGCTCGGCCCAGGCGCTGCGCGCCCTGTCTGCCCAGGTCTGGGTGACAGAAATCGACCCCATCTGCGCCCTGCAGGCGGCAATGGAAGGCTACCGCATTGTCACGATGGACTACGCCGCCGACAAGGCCGACATTTTTGTGACCGCTACGGGGAACAAAGGCGTCATTACTTTCGACCACATGGCCCGCATGAAAGACCAGGCCATCGTCTGCAATATTGGCCACTTCGACAACGAGATTGATGTCGCCGAGCTCACCACGAAATGCAAGTGGGAAGAGATCAAGCCCCAGGTCGACCATGTCAGCTTCCCCGATGGCAAACGCATCATTCTTCTGGCCCAAGGGCGCCTGGTAAACCTCGGATGCGGCACCGGGCACCCCAGCTATGTCATGAGCTCGTCGTTTGCCAACCAGGTGATTGCCCAGATCGAGCTCTTTGCCCATAAAGATTTTTACGAGAAGGGTAAGGTCTATGTGCTGCCCAAGCACCTCGACGAGAAGGTCGCCCGTCTGCAGCTTAAAAAGCTTGGCGCGATGTTGACGGAACTGAGCCCAGAGCAGGCCCGTTATATTGGTGTGCCGGTCGAGGGTCCGTACAAGCCCGAAGCGTATCGGTACTAGGCTGCAAGACCTTGTCGGTGATGCGTCCTCGTACTGAGGTCAGCCTGGAGTTTTTCCCGCCCAAAAGCGCTGCCGCCCAAGAACAACTCGGAGAGACCGCCCGGGCCCTGTCCCGGCTCTCTCCGAGCTATGTCTCGGTTACCTATGGGGCAGGCGGCTCCACGCGGGAAGGCACCCGGACCACCGTAGCCCAGATGCAGGGGCTGTTTGGGCAGGTCGCGCCCCATGTCTCCTGCATTGGGGCCTCTCGGGACGAAATGCATGCTCTGCTCTCCGATTACCGGACGCAGGGCATCTCCCGCATTGTTGCCTTGCGCGGCGATCTGCCCTCGGGCTACGGGCAGGGTGGGGCATTTGCGCATGCGGTCGACCTCGTGGCCTTCGTCCGTGAGGCATTTGACGAACAATTTCAGATTGAGGTGGCAGCCTACCCCGAAGGTCACCCGCAGGCCCGCTCTTTCCAAGAAGACCTCCGGCATTTCGCAGAGAAGGTGCAGGCCGGTGCCCATGGGGCGATCACCCAATACTTTTTCAATACCGATGCCTACTTTCGTTTTGTCGATGAGGTCTTCGCCCTGGGCATCGATATCCCGATCATTCCCGGCATCATGCCGATTACCAATTACAGCCAACTCGCGCGGTTCTCTGATGCCTGTGGCGCGGAGATCCCGCGGTGGATCCGCGCCCGACTACAGGGTTACGGCGACGATCTGGCCTCGATTCGTGGCTTTGGGCAGGAGGTGGTCACCGACCTCGTGGACCAACTCATCACCGCGGGCGTGCCCGGGCTGCACTTCTACACCATGAACCGTGCCGAGCCTCTCTTCGCCATCGCGGAGACGCTCGGCCTCTGTTCCTCAGAAGTACCGCCAGCCTAGTTCCGTCAGGCAGGCATCAAGCCGCGCATCATGCGGCTCCCTAAACGGTTCATCGATCAGGCCCTGGGCAAATCCCAGACCAATCAATCGCGGCCGGGGGGGCCGCGGGTGGCGTTGGAGAGCCTGCGCGATGGATCGATCATAGAGACCCTTACCCGCGCCGAGTCGCTCCCCCGTGGGTCCAATGCCCAGGCAGGGAATCAGCCAGGTATCACAGGCCACCACCGCGCCCTCTGCGGGCACAGGCAGCCCCATTGCGTCCTGAATGAGTGGCGCGCTTTCCGACCAGGACCGCATCTCCAGCGGCGCGTTGGACGCTACGACTACCGGCAGGGCCAGAATCCGACCCGCACGCTGCCACTCTCGCCAGAGCGGCTGCAGATCCGGCTCTTCGCGCCAAGGAAGGTAGACCGCGATGCACTGCCAGGACTCCTCCTCTGCCCGATCACGCAGCGCATCGGCCATACAGGACACGGCCGCCTGCCTGTCAACAATCGACATCTGGTGCCGATAACCCAAAAGAGCGCGGCGTAATGCAGCCTTGCGGGCCGCTCGCGCGCTCGGGTCAGACCCCGATGCGGCCTCTGGTGGCACAACAGGGGAATGCGAGTTGACCGTCGGACTGGTCATTTGTGATTTCCTCAGGCTATGCTTGGAGGTATGGTGAAGGTCTTTCTGCAGCGTCGTCAATTGCTTCCTACCGCAGCCTCTGTGTCTGTCTCTGCACGGTCGGGGCCCCCAGGTGCAGGGCCTCTGGTCGTGGTCGCCGCCCTGACATTTTGCGCTACATCCAACGCCAGTGCGAAGGCCCAGCCGACGCCGGCCGCGCACCCCATGCTGGCGGCCAAGCAGGCCTTCGAACGTCAAGATATCGGGGGGCTGAGCCGTGCCCGATCTCAACTCTCGGGTGACCCCCTGGTCGTCTGGCCGAGCTACTGGAACGCCCGTATCGTCGTGGGTAAGCAGCCCTTTGGGTCACTTGCCAAGGAGTCGGTCTCCCAGTTTGAGCGGGAATTCTCTGGGCACCCGCTTGTCCAGACCCTCAAGAGCGACTGGCTCCTTGCCGCGGTCCGTGCCAAGAGTTGGCCTGAGCTCGCTACGCTGCTGAAAGAAATTCCCGCCCACCCGTCCGAACCTGCCTCGGCCCAGTGCGCGCGGGTGCGGCTTGCCTCAGAGTCTGCCCCAACGAACAACCCGGCAGACATTCTCATCGGTCGCGAGACCCACGAGGGCTGCCTGGGGCTTCTTGAAGACCTGGTGGAGAAGCGCCGCATCGACCCGCAGACCCTTCTGCTGCGGGCCCGCTGGGCTGGTCTCGCCGGAGATACCAAGGCGGCAGCCCGAATCAGCCGGGCTGCCCAGGCCGCAGGCCTAAAACCGAACAAGCGCGAGCCGACGCTTCGCTCGGTGCTGGCCTTAAGCAAGACCAACATTGCCCGCGCTGTCTCGGAATACGCACGCATCCAGAAGACACTGAATGCGGAACAACAGGCCTTTGCCTCCCTGGCGCTCGCCTCGCGGCTCTGGCTGCGCACCGACCAGCGCGCCTGGTCTTATCTCAATGCGGGTCTTGCCTCGGCACACCAGCAGCCCGCGGATGTACTGGAGTCGGCTGCCCGACTCGCACTGCGCCGTGCAGACCGTGAGGCCCTGAGGCCGCTAATTACTGCCATGCCGCAGGGCCTGCAGACCTCAGAGACCTGGACCTACTGGCGCGGTTGGCTGGCAGCCGAGTCCGGCCAGACCCGCGAGGCCCAGACCATCTGGGCAGACATTCCCGAGGGCTGGAGCTTCTACCGGCTCTTGGCCTCAGAGGCCCTGGGCCGCTCGGTGCTCCCCGCGCAGCATCTGCCCCAGAGCCAAGACCAGTTCTACATTGACGCCCTGACGCCGTCGGTGAGCAACAACCCATTTCTGCATCGTAGCCTTGCCCTGTCGCGCTTAGGGATGCGCTCCGAGGCCGTCGTGGAATGGAATGCGCTGACCCAACAACTCACCGATAACGGCCTGATCGCTGCCGGGCGTCTAGCGCTTGAGGCCGGGCAGCCCGACCGCGCCATCGCTGCCGCGATTCGTACCCAGACGATCCATGACTTCAGCCTGCGATACCCCAAGCCATTCAAAGACCTGATCGCAGAGCGGGCAGAAGAGAAGGGGTTGAGCCCGGGCTGGGTCCTTGGGCTCATTCGCCAAGAGTCGCGATTCCTCACCGCGGTGAAATCGCCTGTGGGGGCCACGGGCCTCATGCAACTCATGCCCCAGACCGCACAGTCCGTGGCAAAGAGCCTAGGTATGCGTCGTGTGGATACACAGTCGCTCGCGGAGCCGAGCATCAACGTGCGTCTCGGGACAGCCTACCTGCGGGATATGAAGGAAAAATTCGAAGGCTCGGCCGTCCTGGCGAGCGCCGCTTACAACGCAGGGCCCTCCCGCAGCCAACTCTGGCGGGCCTCACTCGATCGCCCGATCCCTGGGGCCGCCTTCGCCGAATCGATTCCTTTTACCGAGACACGCGACTATGTGAAGCAGGTGCTTGCCAACACCGTAATGTATGAGGTGCTGCTCAGTCAGCAGGCAACCGAAGCCTCCTCGCGTAGCCTCGGCCAGTGGCTCTCCGAGATTGGCCCCCTCCAGGCACGCACACCGACCACGGGTATCACCCGCGTCGGATTACAAAAGGATTGATCACTTATGTCCCCCCAGGCGTACCCCTCCGTTATCGCTGTTCTTGGGGCCAGTGGTTTTATTGGCCAGGCACTCTGCGCCTTTCTCGCGCGCGCCTCACAAGGTACCGCGCGCCACATTCGTGTGATTACCCGCTCGCGAGAAAAGGCCAAGGCGCTCTGGAGTCTGCCGGGGGTGGAGATTGTGCAGGCCGACGTACGGCAGGAGGCCGAACTCGCGGATGCGCTAGAGGGCGTGACGGCGGTGGTCAATCTGGTGGGGGTTCTGCAGAGCCGAACCGGCAAACCCTGGGGACCCGAATTCGATGAATCGCATGTGCGACTGCCCTCACGGCTCGCGCGGTGTATGACACGGCAAGGGGTACGTCGGCTTGTGCATATCAGTGCGCTGGGCGCATCCGATCAGGCCCCCTCTATGTACCTTCGGTCCAAGGCGGCCGGCGAGGCGGCCCTGCGAGGCACGTTGAATCTTGACCTCACCATCTTGCGGCCATCGGTCGTCTTCGGCCCGGGTGACCAGTTTCTCAATCTGTTTGCGCAGATGCAGCGCTTTCTGCCCCTGGTGCCCCTGGCTTCGGCGCATGCCAAATTCCAGCCCATCTATATCGGGGACATGGTGGCCGCGATTGCGACCTGTCTCAAAAAGCCGCAGACACGCGGCAAGATCTATGAAATCGTCGGCCCCGAAGTGCTCAGCCTCTACGAGATTGTGCATTGGGCGGGCTTCTACAGCGGCCACCCCCGGCCAATCTTTCCCTTACCCGACGGCCTAGCCTGGCTGCAGGCCCTCGTGATGGAGCATCTGCCGGGCAGGCCCTTGCTCTCGCGCGACAACCTGGCCTCGGCCTCTGTGCCCAATATCGGCCAGGGCCCGATGGCAGAGGAGTTGGAGTTGCCCGCCCCCGTCAGTCTGCATGCCATCGCACCGGCAATGCTCGGCGGTCAGACGCCCCGGGGCAGACTCCTGGCCCGACGCGCGCGAGGTAATTGACCTCGGTTGCCGACCTCGCCCCGGATCGATGGCATGATCCCGTCGTAGGGCGGTTGCCGGCCGACATTTCCGTCTACTGCGTGGGCGGCGCCGTACGTGACGCCTTACTGGGCCTGCCAAGCCAAGACCGAGACTATCTGGTGGTGGGCGCCACCCCCGCGGCCATGGTCCACGCCGGCTTTCGCCCCGTGGGTCAAGACTTCCCAGTCTTTCTTCACCCCAACACACAGGCCGAATATGCACTGGCCCGTACCGAGCGTAAGTCGGGCCATGGCTACAAAGGGTTTGTCTTTCATGCCAGCCCAGATGTGGGGCTTAACGACGATCTGGTACGGCGCGACCTCACCATCAATGCCATGGCGGTTGACAGTGATGGCCTTCTGCATGACCCCTTCGCCGGCCAGACAGACCTCGCCCAGAAGCGTCTGCGACATGTGAGTGGTGCCTTTGCAGAGGACCCGGTACGCCTGCTTCGGCTTGCCCGGTTTCTGGCCCGCTGGCCCGACTTTACGGTCGATGTGCAGACCGAAGCGCTCTGCCGTGACATGGTGGTGCAAGGAGAGGTCGATGCCCTCGTACCGGAGCGTGTCTGGCAGGAACTCTGGCGTGGGCTCGAGGCGGCTGCCCCGCAGGCCATGCTGGCCTTTCTCTCTCGCCTGAACTGCTATACAGCCATTACCGGGGTCGCCCCGCCAGAACCCGCCATGCTTCAGACCCTCGCGGCTTTGCGTAGCGCCGAACTCCCCGCAAGTCTGCTCGCCGCCTGGCTCTGGGGAAATCAGCCGCAGCCGCCCAAGCTCCCCCTGCCACGCGAAGTAACGCAGTGGGCTGGCCTCTTTCGGCGGGGTGTGCACCAACCGCCCCTGCACGAACCCTATGAACGCTGGCCACAGGCGCTTGTGGGCTGGGCAGAGGGATCTGACCTGTTTCGTCAGTCTGACCGTCTCGATCCCTTGATCCTGGCTGCATCGGTCCTGTCCACCGAGGCCTCAACCTCACTGACCGTGACGCGACGAGCCCTCTGGACCGAGACCAGTCGAAGGCTACTGGCCTACCCTGTGGGCAACTATGCCCAGGCGGCTGCCCAGCAGCAACGGCCGGTGGCCGAAGCAGTACGGTCAGCGCGAGAAGCCTTCGTGGCCGAGTGCCTCAGGCAGCAAGGCCTCGGGTAGCCGACAGCACCAGAAAAGACTGTCCCATCGCCCCATCAGACAACAGAGTCTGCAGGCCCGACAGGGCTGTGAGGGCAGGCAGACCCTGCGGCGGAGAACCAGCCCCCGCAGCGCCAAACAGACGCTGCCGCGCATCTTCTAAAACACCCTGGTCCAAGAGCCAGGCCGCCTGGGTCTGTAAGCAGAGATCGACATCAGGCGTCGCAATCGCCTCGGCAATCTCAGAAAAATTCACATGGGCTGTCAGGTCCTGGGCGCCCGGCCGGGCGAGAAGTTCCTCCCAGTCATCAATGCGACGATGGCGCCAGTGGCCAGCGAGCGTGCCCCCACGACGGTCGGGGTGGTCTAACTCGTATTGCTCAAAGCCGTAATCGATCAGTAGCAGCGCCCCCCACCGCAAAGATCCCATCAGGCGCCGTGCCCAAGGGGCCAGGCCAGGGGCCCATTCGCCACGATGGCCTGTACTCCAGCCTAACCCCATATCCTGCTGCCGCGCCTGCCGGGCCTGCACAAGACTGCGTAAAGGCTCGGCAGCGGGTCGACGCGACCAGCGCAGAGGACCTTCGGCGTTGACCTCGAGCCCCCATTCCCAGACCTCAGGTGCGGTGGTGTCCCAGGCAAAGACCTTAACAGGAAGGGCGTCGGCCACTTCATTGGCCAGAATAAGGCCCGCCATGGGTGTGCACTCCCCTTGCGGGTCGGCCGACCAAAAGAAGCGCGCCGCGAGCGAGGCGGGCAGTTGCGAGAGGCGCGCCTTCTGTAAGGCACGCATGGCCGCGCTCGGTTCGACTATTTCATAGGCCTGCGGCAGACCGCCGTGCTCGGCCAGCAGGGTCATCAGGTCGGCGGCTAAGGCGCCGTTTCCCGCCCCATATTCGCGAATCGTCAGAACCGACGGGTCGCGCGCCTGGGATGCGATTCCCTCAAACCGACGTGCAACGGCCCCTGCCATCCAGGGGCCAAGGCCGGTGGCCGTCACAAAATCGCCGGCGGGCCCAAACGGGCCATCCGGCGTTGCACCGCCCGCGGCGTAATACCCCGCAGTCGGGTGGTACAAGGCCCAGTGCATGAAGCGGTCAAAGCCCAGCCAACGGGTCTGCGGATCGGCTTCTCGACAGAGCGCCGCACGCACCTGAAATTCTCTGTCGATAGAAGGCACAACGGGCAGGTTCATGGCGGCAGAGTATCAAAGGTAGACTTGCGGCATGTCTGCGCCCGCACCACCCTCTAGCCACCCTGTACGCCCTGCCCGCCCCGCCGCTGCCCTGATCACCGGGGCAGGAAAGCGCCTGGGCCGAGCGATCGCCTGGGCGCTCGCCCAAGAGGGCTGGGCCGTCGCGGTGCACTATCGGACGGCGCAGGATGAGGCAGAAGACCTGGTGAACAAGATCCTCGCCTCCGGCGGACGGGCGCGGGCATTCCAGGCTGATCTCGCGGTGCCTCAGAGGCCGGAGGATCTCGACCACTGGCTTGATGCCATCAGCGACCACCTAGGCCCCGTGGCGCTTCTGGTCAACAGCGCGTCGCGGTTCTCCTTTGACCTCGCCCACACCTGTGATGCGGAGGACCTCATCGCCCACTACCAGACCAACCTGATCGGACCGGTGCTGCTGACCCAGGCCCTCTATCGCCATGTGCAGAAAAAGCATCCCCAGGGACAGGCGCCCAGCCACCCGCAGGGAGTGGCGATTAACCTTCTCGACCAGAAGCTTGCCAACCCAAACCCCGATTTCTTTAGCTACACCCTCTCGAAGGCTGCCCTCCAACAGGCCACCGCCCTCATGGCCCGAAGCCTTGCACCCTGGCTGCGGGTGGTGGGCCTGTCCCCAGGATTCACCTTAATTGCCGAGGGCCAGTCACCGGAGGCCTTCGCCCAGGCCCACCGGGTCTCCCCCCTGGGTGAATCGAGTCGCCCCGAAGAGATTGCCCAGGCGGTATGCTGGCTGGCCACCGCCCGTGCCATCACTGGCACGACCGTACTGGTCGACGGAGGCCAACACCTCATGCCCAGCGATCGCGACCTTCAATTTATGACGAGCTCCCCGCCCTAGCCGCACATGACTGCCCTTTTTGATCCCCGCCTTGCCGACTGCCGTCGGCTCTTTCTTTCAGGATTTGTCACCGACGCATCGATCGGCTTTCATGGCCACGAGAAGGCGCGCAGACAACGCGTGGTCATTGATGTCGACCTCTTTCTTCCTTTGTCATCCAGCCAGTCTGCCCGGGACACCATCGCCGATGTCGTCGACTATGACTTCATGCGTGCGGGCATTCGGGGGTTGCTCGCAGAGCGCCACTTCAATCTGCAAGAGACACTGGTCGATGCCATCGTGGCCTTCTGTCTGGCCCAGTCTCCCGCGCGCGCCGTCCGTGTGCAGACCCAGAAGCCCGATGTCTATGAAGACTGTAATAGCCATGGCGTTGAGGC
>CAZKWK010000006.1:6346-36055 GCA_964556335.1 uncultured Bordetella sp. | reverse complement strand
CAGTATCGACGACGATCACATCGACACCCGCCTCCACCAGTCGTGCCACACGGTCTTCGGTACCCTCTCCCACACCCACCGCTGCGCCTACACAGAGCTTGCCCTGGTCGTCACGGGCGGCCTGGGGGTGTTCGATACCCTTCAGAATATCTTTTACGGTAATCAGGCCGCGTAATTCAAAGGCCTCATTCACCACCAAGACCCGCTCAATGCGGTGGGCATGCATGAGCCGCTTCGCCTCTTCCACCGACGCGCCTTCAGAGACCGTGACCAGCCGATCACGAGGGGTCATGATGCTGCGTACAGGTTCATCCAGCCGGGTTTCAAACCGCAGGTCGCGATTGGTGACAATGCCCACTACGCATCCATGCTCGACCACGGGCAGGCCGGAAATACGGCGCTCTGCCGTGAGGCTTAAGACCTGCCGCACCGTCATCGTCGGGGCGATCGTGATCGGGTCCTTCACAACTCCCGCCTCAAACCGCTTCACTTTGGCGACTTCGGCCGCCTGCTGGGCAGGGGTCATGTTCTTGTGAATGATGCCAATACCGCCTTCTTCGGCCAGCGTAATCGCCAGACGCGCCTCGGTCACCGTATCCATGGCGGCGGAGACGATGGGCAGATTGAGACGAAGCCTGCGCGTAAATTGCGAGGCAAGGCTGGTGTCTTTGGGGAGAACTTCGGAGTAGGCCGGGACGAGTAGAACGTCGTCAAAGGTCAATGCTTTTATCAGGGCTTGCATCTCGGCATTTTACCGGCTTCGGGTCCACCGGTCGAACCGCCCTTGTTCCGCATTTGCACGGCGCGCGCCCTCTACCCGCAATCGCCGCGCCTCTTTCGGATCGGCTTTCAACGCGGAGAGCAACGCCACCCGATCTCCCGCCCGGACCAAAGTTTCTGGGGTTACAAGACGCCCCCAGACAGAAAACCCCGAGGCCTGCTGCCAGATTGCCTGCAGTGTTGGTTCAAGCGCAGGGAGCAGGTCTGCCACGGTTGCCCCCTGGGACAAGCCAACAACCGTTCTGTGGGCCCTCCCCTCAGAATCAAAACCCACCACCTCAACCTGTATCATCAATCAGAGAAAGGTTGCGAAGCGGCGCGCGCAGGAACGGATTGGTTCTCGAGGGCCTTTGAGAGTTCTTCTGCCCGCACCACAAAGGCATCCACAAACGTCTTCGCGATGTGGTCAAACACCGGCCCAACCAGCTTTTCCAGCAGCTTGTTGGAAAAATGGTAATCAAGCTCGAACTCCACCTTGCAGGCCTGGTCTGAGAGGGGAAGAAACTGCCAGTGGCCTTGCAGGTTTTGAAACGGGCCCTCGTGAAGTTGCATATCGATACGCCGATCCACCTCATGCCGGTTGCGCGTCGAAAACGACTGTCGCAAGCCCTTAAAGGCAATATCAACGCGCGCAAGAAGGCTCCCATCGGGCTGGGGCTGCACGGCTGCACCACCGCACCATGGTAAAAAGCGGGGATAGGCGGCGACATCACCCACCAGCTCGTACATGCGGCGCGCCGAGTACGGCACCAAAACAGACTTAATAACGCGGGACATTTCACTATTTTATGTCGATCATCGATAACAAGAAGGCCTTCCACGATTACTTCATCGAGGAACGGCTTGAGGCGGGCATCGTGCTCGAAGGCTGGGAGGCCAAGGCGATTCGCGCGGGCCGCGCACAGCTGAAAGAGGCCTATGTCGTCATCCGGCGTGCGGAGATTTTTTTGATCGGCGCCCATATCTCGCCGTTGCCCACCGCCTCGACCCATATACAGCCCGATCCCGTACGCAGCCGCAAACTTCTGCTGCACGCCGAAGAAATAGCAAAACTCATCGGCAAGGTTGAGCGTGCGGGCTATGCGCTTGTGCCACTCAACCTGCACTTCTCCAAAGGGCGAATCAAGGCGGAGATCGGGCTGGCCAAGGGCAAGAAACAGCACGACAAACGTGCAACCGAGAAGGCCAAAGAATGGCAACGTGAGAAGCAGAGGCTCTTGCGCGACGTGGTGAAGCAGGCAAAATAACAGGCACTGCACACGGCGAGAAAACCGGCGGCGCAACGGCAGACAGACATCACAATAAAGAGCTCACAAAGGGAGACATCCGGTGCCGAGCGGCCCATCCCATATCCGTGTATCAATTCAAGCACAGAGGCTCCACCTCTACGACCTCTCCAACGCCGACGGGCTTGACCGCTGGGACGAGGCCCAGGTGTCTCTCCTCACCCCGCGGCTCAGCATGGACATATCGAGCTCCCGCAACGGCACCGGTCAAGACCAAGGAAGCTTTCGCACGCCGATAGGGCGGCATTACATTCGGGCCAAAATTGGCCAAGGCGCGGCACTCCACACGGTCTTCGTGGGGCGACGACCCACCGGAGAGATCTGGAACCCCGAGCTGGCCGAGGCCCACCCCAAGCGCGACTGGATCCTTACCCGCATTCTCTGGCTCTGTGGCATGGAACGGGGAATCAACCGTCTCGGGTCAGTCGACACCATGCGCCGCTACATTTATTTTCACGGCAGCCCCCCCACCGTAGGCATGGGAGAACCAGGATCCATCGGCTGTATCCGCATGCGGGGCCAAGATATCGTCGACCTCTTCGATCTTGTTCCCGCCGGGACCACAGTGGATATTCAGCCCTGAGCGGCGCCGGCGCCCACACAGACCATGGAGCTCATCGATCTCGTCGTCCGCATCGAAGTGGTTAGTACTCTCTGGGTGCTCTGGCGCCTGGCGCGCCTCTAAATCGCCGTGACCGACGAGCACTACATGCGCCTGGCACTCGAGCAGGCGCATCGGGCGGCGGAGCTCGGTGAAGTGCCGGTGGGGGCGATCGTGGTGCAGGAAGACACCGTGATTGCTACCGGCTTCAACCGCCCTATCGGCCATAAAGACCCTACAGCCCATGCTGAGATTCAAGCCTTGCGCGCCGCAGCACTCGTGCTCGGAAACTATCGGCTCCCCGGCTGCCGCCTCTATGTCACCCTCGAACCCTGCCTCATGTGCTCGGGGGCGATTTTCCATGCGCGGCTTGCAGCCTTGGTTTTCGGGGCGTCAGACCCCAAAACAGGCGTGGCGGGAAGCGTGCTCGATGTCTACGCCAACAGGCAACTGAACCACCAGACCGAGATCCGCGGTGGGGTCTTGGCAGGTGAATCTGCTGCAATGCTACAAATGTTTTTTCGCGGCAAGCGCGCTCGGTCGTAGTGACGGATTTCTGTCTAAGTCAAATTAAGGTTTAAAATCAAAGCCTGCTGTTCTCCCCTTAAACCTCTATGGAGTCAATCATGACTGGTGTTCCCATGAAATCCCTGATTGCGGTGGCTGTGGCCGCGTTTGTAATCGGGTGCTCGAAAAAAGAAGCCGACACAACCGTGAAAATCGGCCATGTCGGGCCGTTGACAGGTAGCATCGCGCACCTGGGCAAGGACAATGAGGCGGGTGCCAAACTGGCCATCGCCGACCTGAACGCTGCAAACATTCAAATCGGTGGCAAGCCCGTCAAATTCGAACTCGTGTCGGAAGACGATGCTGCTGATCCCAAGCAGGGAACGGCAGCCGCCCAGAAGCTCGTCGATGCGAAAGTGGTCGGCGTGATTGGTCACCTGAACTCCGGCACCACGATTCCCGCCTCGACGATTTATAACCAGGCTGGTATCCCCCAGATCTCCCCTTCCGCAACGAACCCCAAGTACACCCTTCAGGGCTACAACACGGCGTTCCGCGTCGTAGCGAATGACGGCCAGCTTGGTGGCACGCTCGGAAAGTTTGCGGTTGAAGAACTCAAGGGCAAGTCGATTGCCGTCATTGACGACCGCACGGCGTACGGCCAAGGTGTTGCTGATGAGTTTGAGAAGGGTGTGAAGGCCGCAGGCGGTAACGTGGTAGACCGTCAGTACACCACCGACAAGGCCACCGACTTTGCCTCCATCTTGACCGCGATCAAGGCCAAATCGCCTGACGTCGTGTTCTTTGGTGGCATGGATGCGGTTGCTGGTCCCATGCTGCGTCAGATGAAGCAGCTGGGCATCAATGCCAAGTTCATGGGTGGCGATGGCATCTGCACCAACGAACTGCCCAACCTGGCAGGCGATGCCACGGGTGACGGCGTGATCTTCTGTGCTGAGGCGGGCGGTGTGGTGGGGCCCTACGAGCAGAAGATGAAGGACTTCACAGCCCGCTTCCAGAAAGAAATGGGCATGGAAGTCAAGCTCTATGCACCTTATGTCTATGACGCCACGATGGTGATGGTAGAGGCCATGAAGAAGGCCAACTCCACCGACCCGAAAGTCTATCTGCCCGAACTCGCCAAGATCGAGTTCGACGGCACGATTGGCAAGATTGCTTTCGACCAGAACGGTGACATCAAGAATGGCACCCTCACGCTCTACACCTACAAAGGTGGCAAGCGTGAACTGATGAAGGTCATTCAGTAAGCAGCAGTACGCGTTTTTGTCAGGAGACGCGTGACCCCCTTGAGCGGGGCCACGCGTTAAAAAAGCCCCGCAAAAGAGGTATCTGCGGGGCTTTTTATTTCTGCTTTCCTCTCTACTTCCCGAGGCTCTGCCAGGTATCGACCACCGTATCGGGATTCAACGAAATCGACTGAATCCCCTGCTCCATAAGCCAGACGGCCAAATCGGGATGGTCTGAAGGGCCCTGACCACAGATACCCACATACTTGCCCGCGCGGTTGCAGGCGGATATTGCCTGGGCCAACATCTTCTTCACTGCGGGGTCACGCTCATCAAAACTCTCGGCCACAAGCCCTGAGTCTCGGTCGAGACCGAGCGTGAGCTGCGTGAGATCGTTTGAGCCAATCGAGAAGCCATCAAAGAATTCGAGAAACTCATCAGCCAACAGAGCATTCGAAGGCAACTCACACATCATGATGAGACGCAGTCCGCCCTGCCCCGATACATCGGCACCACTGCCACGGGCGAGGCCAGATTCTGCAAGCAACCGATTCACCGATGCGGCTTCGGTCAGGGTGCGTACAAAGGGCACCATCACCTCGACATTGGTCAGCCCCATGTCTTCACGGACACGACGCAAGGCCTGAACTTCCATGTTGAAACACTCCCGAAAGCTCTCCGCGATATAGCGCGAGGCCCCGCGGAAACCAAGCATGGGGTTTTCTTCTTCGGGCTCATAGCGCGAACCGCCAATGAGCTTGCGGTACTCATTGCTCTTGAAGTCAGACATGCGCACGATCACAGGCTTGGGCCAGAAGGCGGCCGCAATCGTGGCGATGCCCTCGGCTAGCTTATCCACAAAAAAATCTCGCGGGGAGGCATGGCCACGGGCAATCCGCTCCACCGCATTCTTTAACTCGGCATCGACCTGCGGATAATCGAGAATGGCTTTGGGATGGACGCCAATATTGTTGTTGATGATGAACTCCAGCCGGGCCAGCCCCACGCCATCGTTGGGGATGGACTGGAAATCGAAGGCAAGCTGCGGATTGCCCACGTTCATCATGATCTTTACCGGGATCTTCGGCAGGGCCCCCGTCTTCACGGTGGTGACTTCGGTCTCTAAGAGCCCCTCATAGACATTGCCGGTATCACCCTCGGCACACGACACCGTGACCATCGCACCCTCGGAGACCCGATCGGTGGCATTGCCGCAGCCCACCACGGCGGGGATACCGAGTTCGCGCGCAATGATGGCTGCGTGGCAGGTACGCCCACCGCGATTGGTCACGATGGCCGCCGCCCGCTTCATCACAGGCTCCCAATTGGGGTCGGTCATGTCGGTGACGAGAATGTCGCCAACCTGCACCCGCTCCATTTCGGAGGGGTCATGAATCACACGTACCGGGCCCGCACCAATCTTCTGGCCAATCGCCCGCCCGGTCGCAAGAATACTGCCCTGCCCCTTGAGGCTGAATCGCTGTTGGCTGTCGGAGGCCGCCTGCTGTGACTTCACGGTTTCAGGGCGTGCCTGCAGAATGAAGAGCTCGCCGTCTTGGCCATCTAAGCCCCACTCGATATCCATAGGCCGGCCATAGTGGCCCTCGATGATCACCGCATAGCGCGCAAGCTGTGTGACCTGTTCTTGCGTTAGGGAATAGCGATTGCGGGCTTCAATGGGGACATCGATGGTCTTGACCGCATGGCCCGACGTACGGCGTTCTTCGTCGGATGCAAAGACCATCTTGATGAGCTTGCTGCCAATCTGCCGTCGAATGACCGCCATTTTTCCGGCGGCCAACATCGGCTTGTGCACATAGAACTCATCGGGGTTCACGGCCCCCTGCACCACGGTCTCGCCTAGCCCATAGGAACTGGTGATGAAGACCACTTGGTTAAAGCCGGACTCGGTATCGATCGTAAACATCACGCCGGCTGCGCCGAGATCGGAGCGCACCATACGCTGGATGCCCGCCGAGAGCGCTACCTCAGCATGGGTAAAGCCCTTATGGACCCGATAGCTGATGGCCCGGTCGTTGTAGAGAGAGGCAAAGACGTGACGGATCTTCTCGAGTACGTCATCGATTCCGACCACGTTGAGATAGGTTTCTTGTTGACCAGCAAACGAGGCATCCGGCAGATCTTCGGCTGTGGCGGAGGACCGCACCGCCAGCGATACCCCAGCGCCTTCGGTACCGACCAGCGTCTGGTAGTGGCTACGGATCTCGCGCTCCAGCGCCTCGGGCAGGGGCGTTTCTACAATCCAGCGCCGAATCTCCGAACCGCACTGGGCCAACGCGCGCACGTCGTCGGTGTTCAGACCCGAAAGACGGTCCGCGATTTTCTTATCAAGCCCGTTGTGGGCGAGAAATACCCGAAAAGCATGGGCAGTGGTGGCAAAGCCCCCAGGCACCCGTACTCCCGCACTGGCGAGCTGACTAATCATCTCACCCAGCGAGGCGTTCTTTCCTCCCACCGCATCGACATCGGTCATGCGCAGCTCGGAAAACGGCACGACCATGCGAAGACCCAGCCGACCCGCCTGCACACCTTCTGCTAAATCCATACCTAGCCACCTTTTGCGCGAAAAGTTCAATTACCCTTGATTTTACCGGGTTTATACTCATTTCCGTTACCTATTTGGAGACCGATTCCGTGCATCCCGTGGCCAGTGGCAGAACCGTATTTTTCGTCTCCGATGGGACCGGGATCACTGCAGAAACCCTCGGTTCATCAATTCTTGCCCAGTTCGACCAACTCCGGTTTCAGATTCGACGACTGCCTTTTGTAGACGATCTCGATAAGGCCAACGAGGCCCGTATGACGATCGATGAACAGGGCGAACTCGATGGCCGTTTGCCGATTGTGTTTCTCACCCTGGTGAACCCCGAGATCTCGGCCCGCATCAAAACCACCCGAGCGCTGCATCTCGATCTCTTCCAGACCTTTGTTGAACCCCTCGAGCGCGAACTCCAGGTGAAATCGAGCCACACCATCGGACGGTTTCACCACACCACCGACAGCCAGGCCTACAAGAATCGTATCGAGGCGATTAACTTTTCTCTGGCCCATGACGATGGCCAGTCATCGCGTAACTTGGCCGATGCCGATGTCATTCTGGTGGGCGTATCGCGCAGCGGAAAGACGCCTACAAGCCTCTATCTTTCGATGCAATATGGCCTGAAGGTGGCCAACTATCCCTTGATTCCGGAAGACTTTGATCGGGGCCATCTCCCCGACGCGGTGGTGCCCTATAAGGCCAAGTGCTTTGGTCTCACGATTGACCCGATGCGGCTCTCCGATATCCGGCAAGAACGTCGCCCCGACTCGCGCTATGCCGCTCTCGAGAACTGTCGGGCCGAGGTGGCTGCCGCAGAGATCATGATGCGACGCGAGGGTATCGCGTCACTCTCCACGACCACGAAGTCGATTGAAGAGATCGCCACCACCATTTTGGCAAACCTCCAGAACCGCTCACCCCTCCTGTCGGCCGCACCGAGACCGCTCAAATAGCAGTACCGCGGCGGCCGCGGTGACATTGAGCGACTCCACACCCGCTGCCTGAGGAATGGTGAGTCGATACCTGTCTGCGGAAAGCGCCTCAAGCGTATCCCAGGCCGCCGATACCCCCTGCCCCTCTTGCCCAAATACCCAGGCGATGGGACGACGATCGGTGAGGCGAGACTGCGCCTTGGGGGAATAGAGCGAGATCACCTCGGGCACATGGGGGGCGACCGTAAGCAATAGACTGGCATCCGAGGCCGAGCGGGCTGCCCAGATATCCGGCAGGCCAAGAGACTCCGTGACTGCAAGACAGAACTGCGCACCCGCACCGGCCCGCAGGGCCTTGGGCGAGAAGGCCTCCGCCGTGCCTTCGGTGAGGATGACCTCGGTGACACCTGCCGCCGCCGCAGTGCGAATGAGAGTACCGACATTGCCGGGATCTTGGAGCCCATCGAGAATAACAACGTCACCAGCCCATCGGCGGGGTCGCACCAAAGTCTCGGCGTCGACGGCGGAACGCGTCATCACGAGGCCGATGCCCTGATCGGCCTGCACATCGCTCAGGCCACGAAATATCGGCATGTCCATCCGGCAGACGCCTGCACCCTGGGCAGATGCAGCCTCCAAGAGCTTTCCCCGTAGCCCATCAACGATGCCGTCTGCACCCACCGCAAGGCAGAGCAGTTCTGGTACCCAGCCACAGGCCGCGGATCGCGCGAGTGCGGCCGAGACCATGCGGGGTCCTTCCACCCAACAGCGGCCCTCTGCACGTCGCACCCGCGGCTCGGCGATGAGTCGGCGCAGGGCCTTGATCTGCGGGTTATCGCGGGAGGAGATCACAGTAGGCATAGAGAAGTCTCGCATACGGTTTGACTCATCGGACACCGATCACACGCATATCAGCCTCGCTTCAGAAACGCATCAGCCGCGTTTCAGCCGCGCATCAGTCGCGCAATCGGCGCAAACGACTGTCGATGCGCAGGACAGGGCCCGAGGTCGGCTAAAGCACGCTGATGAAGCGCAGTGCCATAGCCTGCGTGCTGCGCAAAGCCATAGCCTGGATAGACAGTATCCAGGCGGGCCATTTCGGCATCACGGGCCACCTTCGCCAGAATCGAGGCCGCAGAAATTTCCGCCACTAGGGCGTCGCCTCCCACCACCGCCTCGGTCGCCCACGGCCAGGCCTCAGGGCCCAAGGCACGCCCGGGTAGGGCCTGACCATCGACACGAATCGCAAACGCGTTGGTGGGGTGCGGACCCTCTGCCCCAGGCACTGAGGCCAATCGCGCCAGACACGCCTGTACGGCACGCTGCATCGCCCAGAAGGTCGCCACCAGGATGTTGTACGCATCGACCTCTTGCACGGTGGCCCAGCCTAGTCCCCAGGCAAGGCTCTGGGTCTGAATCTGCGGCGACAAGGCCTCACGACGGCGGGCGGAGAGCTTCTTCGAATCCTTCAACCCCTCAATGGGGCGGGCAGGATGCAGTATGACGGCGCCTGCGCAGACGGGCCCTGCCCAGGGGCCACGGCCCACCTCGTCCACCCCCACATGTAAAGGCCCCGAGGTCACGACGCCCTACTCGCCAGGAGCGACGCCAGAAAGTCTGAGACCTGCTGGGCGCAGCCACGACGCAATGTCTCGTGTAAGGCACCGAACCGTTCTGCAACGGAGGTCATGCGCGCGGGATCCGAGGCCCAATCGCGTACCGCCTCTACGAGATGCGTGGCCGTGCAGCGCTCCTGCAGGTACTCAGGTACCAGGTCTTCCTGACACAACAGATTGGGCAGACCAATCCGACGCACCACGGCCTTGCGGCGCATCCACCAGTAGCTCAACGCCGGGATGCGATAACCAATCACCATGGGCCGTCGAAACATGGCCGCCTCCAGCGTGGCCGTGCCACTGGCCACCAGCGCGAGGGTGCTGGCCTCAAGCACCAGGTGCGATACGGGCCGCGATGCAGCCGCGGCAGCGGCAACCACCATCTGCACACCCGCTGCTTCAGCAGCAGGCCAGGCGGGGAGCGCTCTAATCTGGGCGGCTACAGTAGGAGAAACCGCCGGAATCACGGGCTGAAATTCCTTCGCCAGTGTCATGGCCGCCTCGAGAAAAGGGGGACCGACGGCGTCAATCTCTGACCGTCGAGATCCAGGCAAAACGGCGAGAACCGGCCGATCGGCGCCGAGCATAAGCCCCAAGGACTGCAGCTGTGCGCGGGCCTCTTGGGGCTGCGGCCGCAGCGGCACCAGATCCGCCAGGGGATGGCCCACAAAGACTGCGTGCACCCGGGTCTGACGATAGCAGTCAAGCTCGAAGGGAAAGAGGCAGAGCATATGGTCTACGGCCGACTCGATGGTACGAATACGTTCCGGCCGCCAGGCCCAGATCGACGGGCTTACCAGATGCACGGTGGTGACGCCCTGGGCACGCAGCCGGCGCTCTACACCGAGGTTAAAGTCCGGCGCATCAACGCCCAGAAAGACATCGGGCGGTGTGTGGCAGAGCCGCCGCAGCAACGCCCGACGTACCGACAGGATGTCGGGGAGTCGGGCCAAGGCCTCTACATAGCCACGCACCGCCAGGCGATCGGAGGAGAGCCAACAGTCCATACCCAGCGCGGCAAGCGCAGGCCCCCCAATACCCTCCAGTGCAACTCCCTGCCGTACCAGCGGCCCCAGCGCCTGGGCTGCAATGAGATCGCCGGAGGCCTCACCCGTAACCGCGGCGAGACGCCTCATAGGCTATCGAACAATGCCCCGACCAGGGGCGGCAAGGAAATCGTACAGCGCCATCACCGCAGCGCGGCTCTCGGCAGGCCCCTCTAAGGCCAGTGCCTGCACTGCCTGTGCAGCCTCCGCAAGCCCCAGCCCCGACTTGTAGACGAGCCGATAGGCCTTCTTTAAGAGTGAGAGTGCGTCAGCGCTGAACCCTCTGCGTCGCAGGCCCTCGGTGTTGAGTCCGTGGGCCGAGGCCGGGTTCCCCGTACTCATGACGTACGGGGGGAGATCTTGCAGCAGCGTTGTCCCAGCACCTGTCATGGCATGGGCACCGATGCGCACAAACTGATGCACACCGGTAATGCCCCCCAGAATGGCCCAGTCACCCACCGTGACATGGCCAGCGAGTTGGGTGGCATTGGCCATAATCGTGTGCGAACCCACCTGGCAGTCATGGGCGATATGCACATAGGCCATGATCCAGTTGTCATCGCCCACGCGTGTGATGCCCCCATCTTGTTCCGTACCGCAGTTGATGGTGCAGCACTCGCGAATCGTGTTTCGGCATCCAATGGCAAGCCGCGTAGGCTCTCCTTTGTACTTCTTATCTTGCGGAATGCCCCCGATGACTGCGTGCGAATGAATGACGGTGTCGGCCCCGACCACCGTATGCCCAATCACCTGCGCAAAGGCGTGAATTACACAGCGGGGGCCGATCTGGGCGTGGGGCCCCACCATCGCATACGGGCCAATCTGCGCGGTCGGATCGATCTCTGCCCGCGGATCAATCAGCGCGGTGGCATGGATGCGGTCGGTACTCACCCCGCCACTCCCGACTGCGGCACATCCCGCAGGGCACACATGAGGTCTGCCTCTGCCACCAGGGCCTCATCCACCATGGCGTGGGCCTTGTACTTCCAGATGCCCCGCACATTGCGTTCAATAGACACATGCAGGGCAAGCACATCCCCGGGAACCACCGGCCGCTTAAACCGGGCATTGTCGATCCCCACGAAGAAGATCACCGACTTGTCATCGGGCTTCATCTCCATGGTCTTAAAGGAAAGGATCCCTGCGGCCTGCGCCAGCGCCTCGATAATGAGCACGCCAGGCATCACCGGAAAGTGCGGAAAGTGCCCGTTGAAAAACTCTTCATTGATCGAGACGTTCTTCTGGGCATGGATGCTTTCCCCGGGCGTGAGGCTGATCACCCGATCCACCAACAGAAAGGGGTAGCGATGGGGAAGTAAGTCGAGGATCTCCTGAATCTGCATCATGCCGTACGCCTCTTTGTAGTCATTGCTAAAGCGGTTGCTCAACGAAACTGTTTTCGCAGCGAAGGAAGACGCCGCACCATCACGGCAGACTTCTCCCAGTCTCGCTCTGCCTGTAAGGGATAGACCCCCACGTATTTTCCAGGCTCGGAAATGGAGGACATCACCAGGCTCATCGGACCGATGACCGTGTGGTCCGCAATCGACAGGTGCCCGAGAATGCCGGCTGCTCCGCCGATCTGGCAATACTTGCCAATCCGGGCACTCCCGGCAATGCCGACGCATCCGGCAATGGCCGTGTGGTCACCAATTTCGACGTTGTGGGCCACCTGAATGAGGTTATCGAGCTTCACGCCGTGGCCGATCACCGTATCGCTCAGGGTACCGCGGTCAATGACCGTGTTGGCCCCAATCTCAACATCGTCACCAATCCGTACGCCACCCACCTGCGGAATCTTGACCCAAGACTTGTCCGCCGCAGGCGCAAAGCCAAAGCCATCAGACCCAATCACGGCCCCGCTGTGCATCACCACGCGTGCACCCACCACGACCCCGGCACCAATCCGCACCCCCGCATGCATCTGCCCGCCGGGTCCTACCTGGGAGCCCGACCCCACGATGACCCCTGCCCCGACATCCGTATCGTCACCAATCACCACGCCCGCCTCGAGTACCACCAAGGGGCCTATGCGCACCCGGGCCCCTACCCGGGCACCAGGATGGACGACTGCGGTGGGATCGATCTGGGTCTCGCGCACCGTCTGTTGACGGGCATGCTGTAGCAGCAGCTGTGAGGCCCGCGCAAAGAAGAGGTAGGGGTCCTCCACCACGATAGAGGCCCCATAGCGCTGAGCCTCACCCGCTGCCCGAGGGGGCACTACCACCAGGCCCGCCTGACTCGACCGCAACGCGGGGAGATACCGATCATGGGCAAGAAAACTGGCGTCCTGCGGACCCGCCCGATCAAGCGGCTGAAACCGTGAGACAGGGAACTGGGCATTCCCCTGCACCACGCCCCCAAGGCGTGCGACGAGGTCGCCCGCAGAGAGACTATTTTGTGGCGGCAGGCCGGGCGTCATTCAAGGCCTTTATCACCTTGTCCGTAATATCGATACGCGGTGAGGCATAGACGGCCTCCTGAAAGATGATGTCGAACTTCTCGGCCTCAGCGATCTGACGAATGGCCCGGTTGGCCATCTCCACCACGCCTGCAAGTTCCTCATTACGGCGCTGATTGAGATCTTCACGAAACTCGCGCTGACGGCGCTGCAGGTCACGTTCCATATCGGTAATTTCGCGCTGGCGCTTGATGCGCTCTGACTCGGCCATGACTGGGTTGTCACGCTCTAACTTCTCCGTCATGCCGCGCATACGGCTGGCGATATCCGCGAGTTCCTTCTCGCGCTTGGCGAACTCCGCCTCCAACTTCTTTTGTGCCGCCACGGCCGGAGGTGATTCGCGTAATACGCGCTCGGTGTTGACAAAACCTACCTTGGCCAAGACCGGCGTAGCCAAACACACCGCCAAAGAGAACCCTACCAGCGTCTTGAGCCCCCAGGGGCGGCGCGTCTGCGCAGAAGAGAAAAACGTCACCATGTGCATCCATCCACTCTCTAGAAAAATTAAAAGCCCGTTCCAATCTGGAACTGTATTGTCTGCGTATCGTCACCGGGCTTCTTGCGCACAGGCTGCGCCCAGCTGAGCTTCAGGGGCCCCACCGGGGAGAACCAGCTCAGGCCAAAACCCGTGGAGACGCGCAGATCATCCGACGACACTGTCTGCGACTCGCCCCATGCACTTCCCACATCTAAGAAGGTAAAGACCCGAATGGTTCGGTCTTGGGCCATGCCAGGCAGCGGGGTGAGCAGCTCTCCATTGAGCACCAGCTTACGGTTTCCACCGATCGCGATGAGATCGGTGGCAGATGATGCAGCCGTGCGACGTACCTTCTCACCGATGGAGCTTGAAGAGAATCCACGCACCGACCCAATACCGCCCACATAGAAGTTCTTAATCCGTGGATAGTCTTGCCCGGATAAGCCAATACCGTAGCCAAGCTCCGCGTTCAGTGCCAAGGTGAGGTTACGCGTCAGGGGCGTGAAGCGCTGGTGCCCATAGGTGAGACGAATATATTCAAGATCACCGGCCGGGGTACCGTAGTCTGCGTTGGCGAACTGGTAGCCCCCCGAGGTGGGGGCAAGCGCAGAGTTACGGGTGTCCTTCGACCAGCCCGCGGACAAGACGATCGAATCACCAGGCGTGAAGTTTTCGGGAACCGTGCCACTGAGTTCTGAGTTGTCGTACGAGACACCCAAGAAGATACGGTCTTCTTCGGTGTAGGGAATACCGAACCGCATCCCGATACCCTGCGACTTGATGCGATAGTTCCCCAGGGAATCGAGTTCGTCGGCATTAAAGGTGCGGGTGTACAGATCGAGAGACCGGCTCACGCCATCGTCTGTCCAATAGGGGTCGACGTGACTAATGGCAAAGACTTGGCTCACCTTACTGGTATTGACCTCGACCGAGAGATTGGTGCCCGTTCCCATAAAGTTCTGCTGACTGATCGAACCTGAGAGCACGAGATTCTCCGAACTTGAGAAGCCCACACCGAGGGTCAGGCTGCCGAGCGGCCGCTCCTCCAGTTCGACATTCACATCCACCTGGTCGGTAGTACCTGGCACAGGCTCAGTATCGATCTCCACCTGCTTAAAGTAGCCGAGGCGATCGATGCGATTGCGAGAGAGTCGAATACGCTCGCTGTCATACCAGGAGGCCTCGTACTGCCGCATCTCCCGGCGAATCACCTCATCACGGGTTTTGGCGTTACCACTGATGTTGATTCGGCGCACATAGACACGACGGCCAGGATCGACCTGCAGGGTGAAATCGACCACCCGCCGGTCACGATCGATACGGGGAATGGGATTCACCGACGCAAAGGCATAGCCCAGTTCGCCCAGCCGGTCGGTCATGGCCTTAACCGTGGCCTGTAGCTTTTCATTCGAAAACGTATCGCCCTGCTTCACGCCCACGAGCTTTTGGAAGGCCTCGTCTTGGCCCAGCAGATCGCCTGCAACCCCGACGTTTCCAAAGGTAAATCGCTCGCCCTCATTGACCACGAGGGTGATGAAGACATCACGCCGGTCGGCCGACAGAGACACCTGGGTTGAATCGATCACAAACTCCAGATATCCGCGATTCAGATAATAAGAACGCAGGGTCTCAATATCCCCGGTGAGCTTCTGACGCGAATACTGGTCTGACTTGGTATACCAACTCATCCAGGTGGGTGTGGAGAGCTGAAACTCTGCCAGCAGCTCTTTCTCCGCGAAGGCCTTCGCCCCCACGATACGAATCTGTCGAATGCGGGCATCTTCGCCCTCATCCACCGCAATAGAGACCGCCACGCGGTTACGTGGCAGGGGCGTGACGGTGGACTGAATCTGCACGTCGTACTTACCGCGGCCGAGATATTGGCGTTTAAGTTCCTGTTCCGCCCGCTCGAGCACCGCACGATCGAAGATGCGTGCCTCTGCGAGGCCAGAATCCGCGAGGGCCTTCTTCAGGGTCTCCTGGTCGAACTCCTTAGTGCCCGTAACCTCCACCGCACCGATTGCGGGACGCTCCTCCACGGTGACCACGAGTACGTCGCCGTCGAGTTCCACCCGGACATCCTGGAAGAATCCTGTCGCGAATAAAGCGCGTACGGAATCGGCGATGCCTTTGGCAGTGACCCGGTCTTTGACCCGAATCGGCAGGTAAGAGAAGACCGTGCCGGGCTCGATGCGCTGCAGCCCCTCGACACGTACATCCTGAATCACCACGCCCTCTACACTGGCAGCACCCGGCTGCAGAGGCACCGGGGGCTGCGGGATCTGGATTTGCCCCACAGCGGGGGTCGCGAGGGCGAGGAACAAGGCAGGCAGACTAGAGGCCGGAGCCAATCGCCTGAAAGAAATAGGCATGCAGAAGACCTTAGAAGCCAAAGACACGAGAGACATCGTTGACCAGCGCCAGGCCGGTCAGCAGAGCGATCAATAACAGCCCCAGCTTCTGCCCAGCCTGCTGGGCTTCAAGCGGCAGCGGCTGGCCACGGACAAACTCAAAGAGATAATACAGGAGGTGTCCGCCATCTAGCATGGGGATGGGCAGCAGGTTGAGTACCCCGATGCTGATACTCACGAGGGCAAGAAATCCGATGAAGGCCACAAGCCCCAGTTCTGCCGACTGTCCTGCGACCCCCGCGATACCCACCGGCCCGCTGATCTGTTTCCAGGAGAGGTCACCCGTCACCATACGCCAGAGCGCCTGTAATGAGAGCTCAGCCACCTGAAAGCTGCGCACCGTGCCGCGCACCAAGGCCTCAAAGGGCCCTTCGCGCACCAGCGTGGTGGTCTGCACCGGGGCGATACCCACCCCCAGCCGCAGACGCCCCTCTTCTCCACGATCTGCCGTGAGCTGCACCGTGCGCTGGCTACCCGCGATCGGCACGAGCGGATCGGTAGGATCAGACTGCGCAATCTCTAGTGCGAGCGCGCGGCCGTCGCTGGCCTGCACCATCGATTGAAGATCACTGGGATGACGCACATCCACACCATCCACCCCAAGTACCAGCGTCCCCGGTTGCAGGCCGGCACGGTCTGCAGCGCTCCCGGGCTGCACCGCGGTCAGTCGCACCGCCAGCGACTCCGGCATCACCCCTGCGGCCGCAAGCAGCAGGTCGGGGGAATCGTTTTGTACCGATTGCGCCACCGGGCCCAGGTCGAGTAGCACGCGGCGCGCTGGCGCCTGGCCCGTCTGAACCACGAGGTCGAGTACCGGGCGGCCTTCCCCGATCGACGCGCGAGCCAGCTGCCACCGCAGGTCGGAGAAGCTACGCACCGCCGCGCCATTGGCCTCTAGAATTCGGTCACCCGCCTGGAGGCCCGCAGCAGCCGCCACGCTCTGGGCTGCCGGCAAGTGAATAACCGGGATCGGCTCCGCGCGGCCAATGAGACCCACCAGGGCATAGGCCAGCGCGGCAAACACAAAATTCGCCAGAGGCCCCGCTACGACTACCCATGCCCGCGCCCCCAGCGACTTCTGATCAAAGGAGGCCGACACAGGCACACCGCCCGAGTCTGCAAGTAATGCTTCAGACTCCGGCTCGGTTCGGTCGTACATGCGCACATAGCCCCCGAGGGGAACCATGGCCACCACCCATTCACAGCCGCGACGGTCGACACGACGCAGAAGCGGACGACCAAAGCCCACCGAAAATCGCAAGACGTGGACCCCTACCGAACGGGCGGCCAGATAGTGGCCCATCTCGTGGACAAAGACCAGAAGCCCCACGGCGACCAAAAAGGCTGCAATGCTCGTCATCATGATGGCTGCCCCACGGAAACGGCAACGGAACGCGCCCCACCGGAATCGAGACCGAGAAGCGCCTGGACACCCTGACGTGCCTGTGCATCAATAGCGAGCACATCATCGAGACCCTCCGGCGCCGCGAGCTTTCCCGCAAGCCCCTGCAGACAGGCGTCTACCGCATCGGTAATCGCACCAAAGGGGATTGCACCCCGCAAAAATGCATCAACGGCCACCTCATTGGCAGCGTTCAGACAGATCGTGGCATGGGCCCCTGCCTGCATGGCCTGCGGCACTAAGCGAAGGGCGGGAAACTTCACGGGATCGGGCGTCTCGAAATGCAGTGCCTGCAGCTGCGTCCAATCGAGTGAGGGACTGGGTGCCGCCATGCGGGTGGGCCAGGCCATGGCGTGGGCAATCGGCGTGCGCATATCGGGCGCGCCTAATTGCGCAAGGGTGGACCCATCAGAATACTCAACCATAGAGTGAATGATACTTTCTGGGTGCACCACAATCTGTATGCGGTCCATGGGCATCGAAAAAAGCCAATAGGCCTCGATCCACTCTAGCCCCTTATTCATCATGGTGGCGGAATCGACCGAGATCTTCTGCCCCATAGACCAGTTTGGATGCTTAATCGCCTCAGCCACGGTGGCCTGCCGAATGGCCTGCGCCGTCCAAGTACGAAAGGGCCCCCCCGAGGCAGTGAGCAGAAGCCGCTTGACCTCAGCGGGCGGCGAGAAGCATCGGTAACCAAGCCCCAGACACTGAAAAATGGCGTTGTGCTCGCTATCGATGGGCAACACCGTGGCACCCGTCTTGGCGCAGAGCGCCACTAAGAGACTCCCGGCGCAGACCAGGGCTTCTTTGTTCGCCAAGAGAATCGTCTTACCCGCCTGCGCTGCCGACCATACAGAAGCAAGGCCCGCAATCCCCACAATACCGGCCACGACCAACTCCGTGGCAGGATCCGCCGCCAGTCGCGCCAGCGCTGCCGGCCCAGAATGGACGCGCACGGCAGACAGGCCCTCCGCCTGTAACCGGGCAGCGAGTTGTAAGGCTGCCTCTGGGTTCGACATCGCCACGTCTGTCGGCCGATGACGATGCACGATACGCAGCATGCCCTCGACATCGCTATGGGCAGAGGCCGCCTTCAACACAAATCGTGTGGGGTGCTGGGCAATGAGATCGAGGCAGCTCTGGCCAATCGATCCCGTAGCCCCAAGAAGGCAGACGGGTCGCTGAGAATGTGTCATATCCACGATTCTGCCCAGACTTCGATAAAAACAGCCAGCGGCATCACCACGAGCACCGCATCAAGCCGATCAAAGAGGCCCCCGTGACCCGGAAGAAGGTGGCCGGAATCCTTCACGGCCGCCTGACGTTTGAGCAGCGACTGGTGCAAATCTCCCATCACGCTAAAGCCCGTCAGGCCAAGCACCGCCAAGAGAAATGGAACGAGACCGAGCCGGTCGATCAGGCGTGCCGACCAGCTCTCGAAGACCAAGAACGCCAGGGCGGTCATGACCAGCAGGTTTACGATCAGCGCGCCCAAGACCCCTTCCCAGGTCTTGCCCGGGCTAATCGTGGGGGCGAGCCGGCGACGACCAAAGGCCTTCCCTGCGAAATACGCCGCGGTGTCGGCAGACCAGACCAGCAGCAGGACACTCACCAGAAAGACAAGGCCCTCATATCGCGCCTGCCAGACCGCCCAGAAACCCGCAAAGCAGGCGACAGCAGCAAATGCCAGCCCCAGCGCACCTCGTGGGGTACGCCCCTGCCAGAGCGCCCAAGGCAATACGATGAGCCAGACGAGGGACACTGAACCCAGCACCTCGTTGGTCAGACTACGCGGATCCAGGTAGGGGTCGAAGACCAGCGTAACGCCAAGCACGAAGAGCGCAGCCACCAGGGCGATTCTGGGGCCCTTCGGTGGTAACAGCAGGCCAGACCACTCCCAAAAGACACCGCAGAAGACCAGCAGAACAAAGAACGAAAAAAGCGCTACCGGGGCCCAGAGCGTAAGAGGAATCAGTACTGCAAACAGCACCACCGCAGTCAGGATGCGAAGGCCCATATCGCAGACTTAGCGCAGGCCCCGGCCTACTTCGCGCGTGAGGCGCTGGGCACTACCTGGCTCGCGGCGACCTGCCCCGAGGTACGCCCAAACCGCCGCTCGCGGCTCTGGTAACTCTGAATCGCCTGGGTGAGCGCCGCCCCATCGAACTCGGGCCAGAGCAAGGGCGTGAAATAGAACTCGGTGTAGGCAGACTGCCAGAGAAGGAAATTGCTGATGCGCTGCTCGCCGCCAGTACGGATAAAGAGATCAGGCTCCGGCAGGTCAGACAGACAGAGATAACGCGCAAGCGCCTCCTCTGCGATCGGCGCCCCCTTCTCTGCGAGTTCGGGATGGTCATCGAGCAGGCGCCGCATGGCCTGCAACATATCCCACCGCCCACCATAATTCACCGCAACGGTAAGGGTGAGCCGATCGTTCGTAGAAGTCTTGTCCATGCCCGCCCGAATGGCCGTCTGCAAGGCGGAGGAAAACGCAGAGAGGTCGCCGATCACCCGAAGCTGGACACCATGCTGATGCAACTCGCGAACCTCACGATGCAGCGCCTTTAAGAAGAGGCCCATTAAGAAGCTCACCTCTTCCTCGGGCCGACGCCAATTCTCCGAGCTAAAGGCAAAGACCGTGAGGGCCTCTACCCCCTGCTGCATGCAGGCCTCAACGACCGCGCGCAATGCCGCCACACCCCGCTCATGACCTGCCATGCGCGGCAAATGACGCTGCGCGGCCCAGCGGCCATTGCCATCCATGATGACCGCGATATGACGCGGAACCAGGGAGGTATCGGGGATCTCGAGCGTGGAACTCGGTGGCAGCGGGCTCGAGGGGTCCGACACGAGAGGGCTAGACCGTCATAATCTCGGCCTCTTTCTGGGCCAAGATCTTGTCAATGTCCGCCACAAAACGGTCCGTCAGTTTCTGGGTGTCTTCCTGCGCACGACGCTCTTCGTCTTCCGAGATGAGCTTGTCCTTCACCATCTTCTTGAGTTGCTCATTGGCATCGCGGCGGATGTTGCGAATCGCCACCTTGCAGTCTTCGCCTTCAGACTTCACCACCTTGGTGAGTTCGCGACGCCGCTCTTCTGTCAGCGGCGGCATCGGCACCCGAATCAGATCGCCCGAGTTTGCGGGGTTCAGCCCAAGATCGGATTCACGAATGGCCTTCTCTACCACCGCCACCATCTTCTTTTCATACGGGCTCACGCCGATGGTACGGGCGTCAACAAGACTGAGATTGGCAACCTGAGAAAGCGGCGTGGGCGACCCGTAGTAGTCCACGGTGATGTGCTCAAGCAGGCCTGGATGGGCACGACCAGTACGTACCTTTGAGAGCCCCGTCTTTAGGTTATCGAGACTCTTGGTCATCTTCTGCTCGGTGCTGCTGCGAAGTTCCTGAATTGTCATGGTCGGCTGCGCTTTACGAGAAGTCGTTAGACATGAACCAGGGTGCCTTCTGCTGCGCCCTTTACGGCGGCCAGCAGGGCGCCCGTTTTAAACAGACTCAAAACACGAATAGGAAGCCGCTGGTCACGGCAGAGGGCAAAGGCGGTGGCATCCATCACCCGCAGATTTTTAGAGATCGCTTCATCAAAGCGCAGCGCCTCATAGCGAGTGGCGGTGGGATCTTTCACGGGGTCGGCGCTGTAAATACCATCGACCTTGGTGGCCTTAATCACGAGCTGGGCGCCCACCTCGGCACCCCGTAAGGCCGCCGCTGTGTCGGTAGTGAAGAAGGGGTTTCCGGTGCCCGCCGCAAAAATTACGACCTTACCCTCTTCGAGATACCGAATGGCCTTCGGACGGATATAGGGCTCCACCACCTGATCAATCCGTAATGCGGACTGCACCCGGGCCTCAATGCCGGTCTGCCGAAAGGCATCTTGCAGCGCCAAGGCATTCATGACCGTGGCAATCATGCCCATGTAGTCGGCGGTGGCGCGGTCCATGCCAGAGGCTCCCAGGGCGACGCCCCGAAAGATGTTCCCGCCGCCAATGACGATGGCAAGCTCGACCTTTTCCGCAATGACCCGGGCAATTTCGGCCACGATGCCGTCGATCGTGGCCTTATTGATGCCGTAGGGGTCGTCTCCCATCAGCGCCTCGCCAGACAGCTTCAGAAGAACGCGCCGATAACCACTCCCATGGCCGGTCTGTTCGGTCATTCCCAATCCTTTTCTTTGACGAGACGCTCCAGGAAGAGGGTAAATCGAGAGACTAGGCAGCCCGGGCCGCAGCAGACTGTGCGGCGACCTCAGCGGCGAAATCGGAGACCTTCTTCTCGATGCCTTCTCCGACCACATAGAGGGCAAAGGAGGCAATGGAAGCCGACTTCGCCTTGAGCAGTTGCTCAATGGTCTGCTTGCCGTCCTCCGCCTTGACAAAGACCTGCCCGAGGAGCGTGACCTCTTTCAGATACTTCTGTACGGCGCCCTCGACCATTTTGGCCACAATATCGGCGGGCTTACCCGACTCGGCTGCCTTCTCGGTGGCGACCCGACGCTCTGTATCGATGAGCGCCTGATCCACACCCGAGGCATCGAGGGCGCGGGGCTTACTTGCTGCGATATGCATGGCGAGATCGCGACCGAGCTGCTCATCCCCGCCCACGAGGTCAAGGAGCACGCCGATCTTGGCCCCGCCGTGGATGTAGGAAAAGAAACGGCCCTTGGCCTGATGACGCGAGAAGCGACGCACGGAGATGTTCTCCCCGATCTTGCCCACAAGCGCCGTACGCACGGAATCAACGGTGCCACCCTTGAGGGGCTTTGTTGCGAGCGCGTCGACGGACGACACCGACGCGTCGTCCATCACGATGCGCGCGAGGTCTGCGGAAAAGGCCAGGAAATCGTCGTTCTTGGCCACAAAGTCCGTCTCACAGTTGACCTCGACAATGGCAGCCATCGACTCCTTCGTGGCGATGGCCACCACCCCCTCGGCAGCCACACGGCTTGCAGCCTTCGTGGCCTTCGATCCGAGACGAACCCGCAGAATTTCCTCGGCCTTATCCATATCGCCAGATGCCTCGGTGAGGGCCTTCTTACATTCCATCATCGGCGCGTCGGTCTTCTCACGAAGCGCCTTTACAAGTGCTGCACTGATCTCTGCCATAACGTCACATTCTTTCTACAAAAATAAATTAAACAAACACGAGGAAAGTCGGCAGGGCAGTACCTCGTAACAGGCGCTGCCCACCGCAGGCGGCGTTTACGCCGCGGGCTGCTCTTCGACCTCGACGAACTCTTCGCCCTCTTGTACAGACTGCACCAGGTCGGTCAGCGCCTCACCGCGGCCTTGAATAATGGCGTCAGCGACAGCGCGTGCGTAGAGGCGCACAGCGCGGCTCGCATCGTCGTTACCAGGAATGACATAGTCGATGCCCTCGGGCGAGTGGTTGGTATCCACCACCGCCACCACGGGAATGCCCAGCTTATTGGCCTCTTGCACTGCGATCTTGTGGTAGCCCACATCGACGATGAAGATGGCATCGGGGAGGCCCGACATATCCTTGATGCCGCCCAGCGCCTTATTAAGCTTATCGAGCTCACGGCTAAAGGAGAGCACCTCTTTTTTGGACATACGCTCCAGGCCGCCTTCGGCCTCGGTAGCCTCCATGTCTTTGAGGCGCTTAATGGAAGTCTTTACGGTCTTGAAGTTGGTGAGCATGCCACCGAGCCAACGCTGATCCACAAAGGGCATGCCGGCCCGCGTGGCCTCTTCTTGAATGATTTCTCGGGAGGCGCGCTTGGTGCCGACAAAAAGCACCGAGCCGCGACGCGACGAAAGCTGGCGCACAAACTTGAGGGCATCGTGCATGTTTGCAACAGTTGCCTCAAGATTAATAATGTGAATCTTGTTGCGATGACCGAAAATATACGGGGCCATCTTGGGATTCCAGAAACGGGTCTGGTGGCCGAAATGCACACCGGCCTCAAGCATTTCACGCATGGATACAGAAGCAGCAACAGTCATTAGAGTCTCCAACAAGTAAAGGGCAAGGGTTGGTTCTCACAACGTCGCGCACGGTTCTTTGGGAGGTGCCAATAACAAAGCGATAACAACGCTTGAGACAGCGACACCCAGACAACACTACAGAACACCCTTGCGCACGACGGGGATGATTTAAACCAAAGTTAAAAAAAACATACAATTATAAGTACTTATGGCCGTTTCAATCAAATCTGAGCAGGACATTGCCGGCATGCGACTTGCCGGGAGACTGGCGTCGGAGGTGCTCGACTTCATTACCCCGTATGTCAAACCAGGGGTCACCACGGGCGAACTCGACAGCCTCTGTCACGACTACATGGTCAATGTGCAGGGGTGTGTCCCCGCGCCCCTCAATTATTGCCCACCGGGCTATTCGCCATATCCCAAATCGATTTGCACGTCGGTAAACCACCAGGTCTGCCACGGGGTGCCGGGTACAAAAGCCTTAAAGACTGGCGATATTGTCAATATCGACATTACCGTCATTAAAGACGGATACCACGGTGACACAAGCCGCATGTTTTGCGTCGGCGCCCCCTCGGTAGGCGCGCGCCGGCTCTGCGACGTGACCCACCAGTGTCTCTGGCAGGGCATTGCGCAGGTCGCCCCAGGCAAGACCCTGGGCGATATCGGGCATGCCATTCAGCGACATGCAGAGGCCCATGGCTTTTCGGTGGTGCGGGAGTTCTGCGGCCACGGCATCGGCAAGGTATTTCATGAAGAGCCACAAGTCCTGCATTACGGTCGTCCCGGCACCGGGCTGAAGCTCGCGGCTGGCATGACGTTCACCATTGAGCCCATGATCAATGCGGGCCGCCCGGAGATTCGCGAGCTCGCCGATGGCTGGACCATTGTCACCAAAGACCACAGCCTCTCGGCCCAGTGGGAGCACACCATTCTCGTCACCCCTACCGGCTACGAGGTACTCACCGTCTCTCAGGCCAGCCCAGACTGGCAACGTGCCCATGGGGCAGCCCACGCCCGCGCAGACTAGCGCACCCGAACGCAGCGGCGCCCCGCCTCTCGCCCTGCCGGCCCAGGTTCGACTGGCCGTGCAGGCGGCGCGCGCCACCAATGCAGACGGGTGGCGAGACCGCAAACCGCCGCCGGTACTCATGCGGGGGCTCTGTAAAGACATCGACCGATGTGTCCGCGCGCTCTGGGAGGCCCACCCGGTACCGCATGCAGCGCTCTTGGCGATCGGCGGCTACGGACGCGGAGAACTCTCCCCCTTTTCTGACATCGACCTGCTCATACTTCTGCCCGAATCGATCTCTGCCACCACAGTCGAGACGCCGTTGTCGCAGTTTGTCTCAAGCCTCTGGGATGCCGGCCTAGATGCCGGTCACAGCGTGCGGTCGTTGCCGGAATGTATGGTACTCGCCCAGAACGACCTGACCATTGCCACCTCGCTGCTGGAGGCCCGGGTGCTGGTGGGTAACGGTGCGCTTCTGGCGGAACTTCACAGACGCTGGCACGAGACCATCGACCAGGCAGGCTTTGTACAGGGCAAGCTGCTCGAACTCCAACAACGACATCATCGCTACCAAGACTCACCCTATGCCTTAGAGCCCAACGTCAAGGAGAGCCCCGGCGGGCTCAGAGACTTGCAGGTCATTCGATGGGTTGCCCTGGCCCTAGGGCTCGACGGCACCTGGTCGAGCCTCGCAGCGCGCGGGCTACTCACCGCAAAAGAGGCCCGCCAACTGGCGCTCCATCAGTCGGTGCTGCAGACCTTTCGGGCGCACCTACACCTGCTCGCGGGGCGACGGGAAGACCGGCTCGTCTTCGACCTTCAGAATCGCATGGCCGAGCAGCTAGGCATCACAAGCCACAGCGGCCGCCGGCCCAGCGAGGTATTGATGCAGCGTTACTATCGGGCCGCCAAGCTTGTGTCACAGGTGACCTCGATTCTGTTGGCAGACCTGGAGCTGGTGCGCAGCACCAACAGTAACGCGGCCGCCGAGGCCCGGCCCATCAACAACGACTTTCAAGAGGTACGCGGACTTCTCGATATCCGCCATGACCAGGTCTTTGCCCAACGACCCACGGCCATGCTGGAGGCCTTTCTGGCCATGCAGCAGTCTTCGAGTCGACGCGGTATGACCGCGCGCACGCTGCGGGCGCTCTGGAACCATCGCGACGCGATTGATCAGCGCTACCGAGATGACCCCAAACATCAGGCCCTGCTGCTCAAAATGTTTCAGGAGCCGCGCGGAATTGTGCATGCGCTTCGCATCATGAATAACCTGGGCATTCTGGGTCGCATGCTGCCCGTGTTTCGCCGCATCGTGGGCCAGATGCAGCACGACCTTTTCCATGTCTACACGGTGGACCAACATATTCTGCAGGTCATTCGAAACCTGCGTCGGTTTACGATGACCGAGCATGCCCATGAGTTTCCGCTGCTCACAGAACTCATGTCGGAAATGAACGCGCCGTGGAAGCTCTACCTTGCCGCCCTCTTTCACGACATTGCCAAGGGCCGCGGCGGCGACCATTCCGAGTTGGGTGCCCACGAAGTAGAAAAGTTCTGCCGCCAGTTTGGCCTCAATGCGGAGACCGAGTCGCTGCTCGTCTTTCTGGTGCAGGAGCACCTCACCATGTCGAGCATCGCCCAGAAGCAAGACCTGGCAGATCCCCTTGTCATTGAGGCCTTTGCAGAAAAGGTCCGCACCGTGGAGCGACTCCAGTCGCTCTACCTTCTTACGGTCGCTGATGTACGCGGTACCAGCCCAAAAGTCTGGAATGCCTGGAAGGCAAAACTACTAGAAGAACTCTTCCGAAAAACACGTGATCTGCTGCAGTCCAGAGCGCCCTCGCCCGGGCCGCAGCCCCAGCGGGCAGGCACCTCGCTTGAGCAGACGCGTGCGGCCAAACGGCAGGAGGCCGAGCGTATTCTGCAACTGCATGGCCGCTCGGTTGAGGCCGCCCATCAGCTCTGGCAGACCCTCGACGCAAGCTATTTCCTGCGGCAGTCCGCTGAAGAAATTGCCTGGCATGCACGGCAGATTAAAGAGCGCCAGCAGACCACCGAACCCCTGGTCTTTGCCCGGCTCGCCCCGGCGGGCGAGGGCCTTCAGGTGGGGGTCTACCTTCGAGATTCCGAAGAAGTCTTTGCCCGTATCACTGCCTACTTCGATGCGCAGGCCCTTCCCGTGCTCGATGCCCGCATCCACACCACGCAAGATGGCTATGTGCTCGATGTCTTTCTCGTGGATCACGAGCACTTTGCAGGCCATGCGCGCGAGATGGTGAGTCTCATTGAGGCAGGCCTATCGGAGCACCTGTCCGCCCATCGGCCTCTGCCTGCACCGGTGGCCCGCGGGCGGCTGTCGCGTCAGTCGAAACACTTTCCGGTGCCGCCGACGGTAGCGCTTGAACCCGATGCGCGCGGCCAGTTCTTTATTCTGTCGATTACCGCGGCAGACCGGGCTGGGCTGCTCTACAGCATCGCCCACTGTCTCAGCCGGCATCAGGTAGAGATCCATACCGCACGGGTATCCACCCTGGGTGAGCGGGCCGAAGATGTCTTCTTGGTGCGTGGGCCCGAACTCGCCCGCGAGCGGTTTCAGGTCGCGCTGGAGTCAGAACTCTTAAAGGTACTCGCCCCAGCGGTTGCCTGAGCCTACCCGCGAAGCGGGCCGGCCAGCTGCAGAAAGCGGTCTTCATCCCAGACTTCCACACCCAAGGCTTGCGCCTTCTCCAGCTTGGAGCCCGGACTCTCCCCCGCGATCACGAGGCTTGTCTTCTTCGAGACCGACTGCACAACCTGGCCTCCTAAGGCGTAGACCAGCGCTGAGGCCTCATCACGGCTGAGGGTCGACAACGTGCCGGTAAGCACCACAGTACGGCCTGCCAGAGGCAGCGCGGACTGCCCCGCGATTACGGCACCCTGCGGTGCGACAGCCGGCCGGTCGTCGAGTCGGTCAATCTCCATGAAGCCTGCGATCGCCAAAACCTCTGCACGCTGCTCCGGCTGGGCAAAGAACGCCGTGATTGACGCTGCCACCACCGGGCCCACATCGGGGGCCTGCATCAGGGCCTCCTCCGAGGCCTCCGCGAGGGCAGCGAGCGACCCAAAGTGCAGGGCCAAATCTCTCGCGGTACGTTCGCCGACATGCCGAATTCCCAGGCCAAAGATCAGCCGGGCCAGACTCGTTCGGCGGGCCACCTCAATCTGATCCAGCAGATTCTGCGCGGACTTGTCCGCCATACGCGGTAGCGCCACCAAGGCCGCCTTCGGAATGCGAAAGAGGTCGGACGGACGGGTCACGAGCCCGGTATCGACAAGCTGCTCAGCCAGCTTATCCCCCAGGCCTTCGATATTGAGCGCCTTTCGCTGACAGAAATGCAGCAGCGCCTGAATGAGCTGCGCGCGGCACGACAGGCCCGCTGTGCAGCGGGCGGCTGCCTCATCCTGCAGACGGGCCACGGGGCCCTGACAGACCGGGCAGCGACTCGGCATCTCGAAGAGCCGCGCCCCGGCAGGACGAAGGGCAAGAATGGGGCCGAGCACTTCGGGAATCACATCACCAGCCCGCCGCACCCAGACCGTGTCGCCTTCTCGCACGTCTTTGCGGCGAATCTCGTCTTCGTTATGCAGCGTGGCGTTGGTGACCACGACCCCACCCACCCGCACGGGCGCGAGCCGGGCCACAGGCGTTAACACCCCGGTACGCCCCACCTGCACATCAATGGCCAGAAGCTGGGTGCTGGCCTCCTCCGCCGCAAACTTGTAGGCCAGTGCATAGCGCGGCGCCCGCGAGACGAAACCGGCCTGTTGCTGCTGCGAGAGCGACTCGAGCTTTATCACCACCCCATCAATCTCAAAGGGCAGGCTGTGCCGATCCCGCTCCGCCTCTCCAATAAAGGCCCATAGCGCCTCTAGGGAGGCATGCGCCAGGCGCCGATCGCAGACCGGAAAGCCCAACGCACGCAGGAGCGCAAGCTGTTCGGAGTAATTCTGAATACCCTGCCAAGAGGCGGGCGGCTCAGAGACACCATAGGCAAAAAACCGCAGTGGCCGTTCTGCGGTAATCCGGGCATCGAGCTGCCGAAGGCTGCCTGCGGCCGCATTGCGCGGATTGGCAAAGACCTTCAGGCCTTGGGCCGCCTGGCGTGCATTCAATGCGGTGAAATCGGCCGTCGCCATATAGACCTCCCCGCGTACCTCCAGTCGCCCCGTGATGCCCCGGGCGTCGGTAAGCCGGGCGGGAATCTGCGTAATCGTGCGGATATTGGCGGTGACATCCTCACCCACAGACCCATCACCGCGGGTCGCCGCCTGAACAAAGACGCCGTCTTCATAGACAAGGCTCAAGGCCAGGCCATCGAACTTCAGATCGGCAGAGAAGGCCGCGGCCGTCTGTAGGCGCCCCCCCAGACCCAGTTGCTGATCGAGACGGGCCACGAACTGGTCGAGAGACTCGCGACTAAATCCGTTGTTGAGCGAGAGCATCGGCTGCCGATGGGTGACCGAGACAAACTCACGCTTTGGGGCAAAGCCCACCGCCTCTAAGACCGAGGGCGTCGATACCCCTGCGGTCTGTTCGCGATCGGGCCCCTCCCCGAGAACCCGGGCCTCCAGGGCTGCGAGCTCTGCCACCAGGGCATCGTACTGGGCATCGGTAATCTCTGGTGCATCGTCGCCATGGTAGAGACGCTGATGCCTACGAACCTCCGCTCGCAAGGCGGACAGTCGGTCCCGATCGGTATTGGTGGTCATGCAGGTGGTCATGAAAATAGGCGACAGGCCAGCAGGCTGCCGGGCACCAGCCCCACAGCCTGCAGTTGTTCCGCACGGGCACCGACCTGGGCACGCATCATCTGCATCGCGGGTGCGAGAAGTGGCATCCCCCGGTCATCCACCAACTCTGCCTCAAAGGCCTGCGCAATGGCCTGCGCGTCCTCCACCATCTGCCCCAGTACAACAGCGGGCTGGGAGACGCGCGGCAGATCCAAGAGCAGACTCAGAAACAGCCCGTCATCGGCGGGCATGATCACATAGCGCAGCGCGCCTTCCGCATCGAGCCGCGCGTAGTGGCCATCGCCCCGTACCTGAAGCCCCAGGGCCGCCATAATCCCATCAACATCGGACCAGGACGGCAGCCGGCTCGCCTTTAAGTGAAAGCAGATCTGACCATCGAGACGACTCAGCAACATGTCGACCTCACGCGCCCGCGCCATGGCCTGCGCACTATCCGGACGCGGTCCAATACGGCTCAAGCCATAGGGCAGCATCAGCCGCTCTGACTGATCAAGAAACTCTTCAATCTCAATGAGGCTCGCAAAACCTGATCGGGTGGCAAGCACCATCCCCACCTGCACCACACCCTTCTGGGCATCAAGATAGTGACGCACCGGTTTTGTCTGCAC
>CAZKWK010000006.1:6093-6336 GCA_964556335.1 uncultured Bordetella sp. | reverse complement strand
AGGGGTGCAGTACCCGAGAAGTCGACAATCAGCTCAAAACGTGGGTCCAGTGGCTCTTGGGGAGATGGATCCGACGGCGCCTCGGCATCGGGGGCGTCTGCGTCAGGGCCGTGGTCTCCAGACCGCTCGCCATCCTCGGACGCCTGCCCCCCTTCCCGCGCGACAGCCGTTGGAGAAGAAGATCCGAAGTCCGTCTCATCGTCATCATCGAAAGCCTCGGGCAGAGGCTCTGAGGATTCTGCA